>NZ_JBLWNV010000003.1:10112-358445 GCF_048452805.1 Pantoea sp. K16 | reverse complement strand
CGAGGACGGCCCGGCAGCAGCAGAGGTGCGCTGGCCCGCACTGCGGCTCGCTCGCACAGAAAAAAAGCTGCCACGTCTGACCGTGACAGCCTTTACAACTCTAATCTTAACTGACCAGCATTATGCCAGTGGCAGCCTTTTTTGATCTCAGCGACCAAAGAGATCGCGGCGTTTAGGTTTCAGCGGCTGAGCTATCAGCACCAGCGCCGCGACCAGCAGATAACCGGCGAACACCACAATCATCCACTGCGGCATGCTGAGCGTCAGGAAAGTCCAGCTGCGTTCTGCACAGTCACCGCTGGCAAGAAACACCGACGGCAGCCACTTATCCAGCGGTAAGCCGCTGGGGAAGCGGGCAGCAAAATCACAGGTGGTGAAGGGGTTAGGGTGCAGCTGAATCATGGTATGTTCATAAGAGAGACGCAGACCTTCCCAGGCACTGTAGATCCACAACGCCAGCGCCGCCAGACGCAATGGCGATTTCGGCGCAATCGCACCAACCAGACCCGCGCCCAGCACACCAAACAGCGCATTGCGCTCATAAATACACATCACGCAGGGCTTCAGGCCCATTACGTGCTGAAAAAAGAGTGCTGTTAATTCCAGTGCAAGTGCAGTCAGTGCCAGTAGTAACCAGGCTCCGCGACCACGTGAGCATTGATTCAGATATCGCAACATATTGCATTCCCTGTAAACGTTAATGCCACGCAGTGTAAACCAAAAGCGTTTGCAAACCAGCCAGGGGCAGGGAAAAATCGTGTGCAAACATGACCTGATTCTGATCCAGAGCAGGTTAAATGAGGATAAGCCGGACCTTATCGGCAGAACGACCGTCAGTGAAGAGCGGGGAGAGCCGCAGTGGCGACAGGGGCGATCGCATGCGGCAGGAGGCGAAACGGCAGGCGCGGGTTATATGCTGTCAAAGTCCTGCGCTTTCAGGGTGGCTGAACGCTGACACTCAGCGGTGCTGTGGCACGCGCCATTTCAGCGCAGAAAGCCATTCAGCCCGCCCGTGATCCCGAAGCCGCTGATACTGCGGTCAGCCATGCTGAAATATGCGCCTGCGCCCGGTTTTAATGGTTACGCAGGCTATATCCGCTATAGGGCGTCTGGTATGATGAGTGCCCATCATGATTAGAAAAGCAACGAGAACACATTGCTATGGTTATAAAGGCTCAGAGTCCAGCGGGATTTGCTGAAGAGTATATTATTGAAAGCATCTGGAACAGTCGCTTTCCGCCAGGGTCGATTCTTCCTGCTGAGCGTGAGCTTTCTGAATTGATTGGGGTGACGCGCACCACCTTGCGTGAAGTGCTGCAGCGCCTGGCGCGCGATGGCTGGCTGACTATTCAGCACGGTAAACCAACACGGGTGAACGATTTCTGGGAGACGTCCGGCCTGAATATTCTGGAAACGCTGGCCCGTCTCGATCACGACAGCGTTCCGGTGCTGATCGACAACCTGCTGTCGGTACGCAGCAATATTTCATCGATCTTTATCAGCCGGGCGCTGCGCCATCATCCGGACAAAGCACGCGAAGTGCTGGAAACGGTCAGCGCGGCTGCCGATCAGGCTGATGCCTATACCGAGCTCGACTACCGGGTGTTCCGCGGTCTGGCGTTTGCGTCAGGTAACCCGATTTACGGTCTGATCCTGAATGGCCTGAAAGGGCTCTATACCCGCGTTGGCCGCCACTACTTCTCTAATCCGGAAGCCCGTCAGGTCGCGCGCGATTTCTATCTTAAACTGCTGGAACTGTGCGACAAAGAGCCCGGACAGGATGAGATTGTGGACGTGGTGCGCAACTACGGCCGCCGCAGCGGTGAAATCTGGCACAGTATGCAGAAGAATCTGCCCGACGATCTCGGCAGTAAGCGTTAAAAAAAACCGGACATCGCGTCCGGTTTTTTGTTTTTATCCCATCAGAGTGATGAACCGCGTGGTGGATTACGATCCAGCAGCTCTACGCTGCCATCCTCGTTCTGCTGTTCCAGAATCACATCAAATCCCCACAGACGATGCACATGTTTCAGCACCTCGCGACGGCTCTTATCCAGTGGCGTGCGGCTCTGCGGCACATAACGCAGGGTCAGCGAACGGTCACCGCGCAGATCGACGTTATAGACCTGAATATTCGGTTCGAGATTACTCAGGTTGTACTGCGCAGAGAGCTGCTGGCGAATTGCCCGGTAGCCCGCCTCATCGTGGATCGCGGCGATTTCGAGATAATTGTTGCGGTCATCATCCAGTACGGTAAACAGACGGAAATCACGCATGACTTTCGGCGACAGGAACTGGCTGATAAAACTCTCATCCTTGAACTCGCGCATCGCAAAATGCAGCGTTTCCAGCCAGTCGGAACCGGCGATATCCGGGAACCAGTAGCGATCCTCCTCGGTCGGCGACTGACAGATACGCTTGATATCCTGCATCATCGCGAACCCTAACGCATAGGGGTTGATGCCGTTATACCACTGACTGTTATAGGGCGGCTGAAACACGACGTTGGTGTGGCTGTGCAGGAACTCCATCATAAAGCGTTCCGACACTTTGCCTTCATCATAGAGGTGATTGAGGATGGTGTAGTGCCAGAATGTTGCCCAGCCTTCATTCATTACCTGGGTCTGTTTCTGCGGATAGAAATACTGGCTCACCTTGCGCACAATGCGCAGGATCTCACGCTGCCATGACTCCAGCAGCGGGGCGTTTTTCTCCATAAAATAGAGCAGGTTTTCCTGCGGCTCAGAGGGGTAGCGCGCGGCTTCAAAGGTCACGGTCTCTTTCTCACGCCGTGGCAGCGTTCGCCACAGGGTGTTCACCTGACTTTGCAGATACTCTTCACGGCTTTTCTGCCGCGCCTTCTCCTCCTGCAGAGAGATTTTCTGCGGGCGCTTATAGCGATCGACGCCATAATTCATTAAGGCATGGCAGGAGTCGAGCAGCCGCTCTACCTCTTCGACGCCATAGCGCTCTTCGCAGTCACTGATATAGTTTTTGGCGAACAACAGGTAATCGACAATCGACCCGGCATCCGTCCAGCTGCGGAACAGATAGTTATTTTTAAAGAAAGAGTTGTGGCCATAGCAGGCATGCGCCATCACCAGCGCCTGCATGGTCATGGTGTTCTCTTCCATCAGGTAGGCGATGCAGGGATTAGAGTTGATGACAATCTCATAGGCCAGACCCTGCTGACCATGCTTATAGCGCTGCTCGGTCTCGATAAACTTTTTGCCGAATGACCAGTGTGAATAGTTGATTGGCATGCCGACGCTGGAGTAGGCATCCATCATCTGTTCAGAGGTAATCACTTCGATTTGGTGCGGGTAGGTATCAAGCCGGTAGAGTTTAGCCACCCGGTCGATCTCGGCTAAGTAGACATCAAGCAGTTCGAATGTCCAGTCTGGTCCGTCATTGAGTCGTTTGCTGTCTCTGATGGCTTCGTCAAAGATTGTCGTCATAGCGCACCTCTTTTTTGCAAACCGGCTGACCCGAAAGACAACCCGTTCTGGTTATTTAAGGCTTCATCCTGAAAAAGGGAACCCGAAAAAAACTGAGCGAACACAACAATGATAGCCCACTGTCGCTTATCCGAAATGCGAACTCAAACGAATTCTTTGGCACAAAATCATTAAGAGTGGTGCGGCAGAGAATTTAACAGCCTTTAATACTAGCCTTATTATAAATTGCGGAATCTAATCCTGTTTATAAGCGGAATGTATGGGGTTGAATGAATCTCCTGCAACAGGCAGATTTAACTGCCTTCGTTGTCATTTATTTCTGTGTTTAAGGATTAAGACGCATAAAGCGCTGAAATTGGCCGTGCGACAAGATTTTAGTTACCTGAAAAGTAAAAAAGATGTGAAATGGATGGTGAAATTCTGTGGTGGTGTCCGCTATGTAAATCCGCTGACTATCATCAGTTGAACAGTGAATTATGCTTTTACAGGTCGGGTGGGGGAGCTATGCACGTTGTAATTCTTGGAAGTGGTGTGGTCGGGGTGGCAAGTGCCTGGTATCTGGCGCGTGCCGGACATCAGGTGACGGTCATTGATCGTCAGCCCGCCGCAGCGATGGAGACCAGTGCAGGGAATGCCGGTCAGATCTCTCCGGGTTATGCCGCACCCTGGGCAGCGCCCGGCGTGCCATTGAAAGCGGTGAAGTGGATGTTTCAGCGCCACGCGCCGCTGGCTATCCGGCTGGATGGCAGTAGTTTTCAGCTGGAGTGGATGTGGCACATGCTGCGCAACTGCGACATCAATCACTATCAGCAGAACAAAAGCCGCATGGTGCGGATTGCCGAATATAGCCGTGACTGTCTGAAAGCGCTGCGCAGTGAAACCGGCATCGCCTATGAGGGCCGTCAGGGCGGGACGCTGCAACTGTTCCGTACCCAGCAGCAGTTCGACAGCGCCAGCAAAGATATTGCGGTGCTGCGCGACGCGGGCGTGCCCTATGAGCTGCTGCAGGCGCATGAACTGTCTCGCGTTGAACCGGCACTGGCGGCAACCCAGCATAAACTCACCGGCGGATTACGCCTGCCCAATGATGAAACCGGCGACTGTCAGCTCTTTACTCAGCGGCTGGCAAAAATGGCCGAAGAGGCGGGCGTGGTCTTCCGCTTTAATACTCCGGTCGACCACCTGCTGCGCGATGGCAATCGCATCTATGGCGTGAAGTGCGGCGATGAGATTATCAAGGCGGACAGCTATGTGGTGGCGTTCGGTTCCTACTCGACCGCGCTGTTAAAAAATGTCATCGATATTCCGGTCTATCCGCTGAAAGGCTATTCACTCACTATTCCGATTAAAAATCCTGATGCCGCACCGGTTTCAACTATCCTGGATGAGACCTACAAAGTGGCGGTGACGCGGTTTGACGATCGTATTCGTGTCGGCGGCATGGCGGAAATTGTTGGTTTTAACACCAAACTCACCGAAGCGCGGCGGGAAACGCTGGAGATGGTGGTCAGTGATCTCTATCCTGAAGGCGGTCATCTCGCGCAGGCGAGTTTCTGGACCGGTCTGCGTCCGATGACGCCAGACGGTACGCCGATTGTGGGCGCCACACCGATCTCTAATCTCTGGCTCAATACCGGTCACGGTACGCTGGGCTGGACGATGGCGTGTGGTTCTGGTCAGTTGCTGGCCGATCTCATCTCCGGTAAAAAGCCGGCCATTGCGGCGGATGACTTAGCGGTGTTCCGCTACTTACCCGGTTTCGCGGCGACCTCATCGCCGCTGCGTAACGCCAACGCAACTCGTTAAGTATTCAGGGAGAGAGAGGATGTCACGTCCGATTGTCGCTATCATCAACCAGCAGGCGTTACATCATAACCTGACTGTTGTTCGCCAGGCGGCACCCGCCTCCCGCGTCTGGTCAGTGGTGAAAGCTAATGCTTATGGCCATGGCATTGATCGCGTGCGCGAGGCGTTATCTGCCACTGACGGCTTCGCGCTTCTTAATATGGAAGAGGCGATCCAGCTGCGCGAACAGGGCTGGAAAAAGCCGATTCTGCTGCTGGAAGGTTTCTTCCAGCCAGAGGATCTGCAGCTGATTGACCGTTATCGTCTCACCACCAGCGTACACAGTAACTGGCAAATCAACGCGCTGGCCAGTGCCAGACTTGCAGCACCGGTTGATATCTATCTCAAAATGAACAGCGGGATGAACCGGCTGGGTTTTCGCCCGGAACAGGTCAACGGTGCATGGCAAAAGCTGCGGGCGCTCAGTACGGTAGGTGAGATGACGCTGATGGCCCATTTTGCCGATGCGGAAAATCCGCAGGGTCTGATTGCGCCACTGCAGCGCGTAGAGCAGGCGGCTGAGGGGCTGAACTGCCCGCGATCGCTCTCCAACTCCGCCTGCACCCTGTGGCATCCTGAAGCGCACTTTGACTGGGTCCGTCCCGGCATCATTCTGTATGGCGCGTCGCCCAGCGGTGACTGGCAGGACATTGCAGGCAGTGGCCTGAAGCCAGTGATGACCTTAAGCAGTGAGATTATTGCGGTCCAGCAGCTACAGGCGGGCGATGGAGTGGGTTACGGCTACCGCTATCACGCCAGTGCAGCGCAGCGAATTGGCGTGGTGGCCTGTGGCTACGCGGATGGCTATCCACGGCATGCCCCGACGGGTACGCCCGTCTGTGTCGATGGTGTGATGACTCAGGTGGTTGGTGCGGTTTCGATGGATATGATCACCGTCGACTTGACCCCCTGTCCCCAGGCCGGTATTGGCTCAGCCGTGGAGCTGTGGGGTGAGCAGGTGAAAATCGATCAGGTGGCAAAAGCGGCCGGAACGGTAGGGTACGAGCTGATGTGTGCGCTGGCACCCCGCGTTCCGGTAACCGTTATTTAAGCGCGGTCAGGCTGCCGCGCATCTTTCTGCTGCAGCGCCAGGCGATAAAGGCCAGCGCTGCACCCAGCAGCATCATCAGACTCAGCGACAGCTTCTCCGGCACCGGCAGCGCCACAATGACCAGGCTGCCTGACGCGCCACCGGCCATCTGAATGAATCCCTGCAAGGCGGACGCCACGCCCGCCTGTTGCTGATAGGGCTCCAGCGCATAGCTGGTGGCCGGTCCCACCGTAAAGGCCAGCCCGGCAACTGAAACGGCCACCGGGAACATGTAAAGCGCCCAGTGCGTCTGCATCTCCGCCGGGAAGATCTGCATCCCCGCAACCAGCAGCACCGCGCCCATCAGCATAGTGAAAAACCCCATCGCCAGGCAGAAAGGGCGACCCGCTTTGCGAATCGCTTTATTCACGAACATGCTGACAAACATGATCCAGAAACCGTTGGCGCCAAAAGCAAAAGAGAACTGGATTGGCGTCAGCCCGCCTTCGGTCATTAATACCTGCGGTGCCAGCGACACGTAGGTCAGCACCATGCCTAGCGCACCGGCATTGGCGAACGCGAACGCCAGAAAGCGCGGCTGACGCAGGATCGCGGCATACTGTTTAATCGGTAATCCTTTCACCCGCAGGGTATCCGCCGGGCGCGTCTCTGGCAGCCAGATAATCACCAGCAGCGTAATCAGCACGCCGTAGGCGCAGAGAAACCAGAAGGGTGCGCGCCAGTCAAAGGCGCTGGCCAGCAAACCGCCCAGCAGCGGAGCCAGGGCCGGGACGATGTTTAATGCGCCATTCAGGAAGCCATACGCACGGGCGGCATCATCACCGCTCAGGCGATCACGCACGCCGCTAAAGGCCACGACCGCGCTGCAGCAGACGCCACAGCCCTGCACCAGGCGGGCAAGGACGAACAGCGGGAATGAGGTAGCGGTGGCGGCGATGGCACTCCCCGTGATGTAAAGCGCCAGGCCCAGCAAGGCGATCGGCTTACGGCCATAGTTGTCCACCAGCGGGCCGGTCACCAGTTGTCCCAGCCCCATGACCAGCAGAAACAGGGGAATGGTGGTCTGCACCAGATTAACCGGCGTATCCAGCCCTTCTGCGATTTGTGGCAGCGTGGGCAAATAGAGATCGATGCCTAAGGGTGCCAGCAGCACCAGGCTTAATAACAGCAGAGTAAATTTTTGCATAACAACCAGAGGGTAAGCGTTCTGTTAAAAAACGATCGCAGAGGGTAATGATTCAGCGGCAAAAAAGATAGAGGAAGTCGTGCGGAAAGTGCGATGCCTGCTGTAAACAGGCATCGCAGAGGTCTGATTAGTAAGCGCCGTCGCGGCGTAACACCACGCCTGCGGTTTTGAACAGGATCGCAATATCGGTCCAGAGCGCCCAGTTTTTGACATACCAGGAGTCAAAATAGACGCGGGTATCATAGTCGATATCGTTACGTCCGCTGACCTGCCACAGACCGGTCATACCCGGCTTGGCCATCAGGTAGTAGTCGACATCACCGGCATAACGCTCCAGCTCAGCTTCAATCACCGGACGCGGGCCAACCAGGCTCATCTCGCCACGAATCACGTTCCACAGCTGCGGCAACTCGTCCAGGCTGGTTTTACGCAGGAAACTACCAATCCGGGTCACGCGCGGGTCATTCTTCAGTTTGAAATCTTTGTCCCACTCAATTCGTGCCTCTTCGCTGGTTGCCAGTAATTTCTCCAGCACCTCTTTGGAATTGGTCACCATGGAACGGAATTTCAGACATTTGAATTTTTTGCCATTCTGGCCCACACGCTCGTGACCATAAATGGCATTGCCGCCATCACGTTTTACCATATAACAGAGCAGGGCGAAGATTGGGCCGAGGAACAGCAGCAACATCGACGCCACCACGATATCAAAGGCGCGCTTCATGAAACGGGAGGAGTGTTTCGCCAGGTTGTTGCTGACGCGCAGAATCATCACTTCATGGCTGAAGATAAAGGACATGTCCGTGCCGTAAAGCGGCACGCCGCGCAGCGTCGGGATCACTGAAACTGAACGGCAGTTCATTTTCGACAGGAATTTCAGCCAGCGATCGCGCATCGGCTGCTGCTCATACTCCATCGCCACAATAAACTGCACGTTGTCGCGGTCAATGGTCTGCCAGTTGATATCTTTCCAGGTGATCACCGGCACGCCATTCACGCTCTGCTGAGCCGGGACATCATCGACCGAGATAAAGGCCTGTACGTTGTAGCCCAGAATCTCTTCACTCTGCAGCGCCGCGTAAGCTTCGGTGGCGTTTCTGCCGGAGCCAATAATGATGGTCTCTTTCTGCCACTGACCCGCCTTGTGAATGGCGCGTTTAACCAGAGCACGCATCAGCGGCAGCAGCAGCAGGGCATATGTCCAGCTGAAGACCCACACCATGCGGGAGAAGTCCCATTTAGAGAAGGCGATCAACGCGAGGTCGAGCAGCGAGAAAACAAATAATGTTTTAATGATCTCTTTCAGCTCAAACCAGAAGGGTTTGCGATAGGTATAGTGACGCAGGCGTACCCAGAACCAGCCGGTACACATAACTGACATAATAAACTGTGCCACAAAACGATATTCAATTTGATGAGGTGGAATAAAGGAATCCAGCTCGCCCCAAATACCCTGTATCGTCGCGGCAGATAAAAACAGTGCGAGGTTAAGTGCAATCAGATCGGAAAAGCTCAGGGCGAATTTCACGATGATATTTTTACGCGTGCCGCTCCACGAGCGGCTCGGGCTATTCATTATCAATGTACTTGCCATAAAACCTGCTCTCTTTCTCAAGTAAAAGATGGCCTGACCAGAATCATGTACGCGCTCAGGGGTGGGCTTCTGAAAAATTAAAAAATAATTTTCAGTCTGTTGCAGTCAGTAAAGCCAGTGCAGCTGCAAAAAAGATAACGGCTAAAGCGTGATAGTACTCACGAAATGTTGCAGCATTGAGAATGAGTATGCAGGAGTTATTTGACAGAGTTAATACGGAAAAAATCTGAAAACATCAAAAGTGATTAAAGTTTTAAATGGCTAAGTTTTGGTTTTTACTGGATAAAATAAGGCGGGAGTTGGTTATAACCAAACTGTTTAAGACGCTTTTTAGGAATTACCGCCAAATCTTACGACTGGCGGTAGTGGTAACGGACTCAGGCAGGTTTTTTTAAAATCCAGCGGTCCTGCTGTTTATCGTAATGACCAATCTGCAGATCCACCGGTTCTCCGTCAATCCATGCCGGAACGCTGGTATCGCGATCCCAGCCATCAAGTTGGGTAATTAAGCCGGGATTGGTGTGACAGGGGATGCTGACGGTGTCGAGGTTCTCACTGTCAAGATCGGCATCAACAATCTCATAACGACCAATTTTAACCACGTGTCCCATTCATTTCTCCCGTTTTTGCTGGCATAGACTTTTAAGCTTAGCGTATCGACAGAAAATAACGTGGCTGAATGATTAGGATTATTCCTTCTCTTCAGCCGGACGGACACCAATCTTCACAATACGGTTATCCTCTTTCTCCGCGACGGTCCACGTCAGCTGATTCCACTCAACCTGATCGCCAACCACCGGCGCGCCGCCCAGCATACTCAGCACCAGTTGTCCCAGCGACTGCTGATCGTTGGTGTTCTCATCCAGTTCCAGTCCGTAAATCTGCGCAATATCGCGCAGGCGAGCTTCAGCATCCAGAATAAAGTCACCAAAGAAACGCTGGTCGAGGGAAACCGGCGGCGACTGGCTGAACATCTTACCCAGCGCCGGCAGATCGCGCTCACGGCCAATCACGCAGATGACGTCGTTCTCCCTGAGACGCGTCCCATCATTCGGATGCATCAGCACATTGTCACGGAACAGGGCGGCGATGCGGGTCTCACGCGGCATCTGCAGGTCACGCAGTGCGGCGCCGACGCACCACTTGTCAGCGCTGAGCTGGTAGACAAACTGCTCCCACGGATTTTCGGGGTGGATATCCAGACCGATACGGCTGATAGGCGATGCGGTAGGCGGCACCACTACTTTGGCTTTTTTCGCTGCAAAGCCCAGCGAGGTGCCCTGCAACATCAGGGAGACCAGCACCACAAAGAAGGCGATATTAAAATAGAGCGACGCGTTTTCTAATCCGGCCATCATCGGGAAGACCGCAAGGATAATCGGTACCGCGCCGCGTAAACCGACCCAGCTGATAAAGACGCGTTCGCGGGTGGTAAAACTGCGAAACGGCAGCAGACCAATAAAGACCGACAGTGGGCGCGCAACCAGAATCAGCCATAGCGAGAGGATCATCGCCGGAACCGCGATATGCCACAAATCAGACGGGGTTACCAGCAATCCCAGCACGATGAACATGCCAATCTGACTCAGCCACGCCATGCCGTCAAAGGTCTGCAGAATGCCGTGACGGTTGCGAATCGGCCTGTTGCCCAGTAAAAAGCCGCACAGATAGACCGCCAGGATGCCGCTGCCCTCTAATACCGTGGTCAGGGCGAACACCAGAATGCCGCCACTCAACGCCAGCAGCGGATAGAGCCCACCGGCCAGACTGATACGGTTAATCAGCTGCTGTAGCGCCCAGCCGCCGCCCAGGCCCAGCACAATACCCAGACCAAACTGCTGCACCAGATGCACCAGGAACATCCAGTCAAGGCCGCTGCGGCCCTGCTCGATCATCTCAATCAGCGTAATGGTCAGGAACACCGCCATCGGATCGTTACTGCCCGATTCAATCTCCAGCGTGGAGCTGACGCGCTCATTCAGACCTTTGTCACCCAGCAGGGAGAAGACGGCGGCGGCATCCGTGGAGCCGATGATCGCGCCAATCAGGAAGCCCTGCATCATATCCAGGTTAAACAACCAGGCGGCGACCACACCGGTTAAGCCTGCGGTAATCATGACCCCGACGGTCGCCAGCGACAGCGCTGGCCCCAGGGCAACTTTAAATGAGCTGGCTTTGGTCCGCATGCCGCCATCCAGCAGGATAATCGCCAGCGCCAGGTTCGAGATTAAGTAAGCCGCCGGATAGTTATCAAAGGCGATGCCGCCGATACCATCAACCCCGGTCAGCATGCCCAGGGCAAGGAAGATCACCAGAATGGGGATGCCCAGTCTGGATGAGAAAGAGCTGAGCAGAATGCTCGATGCGACCAGCACGGAACCGATGATAAACAGACTGTAGACAATAGTGTGGTTCAAACCCGATCTCCTGAGATATGACAGTGCGGTGCAGCGACTGGTGACAAATATCCATGCTATCTCTGAAAGATAATGTTTTATCAAGGAGTTGTCATTGTGAAAATGATCATTATACGAATTGCTTAACAGCATATGGAATCAGATTAATGTGAAGAATGAGGGGGTTGGCAGGCAAGCGGCAGAAAACAGACTGTTTTAGCAGGTTATTCTGAAGATAAAAAAAGCCGGCGATGAGCCGGCTTAGTGCATCAGGCTTCCGTTGCCTGTTTATGGAACAGCGATCGGAACACCGGGTAGATATCTTCCGGCTCACGAATGTGTTCGATAGCAAAGTTATCGAACGTCGACTGCAGATGCTCATACTCGCGCCACAGCGTCTGATGTGCACGGCGGGTAATCTCGATATAACTGTAATAACGCACCACTGGCAGAATATGCTTCGCCAGGATCTCGTGACAGAGCGGTGAATCGTCGGCCCAGTTATCGCCATCCGACGCCTGCGCAGCATATATGTTCCACTGCGCCGGGTCATAGCGCTCTTTCACCACCTCATCCATGAGTTTCAGTGCACTCGAAACGATGGTGCCACCGGTCTCCTGGGAGTAGAAGAACTCCTGTTCATCCACCTCTTTGGCCTGCGTGTGATGACGAATGTAAACCACATCAACATTCTTGTAGGTGCGGCTCAGGAACAGGTAAAGCAGGATATAGAAGCGTTTCGCCATATCCTTGGTGGCCTGATCCATGGATCCGGATACATCCATCAGACAGAACATCACTGCCTGGCTGGAAGGCTCCGGCCGTTTCTCAAAGTTTTTGTAGCGCAGGTCGAAGGTGTCGATAAAAGGCACCCGATCGATACGCGCCCGCAACTCGGCGATCTCTTTGCGCAGCCGCTCCTCCTCCAGAAGCTGAGCCGGTTCAGAGTTCTCAATCTCCAGCAGCGTTTCTTCCAGTTCGTGCAGCATCCGGCGTTTACCCGCCGTCATCGCCGTACGACGCGCCAGCGAGTTCTGCAACGAACGTACGACGCTGATATTGGCAGGCACACCGTTGGAGGTGAAGCCGGCACGGTGGGTCTTATACTCATTCAACTGACGATGCTGGTTCCGGCGCAGGTTAGGCAGGGCGAGATCTTCAAACAGCAGGTCCAGATATTCATCTTTCGATATCTGAAAGACAAATTCATCCTGACCTTCACCATCCTGACTGGCATTGCCCTGGCCACTGCCGCCGCCACCGCCACCCTGCGGGCGCTCGACCCGGTCATTCTGCACAAAATGATCGTTGCCCGGATGGACCCGATGGCGGTTGCCGCCGCGTCCCTGATGGAAAATTGGCTCATTGATGTCGTCAATCGGGATAGAGACAGACTCACCGCTGCTTACATCGGTCACCGAGCGTTTATTGATGGCCTCGGAGATCGACTGCTTAATTTGCGACTTATAACGGCGCAAGAAGCGCTGGCGGTTTACCGCGCTCTTGTTTTTGCCGTTAAGTCGGCGATCGATGAAATAGGCCATGGTATTCCCCCAAACTACATTGTAAGCAGGCCGGGCAAACCCGACCTTGTCAGACCGGTATCACTTACCGGCAAGCTTACAGACTCTTATCAGGACGATTTACGCACACGCAAATACCATTCACACAGCAGGCGAACCTGTTTGCGGGTATAGCCTTTTTCCATCATGCGATCGACAAAATCATCATGCTTTTTCTGCTCATCGGTAGAGGTCTTGGTATTAAACGAAATCACCGGCAGCAACTCTTCCGTATTTGAGAACATTTTCTTCTCGATCACGGTGCGTAATTTCTCGTAACTGGTCCAGTTCGGGTTGCGGCCGTTATTGTGTGCCCTGGCGCGCAGCACGAAGTTGACGATCTCATTACGGAAATCTTTCGGGTTACTGATGCCAGCGGGCTTCTCGATTTTCTCCAGTTCCGCGTTGAGCGATTCACGATCAAACAGCTGTCCGGTATCGGGATCGCGATACTCCTGATCCTGAATCCAGAAGTCGGCATAGGTCACATAGCGGTCAAAGATGTTCTGACCATATTCAGAGTAAGATTCCAGATAGGCGGTCTGAATCTCTTTGCCGATAAACTCAGCATATTTGGGGATCAGATAGCCTTTGAGGTGCTCAAGGTATTTCTCGGCCTGATCCTGTGGGAACTGTTCGCGCTCAATCTGCTGCTCCAGTACATAGAACAGGTGCACCGGGTTGGCCGCCACTTCGGCGTGGTCAAAGTTAAATACCCGCGACAGAATCTTAAAGGCAAAGCGGGTTGAAAGGCCGTTCATCCCCTCATCCACACCGGCGTAATCATGATACTCCTGCCATGACTTCGCCTTAGGGTCGGTATCTTTCAGGCTTTCACCATCGTAGACCCGCATTTTGGAATAGATGCTGGAGTTATCCGGATCCTTGAGACGTGACAGGATAGAGAAGCGTGCCAGCGTTTCCAGCGTACCCGGTGCGCAGGGCGAGGTCGCCAGCTCACTGTGATTAAGTAACTTGTCGTAGATTTTGATCTCTTCAGAGACCCGCAGGCAGTAGGGCACCTTGACGATATAGACACGGTCAAGGAACGCCTCATTATTCTTGTTATTACGGAACGTCACCCACTCTGATTCGTTGGAGTGCGCCAGAATAATGCCGTTAAACGGCAGCGCCGAAATCCCCTCGGTGCCGTTGTAGTTCCCTTCCTGCGTCGCCGTCAGTAAGGGGTGCAGCACCTTGATAGGCGCTTTGAACATCTCAACGAATTCCATGATGCCCTGGTTGGCACGGCAGAGTGCGCCGGAGTAACCGTAAGCATCAGGATCGTTTTGCGCGTGGTTTTCCAGTTTACGGATATCCACTTTACCGACCAGCGCAGAGATATCCTGGTTGTTCTCATCACCCGGTTCAGTTTTGGCAATCGCCAGCTGTTCCAGGATCGACGGCCAGACTTTCACCACTTTGAAACGCGAGATATCGCCGCCAAAGTCGTGCAGTCGCTTAGCGGCCCACGGCGACATGATCGTGCCGAGATAACGGCGCGGCACGCCATACTCTTTTTCGAGAATATGCGCATCTTCCTGCGGGTTAAACAGGCAGAGAGGGTGGTCATTAACCGGGCTGCGTTCCCCGTCGGCGCTCAGTACATAGATGGGTACCCGCTGCATCAGCGACTTAAGCCGTTCCGCCAGTGAGGATTTACCGCCACCTACCGGCCCCAGTAAATAGAGGATCTGTTTCTTCTCTTCCAGTCCCTGAGCGGCATGTTTCAGGTAGGAGACGATCTGTTCAATCGCTTCCTCCATGCCGTAAAACTCCTCGAACGCCGGATAGCGTCCCATCACACGGTTGGAGAATATTCTGGAAAGGCGTGGCTCCTGAGCAGTATCGACCATTACCGGCTCTCCGATAGCCATTAACAGTCGCTCTGCAGCGTTGGCGTATGCACTGCGATCCTGCTTACAGATAGCAAGAAATTCCTGCAGTGTGAACTCTTCGTCCTTGGCAGCTTCATAACGCTGACGATAGTGATCGAATATATTCATAGCGATGCCCGTCCTTTCGTTTTTAGCACAGGTAAGGAGCGTAATTAGAGGCTTATAGCAGCTCCCGGAAGATATTCTCTGTTGAGTACAGCAACCCTTATGCCAACCTGATCTTTCTTATCGGGATACACAACTTTTGTGGTTACTCTGCTCGTACAAAATGTCTGCTGTTACTTCTAACTGTAGATGGCTTCTAGGAAATTTCCTCCACGGGTTTGGGTTAATGAGGGGAAGATCAACTGTACAGCGGGTCTGTTGTGAGATGCGTTCTTATGGGTGATGCTTTAACTTAACGTGTTTTTAACCTTTAATGCCACTTTCATCGATCAGTCACTTAAAGGATTTCGATATAAGTTAATCCAGCCGTGAAAAAACGTTAGACTTCCTGTTTGATTGTTATATTTATGGAATGAATAAATTGTGAACCAATTCAAATTTAAGACGCTTGTTGCACTTCTGCCCTGTTATTTACTGGCCACGCACGCGAATGCCGCACCGCTTTCCATTGGCGCATCGGTCATCTATGCCGATTCACCTTATCGCGGCGGCCAGGACCGGTATATCCCGCTTCCGGTTATCAATTACGAGGGTGAAGACTTCTGGTTCCGCAGCCTGCAGGGCGGCTACTACCTGTGGAAAGATCCTCAGAACCAGCTGTCACTGACGCTGCTGGGTTCACCGCAGGAGTACAAACCCAGCGACAACGACCTGGGCGACATGAAAGGGCTGGATAAACGCCGCATGACGCTGATGGGTGGCGCAACCTATCGTCACACCGCTGACTGGGGGATTGTCCGTACCTCATTGCTGGGGGATGTGCTCAATAACAGCAATGGGATGATCTGGGACCTGACATACCTCTATCGCTTCCAGATGGGTGACTTCAGCCTGACGCCGGGCATCGGGGCCACATGGAACAGCGCCAATCAAAACCGTTATTACTATGGGGTATCCGGGCATGAAAGCGCCCGTACCGGCATCAGCCGTTACAACCCGGATGACAGCTGGTCACCTTATGTGGAACTGAGCGCCAGCTATCAGATTGCGCCGCAGTGGAATGCCAGCGTTATGGGGCGTTATATCCGTTTCGACAGCGAAATCAAAGACAGCCCGATGATTGATAAAAGCGGGCAGGCGTTAATCTGGACGGGTGTCAGCTATACCTTCTGATAACGCACCAAAAGAGGGCATTTATTGCCCTCTGTTCTTTTACAGGGCCTCAGAATGGGGCGGGAGAGCAGAATGCGTAACACGATTAACTTTGCCGGTTTTGGCGATCTGCCGGTGATCGGTCAGGGCACCTGGTATATGGGTGAAAACCCGGCGCAGCGTGCTGATGAAGTCGCTGCATTGCAGGCGGGTCTTGAGTGCGGCTTGAAGCTTATCGATACCGCCGAAATGTATGCAGATGGCGGAGCCGAAGAGGTGGTCGGGCAGGCACTGCTGGGCCGTCGCGACCGGGCGCTGCTGGTCTCCAAAGTTTATCCGTGGAATGCGGGCGAAGTGGATGCCATTGCAGCCTGTGAGCGCAGCCTGCAACGTCTGCAAACCGATTATCTCGATCTCTACCTGTTGCACTGGCGCGGCAATATTCCGCTGGAAGAGACACTGCGCGCGATGGAACGCCTGCAGCAGCAGGGCAAAATTCGTCACTGGGGCGTATCGAATTTTGACACCGATGATATGGCCGAACTGTGGGATGAAGAGAAGGGCGAGGCCTGCGCGACCAATCAGGTGCTCTATCATCTGGCTTCACGCGGCATTGAATTTGATCTGCTGCCGGCATGTCAGCAGCGTGGCGTACCGGTCATGGCTTACTGTCCGCTGGCCCAGGCCGGACGGCTACGTGACTCACTCTTTACCGATCCTCAGCTGACTCAGATTGCACAGCAGAAGGGCATCAGCGTGGCGCAATTGCTGCTGGCCTGGGTGATTCGTCAGCCAGGAGTGATTGCCATTCCTAAAGCCAGTTCAGTGGCCCACGTTCAGGATAATGCGGCGACGCTGGAGGTGGAACTGACCGATGAGGATTTGCAGCTCATCGATCGCGCCTGGCCAGCGCCACAGCATAAGTTGCCGCTGGATATTGTTTAGCCGTTAACGTTGTCGCTGGCTGCGGCTTTCTTTTTGAGACGGAACGTCGTGGCCAGTCGTGCCGGTTTTTCTCCCGCGCTGCGTAACGGTTTGCTGATACGCGCCGTCTCCACACAGACCATGGTCTTATAGCCCTCATTCGCCATATCCGTCATGCTGCAGGAGAGTTCCACACCCGGATTCCACGTGACAACGTCACTATGATGATGGTGGTACACCTCGATCTGCCGTTCTCCCGCAGTATCATTAATCACTGAACAATCTTCTGCTGCGGTAAAGATACGGTCGATGCGTCCAGGATAACGCTGTTTGCCGTCGCTGCTGGCCACCTCGCCGTTATTCACTTTGTCGATATAGCTATTGCCCAGACCCGAGACTTCCACACCGTTGATGTCGCTGACGGTAAAGTAGCTGTGCAGAGCCGCCGTCGCTTCAAAGTCACCATAGGCTTCCAGCTCAATCTCACAATGCTGGCCCAGCCGGAAGCGGGCAATCAGGGTGAATTCATGCGGCCAGAGCTTCAGCGTCTGAGGGTTGCTCTCCAGCACCAGCGTCAGCATGACGCCATCTTCATTTTCATCATGCGCCGTGAGCTTCCACGGCTGAACCCGCGCAAAGCCGTGTGCCGGTTCGCCCGCCGGGCCGAACCACGGCCAGCAGATCGGAACGCCGCCACGAATCGCCTTACCCGGTGCAAAGAGACTCTTATCACTCAGCCAGAGTACCGGCTTTTCGCCGCTGGGTTGCCAGGCGATGAGGTGCGCGCCCTGAAGCGTAATGGCTGCCCGCACTTTAGGGTGACTCACAACAATGGCGGGGAGTTCACCTATCTGGCGCTGGGTGAGGTAAGGGGAGATCTGCGTGACCACCGGCAGAGAAAACAGTTTATCTTGCATGTTCGATTCCTTCCTGTGCGGATCAAAAAAAGGGCGACCGAAGTCGCCCTTATTCTCAATGATGTCTGACTGCCTTATTTAGCAGAAACCAGTGCAATCAGGTCGAGAACTTTGTTTGAGTAGCCAGTTTCGTTGTCGTACCAGGAAACCAGTTTCACAAAGTTGTCGTTCAGCGCGATACCGGCTTTAGCGTCAAACACTGAAGTCAGGATTTCGCCGTTGAAGTCGGTAGAAACCACGTCATCTTCAACGTAGCCCAGAACGTCTTTCATCTCACCTTCTGCAGCCGCTTTAATTGCAGCACAGATTTCTTTGTAAGAAGCCGCTTTTTCCAGACGCACGGTCAGGTCAACAACGGAAACGTTAGGGGTTGGTACGCGGAATGCCATACCGGTCAGTTTGCCGTTCAGCTCTGGCAGAACTTTACCAACGGCTTTAGCTGCGCCAGTTGATGAAGGAATGATGTTCTGCGATGCGCCGCGGCCGCCGCGCCAGTCTTTATGAGAAGGGCCATCAACGGTTTTCTGGGTAGCAGTGGTGGCGTGAACGGTCGTCATCAGACCTTCAACGATGCCAAACTTGTCGTTGATCACTTTTGCCAGCGGTGCCAGGCAGTTAGTGGTACAGGATGCGTTAGACACGATATCCTGGCCATCATATTTGTCGAAGTTTGCACCACGAACAAACATTGGGGTGTCATCTTTAGATGGACCGGTCAGAACGACTTTCTTAGCACCTGCGGTGATGTGTTTACGCGCGGTTTCGTCGGTCAGGAAGATACCGGTTGCTTCAGCAACAACGTCAACGCCCACTTCATCCCACTTCAGGTTGGCCGGATCACGTTCAGCGGTAACACGGATTTTTTTACCGTTAACCACCAGTGCGCCATCCTGAACTTCTACTGTGCCGTCGAAACGACCGTGAGTAGAGTCATACTTCAGCATGTACGCCATGTAATCCGCGTCCAGCAGGTCGTTGATAGCAACGATTTCGATGTCAGAACGCTTTTGAGCAGCACGGAAAACGATGCGACCGATACGGCCGAAACCGTTGATACCTACTTTGATAGTCATATATTCCACCAGCTATTGGTTAGTGAATAAAAGGTTGCCTGTAAAATTACAAAAACCTTACCAGGCGTCAAGCGGAATCGTGTCAATTGTTGCGACAAATCAATTCGCCTGAGAGGAATTATTCGATGCGCAACCGCTTGCGCGCCGCCAATGATATCGCGCTTCGTTGAATCAATCGCCGAATATATAGGGATGCTCCGGATAAAAGGTGATCGATGTCACAAATCCGCTTAGCAGAGAGCAGGCTGAAAGGGTGAGCACAAAAAAAGACCCGGGTTATGTTGATCATTTGTTAGAATAATAGTCGAATTTTTCAGAATGGCACTGCCCGGAATCCTAAAATGGCTAAAGACACCGCACCCGAAGCAAAAATTGCACAGTTGACTGAAATGCAACGCTACGTCACTCAGCAACGCGGAACGGAACCGCCTTACAGCGGCGCACTGCTGCACAACAAGCAGGAAGGGATCTACCACTGTCTGATCTGTGAGGCGCCACTTTTTCTCTCTGAGACGAAGTATGACTCTGGCTGTGGCTGGCCCAGTTTCTACCAGCCGGTCAGTGATGATGCGATTCGCTATATTGAAGATGATTCACACGGCATGCAGCGTATTGAGATCCGCTGTGGCAGTTGCGATGCGCACCTGGGACATGTCTTCCCTGACGGCCCGCAGCCGACCGGCGAACGCTATTGTGTTAACTCCGCCTCGCTGAATTTCACCGACGAGCAGGGCGAACAGACCAAAGGGTAATGGCGATGAAGGAACAGCTTGAAGCAATGCTTGCATCGATGACGCCTGAAGTCTATCAGCGTCTTGCCACGGCGGTTGAGATTGGTAAATGGCCGGATGGCGTGGCACTGACCCAGGAGCAGCGCGACAATTGCCTGCAGCTGGTCATGATGTGGCAGGCGCGGCACAACGACGCGCCCCAGCACATGACCATCGGCAAAGGTGGCGAAATGGTGATGAAGTCGAAAAAAGAGCTCAAAGAAGAGTTTGGAATTGACCCTGACGTGACCCGCATCCATCTGCATTAAAAAAAAGCTGGCGTCATGCCAGCTCCATTTTAAATCAGAATTGCGCCCTGAGCCGTCATCTGGGCAAAGGCAATTTCACTGTCTTCGGGATTCAGATTGACGCCGCGGCAGCCCTCTTTAACCACCTCAACGTGGTATCCCAGCTCCAGCGCATCCAGCACGCTATATTTTACGCAGTAATCCGTCGCCAGCCCCAGCATCACCAGATGGGTGATCCCACGCTCACGCAGCCAGCTGTCCAGCTCGGTCTTACGGCGATGGCCATTGTCGAAAAAGGCGCTATAGCTGTCGACATCCTGATCCTGGCCCTTATGGAACGTCGCATCGAACAGTGAGCGATCCAGACCTGGATGAAAATCAGCGCCAGTCGAGCCCTGAATGCCGTGATCGGGCCACCAGATCTGGGCCAGACCATTTAACTCGCCCAGCGTGTAAACCGGTTCGCCGGAAACCGAGGCAAAACTGCCGTGATCGGCCGGATGCCAGTCCTGCAGCGCCAGTACGCATTCACCGTTTTCACGGAACAGTCGCGCATAACGATTCGCCACCTCGACCGTATGGTCACCCTCATGGACTGCCATCGGGCCGCCGGGGCAAAAATCGTTCTGAATATCAATAATGATGAGTGCCCGCTTCATTACATATCGCTCCGTTTCAGTCTTCAGTCAGTTCGCCGCGCAAATTCTGCTGCATTCTGGCTCGGATTTGATCGGCCGAAAGATCCTGGCTGAGTAAAAAGTGTAGCTTTGTCAGCGCCGCTTCCACGGTGAGGTCAAATCCGCTGATGACACCAGCATGTTCCAGCGCATTGCCGGTAGCGTATCCGCCCATATTCACTTTGCCGGAAATACACTGGGTGAGATTTACCACCACGATGCCACGCTCGCTGGCCTGCTGCAATTCTGCCAGAAATTCCTTGTTCTGCGGTGCATTACCCACACCATAGGAGCGCAGGATCAATGCTTTGACTGGCTGACGCAGAAAGTTACGCACAACGTCGGCTGAAATGCCGGGATAGATGGTGACCACACCGATGGGCTGAGGCGTAATGGTGTGAACCTTCAGTTCACCCTGACCGGCTGGGGCAGGCGGTGTATTGAGGCGACGAATATGAATGCCCGCTTCCAGCAGCGCAGAGAGGTTGGGCGAAGCAAAGGCGTTGAAGCCGTCTGCATGTGCCTTGGTGGTCCGGTTACCGCGATAGAGCGTGTTATTGAAAAACAGCGACACTTCGCTGATCGGATAGTTGGCCGCCACATAGAGCGAATTTAAGAGATTCTGCTGACCATCTGAACGTAATTCCGCTAACGGAATCTGCGAGCCCGTGACGATAACCGGCTTGGCCAGATTTTCCAGCATAAAGGAGAGTGCTGAGGCGGTAAATGCCATGGTGTCGGTGCCATGCAGGATCACAAAACCATCATAGCGATCATAGTTCTGACGGATATCTTCTGCGATAGAGTGCCAGTCCTGCGGGGTCATGTCGGAAGAGTCGATCAGCGGCTGATACTCATGAATGGTGAAATCAGGCATCTCAGGGCGGTGGAACTCCGGCATGTTAGCCAGCTGTTGCTGCAGGTGTCCGGAGACGGGAATATAACCCTGCGCCGAACGCTGCATACCGATCGTCCCGCCAGTGTAGGCTACGTAGATGTTTTTCTTTTGCATTAGAGAACTCAGACTCGCCATAAAACGCGCAGTATAAGGGGAATAGCGGGGAAAAGCAGCCCGACCAGCGGCCGGGCTGCGAGGTTTATCGCACTTCGCCGCAGTTCAGGCAGAATGCATAACGGTTCTGAGGATCGTTCTGCTTGTCGAACAGACCAGGCTGGGCTTTCATAGCACTCATCACATCCAGCATCGGTGCTGGCAGCCAGGCTTTCAGCGTATCAGGCAGGACAGCCTGCACCGACGCGTTCATCTGGCTCAGCATCATATCCAGGAAGCTCGGGTCATCCTGATACCAGCTCAGCTGCGGATTACTGACTTTCGCCAGCTCGCCCGCCTTCTTCACGGCATCATCGAAGTCACCCAATGCATCAACCAGACCATTGGCTTTCGCATCGCTGCCGGTCCAGACGTGGCCCTGTGCAATGGCATCAATCTGCTCTGGGGTTTTGTGACGTGACTTCGCCACCAGACCGACAAAGTTGCGGTAGCCATTTTCGATGGTCAGCTGCATCAGTTGCTGAACTTCCGTTGGCAGCGCTTTGGTGGTTGAGATATCCGCCAGCGGTGAGGTCGCAACACCGTCTGTGTGCACGCCAATACTGTCCAGGCTGTTCTCCAGCGTATTGATCACGCCGAAGATGCCAATCGAGCCAGTCAGCGTGCTGGGGTTCGCCACAATGTAGCTGGCAGGGGTTGAGATCCAGTAACCGCCAGACGCCGCCATGCCTCCCATCGAGACCACAATCGGCTTACCGGCCGCCTGCGCTGCCGCCAGCTCTTCACGAATCGCTTCCGAGGCGGTGACGCTGCCACCCGGGCTATTCACCCGCAGAATAATCGCTTTGATTTTCGGATCGAGACGCGCATCGCGGATCTGCGCCGCCGTCGTGTCGCTACCGACGTTGCCCGGCGTCTCTTCACCATCCATGATGGCACCGCTGGCCATGACTACCGCGATGTTGCCATCCTGCTGCGTGGAGGTGGTTTTCACGCTGTAGTCATAGATGCTGACGCTACGGTAATCGTTGCTCTGCTTATCCAGACCAAAGGTTTTTACCAGCTCCTGATCGGCTGCCGCACGTGAACCCAGGGCATCGACCAGCTTGTTATCCAGCGCATATTGCGCGGTATCGCCTTTCACGGCGTTTAATCCGGCAATAATCGCAGCAGCACCGGGGAAGAGTTGCTCCGGCGTAATCTGGCGGTTCGCTGCCATGGTGTTCAGGTAGTTCTGCCACAGCTGACCGACCCAGCGGCTGTCTGCATCCCGTGCGGCAGGGGACATGTCGTCACGCAGGAACGGCTCAACCGCTGATTTGTAGGTCCCGACACGGAAGACGTGTGAGGTGACTTTCAGCTTCTCCAGCAGGGTTTTGTAATAGAGTCCGTTGGTGGCGAAACCATGCAGATCTACGGTGCCCTGTGGTGACAGATAGATTTTGGTGGCGTAGCTGGCAAGGTAATACTGCGCCTGGCTGTAGCTGTCGCCCAGTGCATAAATCGGCTTGCCGCTGTCGCGGAATTCGCGCAGCGCTTTACCCACATATTGCAGTGAAGGCTGATCGCCACCGGCAAATTCGCGTAAATCGAGCACCATGCCTTTAATGTTGCTGTCATCTTTTGCCTGACGAATAGCGTCGACCACATCAAACAGCGAATTTTCCTGTAAACGATCACTGCTGGCACCCAGCAGCTGGCGGCCAATTTTGCTCAGACGATTGCTTACCGACGGTTTATCCACCAGCACGCCGCTGAGATCCACTTTCAGTGCGCCTTGCTGAATCGGCGCTGAACTGCCGCCCGACCCGCTGACCTGCAGCCAGATCCCTACACCCACAACAATCAACAAAATCAGGAAAATATTCAGAATAAATTCCCTGATAAAATTCAGTACCCGCCAGCTCCAGCGGAACAGACCTGCAATTATTCGCCACAATGTGCGCATCAGACTCTCCATAAATATGTAGCAGGAAGTGGCCGCCGCGCGGACCAGACTTCCCCGACGAGCTCATCCTAAAGAGCGGCGTGTTAAAAGTCAGCAGGAAATCACTGCGCACTGTTACAAAAAATCTGCCTGTGCCAGGATAACTGCAACATTACAGAGATCGGGAGAGAAACATGGACGCACTGGAGTTACTGGTCAACCGACGTTCGGCCTCACGCCTGACTGAGCCGGCACCTGCGGGTGACGCACTGGAAAATATCCTGCGGGCTGGTATGCGCGCCCCGGATCACGGCACGCTGCAACCCTGGCGCTTTATCATTGTGGAAAATGAGGGTCGCGACCGGCTGAGCCAGCTGCTGGAGCAGGCAGCACGCGATAAACAGCTGGATGAAAAGGCGATTAACAAAGCGAGCCAGTCACCTTTTCGGGCACCGATGATCATTACGGTGGTGGCACATTGTGAAGCGCACCACAAAGTGCCGCGCTGGGAGCAGATCGCCTCGGCAAGCTGTGCAGTGATGGCCATGCAGATGGCGGCCGTCGCTCAGGGTTACAACGGTATCTGGCGCAGTGGTCCCTGGACCGATGACGAGCAGGTACGCCAGGGGTTTGGCTGCCGCGAACAGGATGCTATCGTCGGCTTTCTCTATCTGGGCACCCCGCAACTGAAATCCAGCACCACGGTGCTCCCACCTGACACGGCGCCTTTCGTCCGTTACTTCTGACTACAATGCTTGTCCGGTTCCGGCAGGGTGCATTTCAGCCCTGCTTTTTGCACGGTTCCTGTGCGAACGATCGCTAACGCCGCGCATCACACTTACGCCAGCGGGCCTGCCAGGCTAACATAGCCCCAGTATTCAAACCGACAGCGGACAACCGGTTATCACTGCGTTCCCCCTGATGTTAAGGATTACCTGATTCAATGCGTTTGTTTATTGCGGAAAAACCGAGCCTGGGGCGTGCTATCGCAGATGTGCTGCCGAAACCGCATCGACGCGGTGATGGATTCATCGCCTGCGGCAACGATCAGATCGTCACCTGGTGTGTAGGCCATCTTCTGGAGCAGGCGCAACCCGACAGTTATGACAGCCGTTATGCGCGCTGGTCGCTGGCGGATTTACCCATCATTCCGGAAAAATGGCAGCTAAAACCGCGTCCCTCGGTCGCTAAGCAACTGAAAGTGGTTGAGGGCTTGCTGGCGCAGGCGAATGAAGTGGTGCACGCCGGTGACCCGGATCGGGAAGGGCAGTTGCTGGTGGATGAGGTGCTCGACTACCTGAACCTGCCGGCTGAAAAACGCAGCAAGGTGCAGCGCTGTCTGATTAACGATCTCAATCCTCAGGCGGTGGACCGGGCAGTAAACCGCCTGCGTGAAAATCGCGAGTTTATTCCGTTGTGCGTCTCGGCGCTGGCCCGCGCCCGGGCGGACTGGCTCTATGGCATTAACATGACCCGCGCCTGGACGCTGCTGGGACGCAATGCAGGCTATGATGGCGTACTGTCGGTGGGCCGGGTGCAGACGCCGGTACTTGGGCTGGTGGTCCGGCGCGATGAAGAGATCGAGAACTTCGTGCCGAAAGATTACTTCGAAGTGAAAGCGCACATCCTCACGCCTGACGGCGCCCGATTTATCGCCAGCTGGGTCCCCAGTGAAGCCTGTGAACCGTGGCAGGATGAAGAGGGCCGCCTGCTCAAACGCGCGCTGGCGGAGCATGTGGTGGCGCGTATTACGGGCCAGCCGGCGATCGTCACTGCTTACAGCGATAAACGCGAAAATGAGGTGGCGCCGCTGCCCTTTTCCTTATCCAGCCTGCAGATTGAGGCCGCTAAACGTTACGGGCTGAGTGCGCAGACGGTGCTGGATACCTGCCAGCGGCTTTACGAAACCCACAAACTGATTACCTATCCCCGTTCGGACAGCCGCTATCTGCCTGAAGAGCATTTTGCCGGTCGTCATGCGGTGTTAAAGGCGATACAGGCGCATCAGTCACAGCTGACCCCACCGGCAGATTTCGATGCCGATCGCAGAAATCGTTGCTGGGATGATAAAAAAGTGGATGCCCACCACGCCATTATTCCAACGGCCCGTGCCAGCGCGGTGAAACTCAGTGAAAACGAGCAGCATATCTATGAACTGGTGGCGCGCCAGTATCTGATGCAGTTCTGCCCGGATGCGGTATTCCGCAAATGTGTCATCGATCTCGATATTGCCGGCGGAAAATTCGTGGCGAAAGCGCGCTTCCTGGCGGAAGCGGGGTGGCGTGCGCTGCTGGGCAACAAAGAGCGTGATGAAGAGAACGACGGCATGCCGTTGCCGGTGGTAGCGAAAGGGGATGAGCTGCTGTGTGAGCGCGGAGAGGTGCTGGCGAAGCAAACCCAGCCGCCACGCCCGTTTACCGATGCCACCATTCTTTCTGCAATGACCGGCATTGCCCGTTTCGTTCAGGATAAAGAATTAAAGAAAGTACTGCGTGCGACCGATGGTTTAGGAACGGAAGCCACACGCGCCGGCATTATCGAATTACTGTTTCGTCGTGGCTTCCTGGTGAAGAAGGGCCGCTATATCAATTCTACGGATGCCGGACGCGCCCTGATTCACTCCCTGCCCGATCTGGCAGCACGCCCGGATATGACGGCGCAGTGGGAATCGACACTGACGCGTATCAGCGAAAAGGCCTGCCGCTATGATGAATTCATGCAGCCGCTGGTGCAGACCTTAACCGGTCTGATCCAGCAGGCGCGACAGCAGCCTGCGGCGCATGCATTTCGGGGATTACCGTCCACCGGACAGAAACGTCCGGTGCGCAAAACCAGGCGTAAAGTGAAGGAGACGGAATGAGGCGTTATTCAGTATTACTGCTCGTGGCCCTGTCGCTGGCGACCAGCGTGGCGCAGGCCAACAGTCGTTATCAGTCGATGCCACAGCAGGGCAGCAACGGTGGTAACACCGATGTCGTGGTGGATATGCCACCCGAGGCATGGACACAGGCAGAGAGACGTCAGCCAGACTGTCTCCGCTGCTGTATCTTTGAGAACCGTAACTACACGGAAGGCGCGGTGGTGAAATCAGAGGGGGTGTTGCTGCAATGTACCCGTGATGAACACTCCATCGGCACCAATAACCTGATCTGGAAAATAGTGAAATAGCCGTCGCGTGGCGCTCTGCCACGCGACCGTCAGTTAAAAGCGGAAGGTTGACCAGATGGGCGCGTGGTCAGACGGTTTTTCCATGCCCCGGATCTCATAATCAATGCCGGTCTCAACGCAGTGCGACGCCAGGGTTTTGCTCGCCAGCACCAGATCGATGCGTAACCCGCGATTATCATCAAACCCTTTCGAACGGTAATCGAACCAGGAGAAGCGATCCGCAACCTCCGGATTGTGCTCACGCCAGGTATCAACCAGTCCCCAGCCCAGCAGGCGGTCCATCCACTCGCGCTCTTCCGGCAGGAAGGAGCATTTGCCGGTGCGCAGCCAGCGCTTGCGGCTCTCCTCACCAATACCAATATCCCGATCGGTGCTGCTGATATTCATGTCGCCCATAATCAGAACCGGCTTATCAGCAGGCAGATCCTCGGTCAGCAGACGTTGCAGATCGCGATAGAATTTCTCTTTAGCCGGAAACTTGGTGGGATGGTCGCGGCTCTCGCCCTGCGGAAAATAGCCGTTAATTACCGTGATGTCGCCAATCGGGCTGGGAAGTTCCGCGATGATCAGGCGGCGCTGGGATTCTTCGTCATCACCCGGGAAACCCCGGCTCACTGACACTGGCTCAGCTTTGGTTAACAGGGCAACGCCGTAGTGACCTTTCTGTCCATGATAGAAGACGTGATAGCCGAGCTTTGACACCTCTTCCAGCGGGAACATGTCGTCATGGACCTTGGTTTCCTGCAGACCGATAACATCGGGCTGATGCTGTTCGACAAGTGCCTGAAGCTGATGCGGGCGGGCACGCAACCCATTGATGTTAAATGAAACAAATTTCATGAGATCGACCGTTGTTCAGAAATGTCAGGCGGAGATGGTAGCGATTTTTGCTGAAAAAGTCATGGCGGAACAGGCTGAGATTGTGTGAAAGCGGGCAGGAGTGTGGGGGCGAACAGGAAGCTTAGGTATTATTTTGGGGATGATGTGCAACATACGAGATGGTGGTGGGAGAAGGATTCGAACCTTCGAAGTCTGTGACGGCAGATTTACAGTCTGCTCCCTTTGGCCGCTCGGGAATCCCACCTGGGATAGTGATGTGGCTTAAGATGATTCAGATTCAGATGGTGGTGGGAGAAGGATTCGAACCTTCGAAGTCTGTGACGGCAGATTTACAGTCTGCTCCCTTTGGCCGCTCGGGAATCCCACCATGGCCTGAATCTTTCTCTCTTAAAGCGGGGCGCATCATACCAAATGCGATAAGGGTGTAAAGCGCCCACTGGCAAAACCGCAACTGTTTGCCCACTTTTTACGCGTAGCGCTGAATCTGCAGACAATTCAGCGCACTGGCTGATTAAAGAATAATCGTGCGGTTGCCGTAAACAAACACGCGCTGCCCCAGCACTTTATACAGTGCGTTGCTCAGGACATTCTTTTCTACGTCGCGACCGGCGCGCATCATCTCATCGGCGGTGTAGCTGTGATCAACGTTTATCACATCCTGCATGATGATTGGGCCTTCATCGAGATTGTCGTTCACATAGTGCGCGGTGGCACCGATGATCTTCACGCCACGTTCATAAGCCTGATGATAGGGACGGGCACCGATAAAGGCGGGCAGGAAGGAGTGGTGAATATTGATAATCTGGTTCGGATAACGCTGCACAAAGGCGGGCGTCAGGACGCGCATATATTTCGCCAGCACCACGTAATCGGGCTGATAGCGGTCAATCTCTTCCACCATGCGGTTATCGTGCTCTTCCCGCGTCAGTCCCTCATGGCTCACCAGCACAAACGGAATGTCAAAACGCTCAACCAGCGAACGCAGGGTGTCGTGGTTACCCACTACCGCCGCAATTTCCATATCCAGGCCGCCAAACGCGCTCTTCATTAACAGATCGCCCAGGCAATGCGCCTCTTTAGTGACCAGAATCACCACGCGGCGACGACCGGCGCTGTGCAGTTCCCGGACTGAACCCTGGGGCAGGGCGCTGTCGAGGTCGGCGAGCAGGGTGTTGTCGTTGAAGATCCCTTCCAGTTCGGTACGCATGAAAAAACGCCCGGTGCGATGATCAACAAACTCATTGTTCTGCACGATATTAAGTTCGTGCTTGTAACAAATATTGGTGATTTTGGCGATCAGACCTTTTGCATCGGGACAAATGGTTCGTAAAACTTTTCTTTGCATGGTTTGCGCTTGCATCTCAATCAGAGTCCTGTCAAAGCATTAGGGGTAAAACCGCTGGGGTAGCCGTCAGCTTAACCACAACATTTTTTGTATTTTTTTTCACTGCCACACGGGCAGCGATCGTTACGCCCCACGGGCGGTGCTGTACCGTCAACATAGTACCAGCGTTGATCCTCGTGAAGAAAGCGTGAACATTCATGAATGGCCTGAATGTTGGTTTTCTCGCGGTATCGCGCAAAAAAGGTAACGAAAGCTTCGTTCTCATGGCTTCCATGATTACAACGGGTTACATTCAGGCTGAGCCAGTCGGTTCCTGGAAAACTTTCAGATAAAAGCCCTGACAGCGCCGGATGACGCTTCTCAGGATGCCAGGTCGCAACCAGATAGTCCGCATTATGCTGAACATAAGCGCAATAACGGGATCGCATAAGTTGTTCAGCTGTAACAGGAATCTGGTTACCCTGAAGAAAGGGCTCGCAACATACGCTATACTGCTCTCCGCTACAACATGGGCAGGTTTCTGACACATTATCTCCCGGGAATGATGGGTCGGTTTTACAAGCGCGCTATGTTAGCTGACCCCGTGTTGTGATGCTACGTATTGACGGCAGGACCAGACAGAAATGAGAAAGGTAAAAATTGGATTGGCTCTGGGTTCTGGAGCGGCCAAAGGATGGGCGCATATCGGCGTGATCAACGCGCTGGAGCGTGCAGGTATTGAGATCGACGTCGTTGCGGGCTGCTCTGTCGGGGCATTAGTCGGATCTGCCTATGTGAATAACCGCCTGCCGCTGATGGAAAAATGGGTCAGTGCATTTCGCTACTGGGATGTTATTCGCCTGATGGATGTCTCCTGGCAGCGTGGCGGACTGCTGCGCGGTGAGCGGGTCTTTAGCCATGTTCGTCAGCTGATCCCCAATGACACGATAGAGCACTGTCATAAACCCTTTGGCGTGGTGGCGACCAACCTCAGTACCGGTCGTGAACTCTGGCTGACAGAGGGCGATCTGCATCAGGCAGTACGCGCTTCATGCAGTATGCCAGGTTTATTACCGCCGGTGGGCTACAATGGGTATTGGCTGGTGGATGGTGCCGTGGTCAACCCGGTGCCGATTTCACTTACCCGTGCCCTGGGGGCAGACATTGTTATCGCCGTTGACTTACAGCATGACGCGCATTTAATGCAGCAGGATCTCTTTTCCGTGACACCACAGAATAGCGAAGAAGAAGCCGCCGCAGCGGCATTGAGTTGGGGTGGGAAGCTGCGTCAGCGTCTGGTGAATTTCAGCCAGCGCCGTGCGTCTCAGTCACCTGGCGCGATGGAGATTATGTCCACCTCTATCCAGGTGCTGGAAAATCGCCTGAAGCGGAATCGCATGGCAGGCGATCCGCCCGATGTTTTGATTCAGCCGGTCTGTCCGCAAATTTCGACGCTGGACTTTCATCGTGCTGAGGAAGCCATTGAAGCAGGCAAGGCCGCCGTAGAGAAGAAAATGGATGAACTATTACCACTGGTCCGTGGCAGATAATCAGGTTGTTCATTCAAAGCGGTGACTTCAGCCAATTCTTAAAGGCGCAACTGCGTTTTATGAACCACTATTGAAATATCTGGTACGCAGGGGGAAAGAATGGAAAAACCACTACTCGGCAAAAAGATACTCATTGTCGAAGATGAGGCTGTTTTCCGTTCGTTGCTGGACCAATTTTTGTTATCGATGGGTGCTGTGACGTTACAAGCGGAAGATGGTCTGGAAGCAATTGCACAACTACAACAGCATACTGTCGACCTGATTATCTGCGATCTGGAAATGCCCCGCATGAGCGGCATCCAGTTCGTTGAGCACATTCGTACCCGCGGCAACATCGTGCCGATTTTAATCATCTCAGCTACCGAGAACATGTCGGATATTGCGCATGTATTGCGTCTTGGGGTGCAGGATGTGCTGCTTAAACCACTTAAAAACTTTGAGCGCTTCCGTGAAGCGGTCTATGAGTGTCTCTATCCCTCTATGTTCACTTCGAAAGTGGAAGAGGATGAACAACTGTTCCAGGACTGGGATGCGCTGGTTCGTGATCCTAAAGCGGCTGCCAAGCTGCTCAAGCAACTCCAGCCACCGGTGCAGCAGACTATTGCCAACTGCCGGGTTAACTATCGTCAGCTGACGATGGCCGAGCAGCCTGGCCTGGTGCTTGATATCGCGGCGCTCTCCGATAAAGATCTGGCGTTCTACTGTCTGGACGTGACCCGTGCCGGTGATAATGGCGTGCTGGCAGCGTTGCTGCTGCGGGCGCTGTTCAATGGCCTGCTGCAGGAGCAACTGACCGGGCAGAAACAGCGTCTGCCGGAACTCAATGGGCTGCTCAGACAGGTCAATCTTTTACTGCGCCAGGCGAACCTGAGCGGCCAGTTCCCGTTACTGGTTGGGTACTATCATCGCGGATTAAAGAACTTAATTCTGGTTTCGGCCGGATTGAACGCCACACTCCATGTTCATGCCCATCAGATTCAGCTCAGCAATGGTGTCCCCCTTGGCACTATGGGCAGCACCCATCTTAACCAGATCAGTCAGCGCGCAGAAAACTGGCAATGCCACGTCTGGGGCGCGGGCGGGCGCATTCGGCTGATGCTATCGACGGAAGAATAAGCCGTAAAAACAGAGGAATTCTGGCGCTGAGGACAGGGCCAGAGTTTAGCTTTACAGTTGGGTAATAGTCTTAATTTCGACGGTTTGGTGCCTTCCAGGATAAATCCGTTCGATACTAACTGATATACTCATTTCCGATTTTAAACCGACATATCAAGTATTAACTTGAACGGCCTATAAGAGAGGTATCTTAATGTCTGCCAATAATACCAAAGTAAAAAAAGCGGTAATCCCGGTAGCGGGTTTGGGTACGCGTATGCTCCCGGCTACCAAAGCGATTCCTAAAGAAATGTTACCGCTGGTTGATAAGCCGTTAATCCAGTATGTCGTTAACGAGTGTATCGCTGCTGGCATCAACGAAATTGTGCTGGTAACGCATTCATCAAAAAATGCCATCGAAAACCACTTTGATACCAGCTTCGAACTGGAATCAATGCTGGAAAAACGCGTTAAGCGTCAGCTGCTGGATGAAATCCAGTCAATCTGCCCGCCACACGTCACCATCATGCAGGTTCGTCAGGGCATCGCTAAAGGTCTGGGTCACGCTGTAATGTGTGCACACCCACTGATCGGTGATGAGCCGTTTGCGGTTATCCTGCCAGACGTCATCATCGACGAATATGAATCTAACCCAACCAAAGATAACCTGGCAGAGATGCTGAGCCGTTATGAAGAGTCTGGCCGCAGCCAGATCATGGTTGAGCCGGTTGCCGATGTGACTGCATACGGTGTTGTCGATTGCCAGGGCGCAGAACTGAACCCAGGCGACAGCGCACCAATGGTCGGTGTGGTTGAGAAGCCTAAAGCGTCAGAATCCCCATCAAACCTGGCCGTTGTAGGTCGTTATGTTCTCTCTTCAGAGATCTGGCCACTGCTGGCTAAAACGCCTCCAGGTGCAGGCGGCGAAGTTCAGCTGACTGACTCCATTGCAATGCTGATGGAAAAAGAGACAGTTGAAGCATATCACCTGAAAGGCGTCAGCCATGACTGTGGTAACAAACTGGGCTACATGCAGGCTTTCGTTGAGTACGGTGTTCGTCATCCGGTATTGGGCAAAGATTTTTCTGAATGGCTCGATGGCGCAGTTGGCAACAAAAAGTAATTCATAAACACAGGATAACTCGATGAAAGTCACTGTATTTGGTATCGGCTATGTCGGTCTGGTTCAGGCTGCGGTGTTAGCCGAAGTCGGACATGACGTTCTCTGCATTGATGTCGACGAAAACAAAGTCGAAAATCTGAAAAAAGGCATCATTCCTATTTTCGAACCAGGTTTAACGCCGCTGGTAATGTCCAATTACGAAGCGGGTCGTCTGAAGTTCAGCACTGATGCTGAGATGGGCGTAAACCATGGTGTTATGCAGTTTATTGCAGTTGGTACTCCACCAGATGAAGACGGCTCTGCCGATCTGAAATATGTGACCGCCGTAGCGCGCACCATTGCGCAGCATATGAACGATCACAAAGTGGTTATCGACAAATCAACCGTTCCGGTTGGCACAGCAGACAAAGTTCGTGCGGTAATGACGGAAGCGCTGAAAGCGCGTGACGCCAACATCACTTTTGATGTGGTATCTAACCCGGAATTCCTCAAAGAAGGTGCTGCAGTCAATGACTGTATGCGTCCAGAACGTATCGTTGTCGGTACTGACAACGACGACGTGGTAGAACTGTTACGCGAGCTCTATGAGCCGTTTAACCGTAACCACGATCGTATGATCATGATGGATATCCGCAGCGCAGAGCTGACCAAGTATGCAGCAAACTGCATGCTGGCCACCAAAATCAGCTTTATGAATGAGATGTCTAACCTGGCTGAACGTTTAGGCGCGGATATTGAAAAAGTACGCCAGGGCATCGGTTCCGATCCCCGCATTGGCTACCACTTTATCTATCCTGGCTGTGGTTACGGCGGCTCCTGCTTCCCGAAAGATGTGCAGGCGTTAATACGTACCGCTGAGTCAATTGGCTATCAGCCACGTCTGTTGCAGGCCGTGGAAGATGTGAATGACAACCAGAAAAACAAGCTGCCAACCTTTATCAAACGTCATTTTGGTGACGATCTGAAAGGTAAAACGTTTGCGCTCTGGGGCCTGTCATTTAAGCCGAACACTGACGACATGCGTGAAGCCTCCAGCCGTGTGCTGATGGAAACGCTGTGGGAAGCTGGCGCATCTGTTCAGGCGTTTGACCCTGAAGCGATGGATGAAGCACAGCGTATCTACGGTCACCGCAGCGATCTTAAGCTGATGGGTACCAAAGAAGCCGCACTGCAGGGCGCTGACGGTCTGGTCATCTGTACGGAGTGGCAAAACTTCCGTGCGCCTGACTTCGACATCATCAAAAATGCACTGAAAGAAGCCGTGATTTTTGATGGTCGTAACCTGTATGATCCAGAGCGTATCAGCAAACGCGGTTTCGTTTATTATGCAATCGGCCGCGGAGCGTCTATTCAAACTGCATAATTAACGAGGGATTTATGAACTTTCTGGTCACCGGCGCCGCAGGTTTTATTGGTTTTCATGTCAGCCAGCGTCTGCTGGCCGCCGGTCACCAGGTTGTCGGTATCGACAACCTGAATGATTATTACGACGTAAATCTCAAGCATGCCCGTCTCAATTTAATTAAGGCCGATCCTGGTTTTACTTTTATTGAGATGGACCTGGCGGACCGTGACGCAATGGCGTCACTGTTCGATCAGCAAAAATTCCAGCGCGTTATCCATCTTGGCGCTCAGGCTGGTGTCCGGTATTCCATTGAAAATCCTCATGCCTACGCAGACTCCAATCTGACGGGTCACCTCAATATCCTTGAAGGTTGCCGTCATCATAAAATTGAACATCTGCTCTACGCCTCATCCAGTTCAGTCTATGGTCTGAATCGCAAGATGCCGTTCTCAACCGAAGATAGCGTTGATCATCCGGTTTCTTTATATGCAGCGACCAAAAAAGCCAACGAGTTAATGTCACACACTTACTCGCATCTCTATCAGCTGCCGACCACTGGATTGCGCTTCTTTACGGTCTATGGCCCGTGGGGCCGTCCGGATATGGCGTTATTCAAATTCACCCGAGCAATGATTGCCGGTGAGGCGATTGACGTTTATAACCAGGGCCAGATGAAACGCGACTTTACCTATATTGACGATATTGCTGAAGCCATTGTTCGCCTGCAGGATGTTATTCCACAACAGGACGACAACTGGACAGTTGAAACCGGATCGCCGGCAACCAGTTCAGCGCCTTATCGTGTTTATAATATTGGAAACAGTCAGCCTGTCACGTTGATGAACTATATCGAAGCGATTGAAAAAGCCCTGGGCATTACTGCGAAGAAAAATCTGATGCCAATGCAGCCTGGAGATGTACTGGAAACCAGTGCGGATACCGAAGCCTTGTTTAAGGCAATTGGATTCAAACCGCAGACCGGGGTCGAAGAGGGCGTTAAAAACTTTGTGGACTGGTACCGCGACTTTTACCGCGTCTGAGTATCTGCTTAAAAGAAAAAAAGGAAGCTCCGGCTTCCTTTTTTATTGCGCATCAGGCTGCCAGGAAGGCAGTCACACTGCGGGTTTTTACAGTAAAAAATCGTCCAGCTTTTTACCCTGTTCTTCCAGCGCTTTTTTAATCACGGCCGGTGTGCGGCCCTGACCGGTCCAGGTTCTTGACTCGCCTTTTTCATCGGTGTAACCATATTTAGCCGGACGTACTGAGCGTTTACCTTTTGCCGCAGTCCGTGTGTCGGTCAGCGTGTTAATCAGTTCATTCGGGTCAATACCATCAGCCAGTAGCATTTCACGATACTGATTAAGTTTACGTGTGCGTTCTTCATTTTCTGCCTGAAAATGAGACTCTTCTTCGCGGCGCTCTTTTACTACTACGTCCAGCTTTTCCAGCATCTCTTCCAGTATTTCAACGGAATACTCTCTGGCCTGGGCGCGCAGCGTACGGATATTATTAAGAACTTTTAGTGCTTCGCTCATTGTCCTGGTCTCTGAATAAGGGAAAAGTTGTGTTGCCCGCTAATAGTAGTGGCGACATAAAATAACTGCAATCATAAAAATATGTATATCACTAATTACCCAGGTGACTAAAAATAATTTTCACCAGAAAATTGCACAGTTGTGCAGAATAAAAATATTTTCCTTTAGTCCGATATCAAATAAATTTAATGTATTCAGGTCAGCAACAAAAACGTCATTGATTTGGTTGCGGGTAAAATAAGCAAAACTTATCCCGTTCGGCACTGCACATAACAGGCGCTGGAAACGGCATGCAGAGGAATAAACGGCCAGCCGTTACACTTTATTCACTCATCAACCGCAACGTATTGCCGCCGCTTTGTGGTAATATGCGCGCCATTCCATTCAGTCCTGATGAAGATACGCGCCGATGGCTCAACTCTATTTCTATTACTCTGCCATGAATGCAGGGAAATCAACCGCACTGCTACAATCCTCATATAACTATCATGAGCGCGGCATGCGTTCACTGGTTTACACCGCTGAAATCGATAATCGCTTTGGTGCCGGGCAGGTGAGTTCCCGTATCGGACTATCGTCACCGGCCTTGCTATACAACGCAGAGACATCACTCTACAGCGACATCGCTGCTGAACATGCCGTTCAGCCTGTCCATTGCGTGCTGGTTGATGAGAGTCAGTTCCTGACCCGTGAGCAGGTTAAAGCGCTGTCAGATGTCGTAGACGACCTTGATATCCCGGTGCTCTGTTATGGTCTGCGCACGGATTTTCGCGGTGAACTGTTTGTTGGCAGTCAGTATCTGCTGGCGTGGGCAGATAAGCTGGTTGAACTCAAAACTATTTGTCACTGTGGGCGCAAGGCCAGTATGGTTCTGCGACTGGATAGCGAGGGCAAACCTTTCAGTGAGGGTGAGCAGGTGGTGATTGGCGGTAACGAACGTTATATCTCAGTCTGCCGTAAGCATTATAAACAGGCGATAGAGCAGGGATCGTTGCAGGCGATCCATGGCGCTCAGACTCCGCTGAATTAACCCTATTATTCAGGCAATAAAAAACCCGCCGAAGCGGGTTTTTTATCAGACAGTCAGAACGGCACTATCAGACTTTTTTGGCTTTCTTCTCAAGCTTAATACCTTTTACCGGCTGCTCAGCAATGGCTTCGGCTACGCTTGAGAACGGTTCGACAAATTCACGACCGTAGTAGGTATCAAGCATAATCTGTTTCAGTTCAGCAATCAGCGGATAACGTGGGTTAGCGCCGGTACACTGGTCATCAAACGCATCATCGGCCAGTTTATCGACTTTCGCCAGGAAGTCCGCTTCCTGCACACCCGCCTCACGGATAGAGGTTGGAATACCAAGTTCAGTTTTAATCTCATCCAGCCAGGCGAGCAGCTTCTCAATTTTCTGCGCGGTGCGGTCGCCTGGTGCGCTCAGACCCAGATGGTCAGCAATCTCGGCGTAGCGACGGCGTGCCTGAGGGCGATCGTACTGGCTGAAAGCGGTCTGTTTAGTCGGGTTGTCATTCGCGTTGTAGCGAATAACGTTAGAGATTAACAGGGCGTTGGCCAGGCCGTGTGGGATATGGAACTCTGAACCCAGCTTATGCGCCATTGAGTGACAAACCCCGAGGAAGGCGTTGGCAAACGCAATACCGGCGATAGTGGCGGCATTGTGTACGCGCTCACGCGCCACCGGATTTTTGGCGCCTTCGGCATAGCTGGCTGGCAGATTCTCTTTCAGCAGTTTCAGCGCCTGCAGCGCCTGTCCGTCAGAGTATTCATTCGCCAGTACTGAAACATAAGCTTCCAGCGCGTGGGTCACGGCATCCAGACCGCCGAAGGCGCAGAGTGAACGCGGCATATCCATCACCAGGTTGGCATCGACAATCGCCATATCAGGCGTCAGTGCGTAGTCAGCGAGCGGATATTTCTGACCCGTCGCATCATCGGTCACTACAGCAAACGGCGTGACTTCAGAACCGGTACCGGACGTGGTGGTGATGGCAATCATGCGCGCTTTGACACCCATTTTCGGGAACTTGTAGATACGTTTACGGATATCCATGAAACGTAACGCCAGCTCCTCGAAGTGAGTTTCCGGATGTTCGTACATCACCCACATGATTTTCGCGGCATCCATCGGTGAGCCACCGCCCAGCGCGATGATGACATCCGGTTTGAAGCTGTTCATCTGCTCAGCACCTTTACGCACGATGCTCAGCGTCGGGTCAGCTTCAACTTCGAAGAACACTTCCGTTTCAATGCCGTGTGATTTCAGCACGCGGGTCACCTGGTCGGCATAGCCGTTATTGAACAGGAAGCGGTCAGTGACGATAAAGGCACGTTTCGCGCCATCCGTTGCCACTTCTTCCAGCGCAATTGGCAGTGAACCCCGACGGAAGTAGATGGATTTTGGAAGTTTATGCCACAACATATTCTCAGCTCGCTTGGCGACAGTTTTGGTATTGATCAGATGTTTTGGACCGACGTTCTCTGAAATAGAGTTTCCGCCCCACGAACCACAACCCAGCGTCAGAGACGGCGCCAGTTTAAAGTTGTAGAGGTCGCCGATACCACCCTGCGAGGCGGGGGTGTTGATCAGAATACGCGCGGTTTTCATTTTGTCGCCGAAGTAGTGAACGCGTTCGGTCTGGTTGTCCTGATCGGTATAGAGACAGGAGGTGTGGCCGATACCGCCCATGGCGACCAGTTTTTCTGCTTTCGCGACCGCATCCTGGAAATCTTTCGCCCGATACATCGCAAGGGTTGGTGAGAGTTTTTCATGGGCGAACGGCTCAGACTCATCCACCAGCTTCACTTCGCCAATCAGAATCTTAGTGCTCGGTGGCACGCTGATACCGGCCATCTCCGCAATTTTGAACGCTGGCTGGCCTACGATAGCCGCATTCAGGCCGCCGTTTTTCAGAATAATATTCTGCACCGCACTCAGTTCGGCACCCTGCAGCATATAACCGCCGTGGCTGGCGAAACGTTCACGCACCGCGTCATAGACTGAATCAACCACAATCACCGATTGTTCAGAGGCGCAGATAACCCCGTTATCAAAGGTTTTCGACATCAGAATCGACGCAACCGCACGTTTCAGATCGGCGGTTTCATCAATCACGACCGGCGTATTACCCGCACCGACACCAATCGCAGGTTTACCGGAGCTGTAAGCCGCTTTCACCATGCCCGGACCGCCAGTGGCGAGAATCAGGTTGATGTCAGGGTGATGCATCAGTTGATTTGACAGCTCAACGGAAGGTGCGTCGATCCAGCCGATAATATCTTTTGGCGCACCGGCAGCCACCGCCGCCTGCAATACGATGTCTGCAGCTTTGTTGGTCGCATCTTTGGCGCGTGGATGGGGAGAGAAAATGATGCCGTTACGGGTTTTAAGGCTGATTAATGCTTTGAAGATGGCGGTTGAAGTGGGGTTGGTCGTCGGGACGATACCGCAAATCAGGCCAATAGGTTCGGCGATGGTAATGGTGCCGAAAGTATCATCCGTGGCTAACACACCACAGGTTTTTTCATCTTTATAAGCGTTGTAGATATATTCTGAAGCAAAATGGTTTTTGATCACTTTGTCTTCGACGATGCCCATACCGGATTCGGCAACGGCCATCTTGGCAAGCGGGATTCGGGCGTCTGCGGCGGCGAGGGCGGCGGCACGGAAGATGGCGTCGACCTGTTGTTGAGAAAAGTTGGCATATTCACGCTGGGCTTTTTTTACACGTTCAACCAGTGCATTAAGTTCGGCGACATTGGTTACGGCCATGGTGTTCTCCTGAAGGAAGTTAAACTTTTTTAGTAAACAATCCTGCGCCCTGAGTATAGTCACGTTGCCATAAGGCGTTGGACTGGGTCAGAACGCCCGGATTTTCAACTGTTTACTGAACTAGTCTTCTGTTGCAGTCAGTGAGATTTTCTTCGCTGCCGCTAATACTTCCGTTGCGAAAAGATTACCTGGTTTGGGGTAGGGCAATTTTGATGCAGATCAATTTAACCGCAAGCTGACACCTTTCAGCTCCCCTTTACGCCCTTTGTTTATCAAATTGGTTACCTCTTCACGTCATCTGCCTGGTAGCGGCTAAATCCAGTCACTTTTTAATCTCTGGGGTAACGCGCTGGATGCGCCGTCATTCAACAGTATAAATAGCTGAGTCAGCATCTGGCGTCCGTGCCTGTTTTCACATACATTAGGCGCGTTTTCCCCCCCTGTGGTACGGAGTAAAGTCGTGAACCCTGCGCTGTTAGATTTATCAGGCTATATAAAATTTTTTGTCGGGCTCTTTGCGCTGGTCAATCCGGTGGGAATTATTCCGGTCTTTATCAGCATGACCCGTTATCAGGGGGTGGCTGAGCGTAACAAAACCAACCTCACTGCCAATCTGGCGGTTGCTATTATTCTCTGGACGTCACTGTTCCTTGGGGATGCGATTCTGCATGTGTTTGGCATCTCGATTGACTCCTTCCGCATCGCGGGTGGGATCCTGGTCGTCACCATTGCGATGTCGATGATCAGCGGCAAGCTGGGCGAAGATAAGCAGAATAAGCAGGAGAAGTCAGAAACGGCGATTCGTGAAAGTGTGGGGGTTGTGCCGCTGGCGTTGCCTCTGATGGCGGGGCCGGGTGCTATCAGCTCGACCATTGTCTGGAGCACCCGCTACCACAGCTGGATAAATCTGCTGGGGTTCACCCTGGCGATTGCGATCTTTGCATTCTGCTGCTGGTTACTCTTTCGGGCCGCGCCGTTAATGGTGCGTATTCTTGGCCAGACCGGTATCAACGTCATTACGCGTATTATGGGTCTGTTACTGATGGCGCTGGGCATCGAATTTGTTGTCACCGGCATGAAGTCCATTTTTCCCGGCTTACTCAATTAAACGCTCACTTATTTCAGAGAGTGAAGTGAAATAATGATCCGTAATGGTGCAGGAGGGGCATTTTATGCACCATTACGATGCAATTATTCGTTGTGCTTAACAGAATCAGGCAATTATAAATTTCATTACTGCGCGCTGGCTCACAGACTTTTTTCTGCGAAATAATGTCACTATTTTCACACGATATTCTGCTCTCTATTTTCGTGTAAGCCTCACAAACTGCCAGAATAATCACGCTATCTTAAATTTCATCACGCTGAAGCCAGATTCCCCAATATAAGTGCCAAAAAAGAGGCTGTTTGTCGCTGCTTTCCGCTCCTGAGAGGGGTTTCCAGCTAAATAGTCTATTTTTCATATCGATATGATATTTTCAGGACGAAAATTAACACTTCCGCTGCCTGACTTCTCATGATAAAAGAGAATTAGTTAACATTTTAGCTATTTTGCTTTGGCGCGCCTTCGCGGCTTCTGATAATTTTTGGCCCAACGTAAAATTTTTTCTCCGAAAGCCCAAAGTGAGAACGCTTTTTGCTTAAGCCTGTCGGGATACTTAATTTAAGGTTGGCGTTTCGCATGATTGGGATGAAGAATTTGCAGCAGCAGCGGTCAACACTCGCAGTCGTTTTGTTAATGGCTTTTTCGCCAGCCTATGCCGCCACGGTGCCGCCGGGTACAACACTGGCCGCGCAGCAACAGATTGTGATCAATAACGGCAGTGAAGTCTCCTCGCTGGATCCGCATAAAACCGAAGGCGTGCCGGAATCCAATATTATTCACAACCTGCTGGACGGCCTGGTCAATACCGATAACAGCGGGCAGGTGGTTCCTGGCGTCGCTAAAAGCTGGGAAAACCCGCAACCCACCGTCTGGATTTTTAATCTTCGGGAGGATGCGAAGTGGAGCAACGGTGAGCCGGTTACCGCCGTTGATTTCGTCTACAGCTGGCGCCGTCTGGTGGACCCGACAACCGCGTCGCCTTACTCCAGCTATCTGCAGGCAGCCCATTTTGCCAATATCGATGCCATCCTTGCCGGTAAAGCGTCACCCGATCAGCTGGGCGTGAAGGCGCTGGATGCCCATCGGCTGCAAATTACCCTGAGTGAGCCGGTGCCTTACCTGGTGGCGATGTTAGCGCATACGGCGATGAAACCGGTTTATGAGCCAGCCATTAAGCAGTGGGGGGAAGCCTGGACCCGCCCGGGTCACTACATCGGCAACGGCGCCTACACGCTAAGCGACTGGGTAGTGAATGAAAAAATTGTCGTGAAGCGTAATCCTCGCTACTGGGATAATGCGCACACCGTGATTGAACAGGGGACATTCCTGCCGATCGCCTCTGAAAACAGCGATATCAATCGCTACCGCAGCGGCGGCACGGATATTACCAACAGTGCGGTGCCACCAGAGATGTTTGGCAAGCTGCGCAAAGAGCTGGGCGATGAAGTGAAGGTCAGCCCGCTACTCTGCACCTTCTACTACGAGATTAATAACAAAAAGCCGCCGTTTACCGATGCACGGGTGCGTGCCGCGCTGAAAATGACACTCGATCGCGAGGTGATAGCCAATAAGATCATGGCCCAGGGGCAGATTCCGGCTTACAGCCTGACACCGCCTTTTACCGCCGGTATCAAACTCACTCCACCTGCCTGGTTTACCTGGACGCAGGCGCAGCGTAATGAAGCCGCGAAGAAACTGCTGGCAGAGGCCGGCTTTGATGCTGCCCATCCGCTGACCTTTACGCTGCTCTATAACACTTCCGATCAGAACAAACGACAGGCGATTGCGGCCGCGTCGATGTGGCAAAAAAACCTGGGTGCTAAGGTGACGCTGCAGAATCAGGAGTGGAAAACCATGCTGGAGACCCGGCATCAGGCGCAGTATGACGTAGTGCGCGCCACCTGGTGTGCCGACTACAACGAACCCTCAACCTTCCTGAACATGCTGATCAGCAACGCCTCGATCAACACCGCGTTTTACAGCAGCGCGATCTTTGATCGTCTGATGGCGGAGACGCTGACGGCGGGCAGCGAGGCGCAGCGCGCCGGCCTGTATCAGCAGGCTGAAACACAACTCGACAAAGACTCACCAATTGTGCCAGTTTACTACCGCGTAAGTGTGCGCCTGGTGAAGCCCTGGGTTGGCGGCTTCACGGGCAAAGACCCGCAGGACATGACAGACCTGAAGTACTATTTCATCAAAAAACACTGATCTGATCGCCCGTTCGGCGAGACAGTCGGAAAGCGCATCAGCAAACAGACCTTTTTTTGGGGTCAATCTCCCTGGTAACAGGCCAGGGAGCCCGCAGACGGGGGACGCCGGGGCAGAGCATCGCCACGGTGACGATAATAAAACTGGAGTGTAATAATGAACAACATCACGAAAAAAAGCCTGATTGCAGCGGGCGTTTTCGCCGCAGTGAGTGCCCTGGCAGGGAATGCGGCTTTCGCAGCAACGGTGCCTGCGGGCGTTGAGCTGGCCGCAAAACAGGAGCTGGTTCGCGGCAATGGCGATGAAGTGCAGTCGCTCGATCCGCACAAAATTGAAGGTGTGCCGGAAGACAACGTAGCGCGTGATCTTTACGAAGGTCTGCTGGTCAATGACAGCAACGGTAAACCGATCCCGGCCGTAGCGGAAAGCTATGAAAATAAAGATTTCAAAGTGTGGACTTTCCACTTACGTAAAAATGCCAAATGGTCCAATGGCGAGCCGGTCACCGCGCAGGACTTCGTCTACAGCTGGGAGCGTCTGGTCGATCCTAAAACCGCCTCACCGTATGCCAGCTATCCGCAGTATGGTCATATCCTGAACGTCGATGACATCATCGCCGGTAAAAAACCAGTTACCGATCTGGGCGTAAAAGCTATTGATGACCACACGCTGGAAGTCACCCTGAGCGAGCCGGTTCCCTATTTTGATAAGCTGCTGATTAACTCCGTCATGTCACCGGTTTACAAACCGGCGATTGAGAAATTTGGCGATCAGTGGACGCAGCCGCAGAACTGGGTCGGCAACGGTGCCTTTAAGCTTGAAGCGCACGTGATTAACGAACGTATCACCCTGGTGCGTAACCCGAACTACTGGGACAATGAGCATACGGTGCTGAACAAAGTCACCTTCCTGCCGATCAGTTCAGAAGTCAGTGACGTTAACCGTTACTTCTCCGAGAACGGCAGCGACATGACCTATAACAACCTGCCAATTGAGCTGTTTAAAAAGCTGCAGCGTGACAACGGTAAAGAGCTGCACGTCGATCCATATCTCTGCACCTATTACTACGAAATCAACAACCAGAAAGCGCCATTCACCGATCCGCGCGTGCGCGCTGCCCTGAAGCTGGGTCTGGATCGTGACATCATGGTGAATAAAGTGCTGGCGCAGGGCCAGAAACCTGCCTATAGCTACACGCCACCAGCGACCGACGGCATGGACATTCTGCCGCCAGACTGGTTCAAATGGTCACAGGACAAGCGTAATGCCGAGGCGAAAAAGCTGCTGGCCGAAGCGGGCTACACCGCCGACAAACCGCTGACCTTTAACCTGCTCTATAACACCTCCGATCTGCACAAAAAGCTGGCGATTGCTGCCTCCTCGATCTGGAAGAAAAATATCGGCGTGAACATCAAGCTGGAAAACCAGGAGTGGAAAACCTTCCTGGATACCCGTCATCAGGGTAACTACGATGTTTCCCGTGCGGCATGGTGTGCGGACTACAATGAACCGACTTCCTTCCTGAACACCATGCTGTCCAACAGCAGCAGTAACACCTCGCACTATAAGAGCGATGCGTTTGACAAAGTGATTCGCGACGCGATTAAGGCCCCGGATGCTAAAGCCCGTGCAGCTGACTATCAGCAGGCCGAGCAGATCATGGATAAAGACAGCACCATCGTCCCGGTTTACTACTACGTGAACACCCGTCTGGTGAAACCTTATGTCGGCGGTTATACCGGTAAAGATCCACTGGATAAAACGCTCGATAAAAACATCTACATCATCAAACACTAATAGCATTCAGGCTATCAGCAGTGGCGGCGCGTCTGGCGCCGCCTTTTAATTTTTTTTATATGTTGTGAAGCAACAGCCTGGTAGGTACGGCAATGTTAAAATTCATCCTGCGTCGCTTGCTTGAAGCGCTCCCGACGCTGTTCGTCCTGATTACCATCTCCTTCTTTATGATGCGACTGGCACCCGGCAGCCCGTTTACTGGCGAGCGCACCCTGGCACCGGAAGTGATGGCCAACATTGAGGCGAAATATCACCTCAACGATCCTATCGGTAAGCAGTATGTCGATTACCTGGTGCAGCTGGCGCACGGCGACTTCGGCCCATCCTTTAAATACAAAGATTATTCGGTCAACTACCTGGTCGCGCATGCGTTCCCGGTCTCGGCCAAACTTGGGCTGGCCGCGTTTCTGCTGGCGGTGGTACTTGGCGTCACGGCCGGAGTTATCGCTGCGCTCAAACAGAACAGCTTGTGGGATTTTGCGGTGATGGGGGTGGCAATGACCGGCGTGGTGATACCCAGCTTCGTGGTCGCGCCGTTGCTGGTTCTGCTGTTCGCCATCACCCTGAAGTGGCTGCCGGGCGGCGGCTGGAATGGTGGGCAGTGGAACTACATGCTGCTGCCGATGGTGGCGCTGTCGCTGGCTTACATCGCCAGTATCGCGCGTATCACCCGTGGATCGATGATTGAAGTGATGCACTCCAACTTTATCCGCACCGCGCGCGCCAAAGGCTTACCGCTGCGCCGCATTGTAATGCGTCATGCACTGAAACCGGCGTTGCTGCCGGTGATCTCCTACATGGGACCGGCATTTGTCGGCATCATCACCGGGTCGATGGTGATTGAGTCGATCTACGGTCTGCCGGGCATCGGTCAGCTGTTTGTGAACGGCGCCCTGAACCGTGACTACTCACTGGTGATGAGCCTGACCATTCTGGTGGGTTTGCTGACCATCGTATTCAACGCGATTGTTGACGTGCTCTATGCCGTTATCGATCCCAAAATTCGTTACTGATTGCGGAGTTCGCCATGATGTTAAGTAAGAAAAACAGCGAAGCTCTTGATGCGTTCAGTGAGAAGCTGGAAGTAGAAGGGCGTAGTCTCTGGCAGGACGCGCGTCGTCGTTTTATTCATAACCGCGCTGCCTCCATCAGCCTGCTGGTGCTGTTCCTGATCACCCTGTTCGTGATCTTTGCGCCGATGCTGGCGCAGTTCACCTACGACGATACCGACTGGGCCATGATGTCCTCGCCGCCCGATACCACCTCTGGTCACTGGTTCGGCACTGATTCTTCGGGTCGTGACCTGCTGGTGCGAGTGGCTATCGGTGGCCGCATCTCGCTGATGGTGGGCGTGGCTTCTGCGCTGATCGCGGTGATTGTCGGGACGCTCTATGGCTCGATTGCTGGCTATCTCGGCGGCAAAACAGACTCGGTGATGATGCGTATTCTGGAAATCCTTAACTCCTTCCCGTTTATGTTCTTCGTGATCCTGCTGGTGACCTTTTTTGGTCGCAATATCCTGCTGATTTTTGCTGCTATCGGCATGGTTTCGTGGCTCGATATGGCGCGTATTGTGCGTGGCCAGACGCTGAGCCTGAAGCGCAAAGAGTTTATCGAAGCGGCCCATGTGGGCGGGGTATCGACCTGGAAAATCGTGGTGCGCCACATCGTGCCGAACGTGCTGGGCGTGGTAGTGGTTTACGCCTCGCTGCTGGTGCCGAGCATGATCCTGTTTGAATCCTTCCTGAGCTTCCTGGGACTGGGTACGCAGGAGCCGCTGAGCAGCTGGGGCGCACTCCTCAGCGACGGGGCAAACTCGATGGAAGTGTCGCCGTGGCTGCTGCTCTATCCGGCAGGTTTCCTGGTAGTCACGCTGTTCTGTTTCAACTTTATCGGCGATGGCCTGCGTGATGCCCTCGACCCGAAAGATCGTTAAGGAGTTTCCCGATGACTATTCATGAATTCCAGCCAGCAATGGCGGCCCGCGCGGGAAGCGAACAGCTACTTACGGTCAAAGATTTACGCGTTACTTTTGGCACGCACGATGGTGATGTTACCGCCGTTAACGACCTGAACTTCTCGCTGCGCGCCGGTGAGACGCTGGGCATTGTCGGTGAGTCCGGTTCCGGCAAATCACAAACCGCCTTTGCCCTGATGGGGCTGCTGGCGAAAAATGGCCGCATTGGCGGTTCGGCGATGTTCAATGGCAAAGAGATCCTGAATCTGCCCGAGAACAAGCTCAATAAACTGCGCGCCGAACAGATTGCGATGATTTTCCAGGACCCGATGACCTCGCTGAACCCCTATATGCGGGTGGGCGAGCAGCTGATGGAAGTGCTTAAGCTGCATAAAGGGATGAACAACGCGCAGGCGTTTGAAGAGTCGGTGAGAATGCTGGATGCGGTGAAAATGCCGGAAGCGCGCAAGCGGATGAAGATGTATCCGCATGAGTTCTCCGGCGGTATGCGTCAGCGCGTCATGATCGCCATGGCGCTGCTGTGCCGTCCCAAACTGCTGATTGCCGACGAGCCGACCACTGCGCTGGATGTTACCGTCCAGGCGCAGATTATGACGCTGCTCAACGACCTCAAGCGCGAGTTCAACACCGCCATTATCATGATCACCCACGATCTGGGTGTGGTGGCGGGGATCTGCGACAAAGTGCTGGTGATGTATGCCGGACGCACCATGGAGTATGGCCGTGCCCGCGATGTCTTTTATCAGCCGTCACATCCTTACTCGATTGGTCTGCTTAATGCGGTGCCGCGTCTGGATGCGGAAGGGGAAAGTCTGACGACGATTCCGGGTAATCCACCCAACCTGCTGCGTCTGCCGCAGGGCTGCCCGTTCCAGCCGCGTTGTCCGCACGCTATGGATATCTGCACCCAGGCACCACCGCTGGAACCCTTTGGCGAAGGCCGTCTGCGTGCCTGCTTTAAGCCGGTGGAGGAGTTAGTATGAGCACCGTAGCTGAAAAAAGAGTGTTGCTGGAAATCGCCGACCTCAAGGTGCATTTCGACATCAAAGATGGCAGGCAGTGGTTCTGGCAGCCATCAAAAACCCTGAAAGCAGTCGATGGGGTCAGCCTGCGTCTGTATGAGGGGGAAACCCTGGGCGTGGTAGGCGAGTCTGGCTGTGGTAAATCGACCCTGGCGCGCGCCATTATCGGGCTGGTGAAGGCGACCGAAGGTCGGGTCGCCTGGTTAGGCCGTGATCTGCTGGGGCAAAGTGAAGAGGAGTGGCGCAAGGCGCGAAGCGATATCCAGATGATATTCCAGGATCCGCTGGCGTCGCTGAACCCGCGTATGACCATCGGCGATATTATCGCAGAGCCACTGCGTACCTATCATCCAAAAATGGCGCGTCAGGAAGTGAAAGACCGCGTTAAAAATATGATGATGAAGGTGGGGCTGCTGCCTAACCTGATTAACCGCTATCCGCACGAGTTCTCGGGCGGTCAGTGTCAGCGTATCGGTATCGCCCGCGCGCTGATTCTGGAGCCAAAGCTGATTATCTGTGATGAGCCGGTCTCCGCACTGGACGTCTCAATTCAGGCCCAGGTGGTTAACCTGTTGCAGCAGCTGCAGCGTGAAATGGGCTTATCGCTGATCTTCATTGCGCACGATCTGGCGGTGGTGAAACATATCTCTGACCGGGTGCTGGTAATGTATCTGGGGCATGCGGTGGAGCTGGGTACCTACAAAGAGGTCTACAGCAATCCTCAGCATCCTTATACCCGTGCGCTGATGTCCGCGGTGCCGATTCCCGATCCGGACAAGGAGAAGAACAAGCAGATTCAGCTGCTGGAGGGGGAGCTGCCGTCGCCGATCAATCCGCCATCAGGCTGCGTGTTCCGCACCCGTTGTCCGATTGCCGGTCCGGAGTGTGCGAAAACCCGGCCGCTGCTGGAAGGCAGCTTCAATCACGCGGTCTCCTGTCTGAAAGTCGACCCGCTATAATGCAAAACGCCGGGCAATCGCCCGGCGTTTTCTTATCAAATCTGACGCTTACTCACGCCACAGGATATGACAGAGTTTGTGGTCTTTCTCGCGGCACAGCAGCACGCGAGCAAAGACGTCGGTGATCGGTTCACCGTCCGCTTCACCCAGCCCAATCACCACCTCGGCGAAGAAGTCCGGGTTCAGATCGAAATCGACATGATCTTTCCAGTCTTCAGAGGGATCGAACAGCTCTGCGCCACCGCGCTCTTCGAACTGCAGATTGAAGAGAATGACGTCTGCCGGATCAAGATTGTCGACTGCCAGTTCGAGAAAAATATCGTAGGCTTGTTCCAGCGTTTCATCTTCGGTAAGGCGATTATTTAAATCCATAGTCTGTCCTGTCGGCCTGCGGCCATTTACACAATCTGGCTCGTTTTACAGTAAAGGACTGAAGAAGTAAAACAGTCGTTCGACGATGCGTTGCCACCAGGCACGTTTTGCCCAGCGCTTGCCATCCAGCAGGCGGGAACGGGCGATATAGTCATCCTGCACACAGGCGAGATCGCTGCCAAAACCCGCATCATCAACCACCAGCGTCACTTCAAAATTCAGCCATAAACTGCGCATATCGAGATTCACGGTTCCCACCAGGCTCAGTTGTCCGTCGACCAGCACGCTTTTGGTATGCAGCAGGCCATCTTCAAACTGATAAATTTTCACGCCCGCTTCCAGCAACTCACTGAAGAAGGAGCGGCTGGCCCAGCCAACCAGCAGCGAGTCATTGTGACGAGGCACAATCACGCTGACATTGACGCCACGCTGCGCCGCCGTACAGATAGCATGCAGCAGATCGTCGCTCGGCACTAAGTAGGGCGTGGTCATGATCAACTGTTCACGCGCCGAATAGACCGCAGTCAGCAGCGCCTGATGGATCATATCTTCCGGGAAGCCGGGGCCGGAGGCGATCACCTGCACGGTGTGGCCGCTCTCCTGTTCAAACGGCATAATGTTGCGATCGGGCGGCGGCGGTAAAATGCGTTTGCCGGTCTCTATCTCCCAGTCGCAGCTGAAAACAATCCCCATCGCCGTCGCCACCGGGCCTTCCATTCGCGCCATCAGGTCAATCCACTGACCGACACCCGCGCTCTGTTTAAAGAAGCGCGGATCGACCAGGTTCATGCTGCCGGTATAAGCGATGTAGTTATCAATGAGTACGATTTTGCGGTGCTGACGCAGATCCATCCGTCGCAGGAAGACGCGCAGCAGGCTGACCTGCAACGCTTCCACCACATCGATTCCGGCATTGCGCATCATGCCGACCCAGGGACTGCGGAAAAAGGTAACACTGCCCGCAGAGTCGAGCAGCAGACGGCAATGAACGCCACGGCGTGATGCCGCCATCAGCGATTCCGCCACTTCATCCGCCAGACCGCCGGGATGCCATATATAGAACACCATCTCAATGTTGTGGCGAGCCAGCTGGATATCACGAATCAACGCCTGCATCACGTCGTCGGCGCTGGTGAGCAGCTGCAGCTGGTTGCCCTTGACCCCGGCGATGCCCTGACGATGGTAGCAAAGCTCAAACAGCGAACGCGCAACGTCGCTGTGTTCGGTGGCAAAAATTTCACGGCACTGCTTAAGGTCAGTAAGCCAGCGGGCAGTGGATGGCCACATGGTGCGGGCGCGCTCCGCACGACGTTTACCCAGATGGAGTTCGCCAAAAGAGAGATAAGCGATAATCCCTACCAGCGGCAGAATATAGATAACCAGTAGCCAGGCCATCGCGGATGTCACTGCCCGTCGCTTCATCAATACGCGCAGCGTAACCCCGGCGATCAGTAGCCAGTAACCAAACACCAGCAACCAGCTGATCAGGGTATAAAAAGTGGTCATAAAGTGGACATCCCGTTCGCGCTTTCGTCCGGCAAGTTTACGTGCAGATGACGGCTAACGGAACCCTTTATCCCGGACATCCTCGATGAAGGATCCGATTTGGCATTACCGCAGAGATCTCTATAATGCCCTCGCGTATATCTCGTGTGTATGACGTCAGAGAGGAAGTGATGAAACGAAGCAGAAATGAAGTGGCGCGCTGGAGAATGTTACGGCAGGTGCATCGCCGCCGCTCGCGCTGGCTGGAAGGGCAGTCGCGGCGGTATAAGCGTATCCACTGCATTCGCCATCAGCTGGCACAACAGCAGCGTCGTTCGATTCTGTTTATTACGCAGATAATATAGCGAAAGCCCGGTGAATTCAGCCTGTCGGACAAAGCAGGCTATTCAGACTTCAAATCAGGCTTCAAAAAAAACCGATTCTGCCATCGCCCGTCGCGCTATCAGGTGCTCCTGATGCGACGCGCCACGATCGCTGACTTCGCGCATCAGACATTCCATTGAGCTGCCCAGCTCACTCGGCCTGTGGTAACCCACACGATCGTACCATTCGTAAGACCACTTACGCGATTTACGCTGATAATAAACAGTGAGCCACACTGAGCAATTAGCAGGGTAACCACTCATTACTTCTATTTTGGGGTCAACAATAGAAAGGAGCCGGGATAACAGCGGGTCGAGCAATGTAAGGGACTGGCCAGAATAAGTTTTATGCATAATGTGCCCGCGACTGTGCTGTGCATCCATTCAGAGGTTCAACTCACAAGGGGTAAATGTAGACAGCTCTGCGAGATAATTCCTCTTTAATACTAAAAAAAGGACGGAAAGATCATTTTTTAATAGTAAAACAGGTCATGCAGGCGCGGACTAAAGAGGGAATATTAACAGGATAAAAACAGCAGGCTAAAAAGTTGTACAACTTTACAGTGTTGTAATGTGCTGTTATTTATGGGTTTGTTCTCATTAAAACAAGACGATCTGATTTTTTAAGCTAAATATCTGTACAGATAGCTCGTTGTTGTATAACTTTATCGCATCGGTTATTAATCTTAAATGAATCCTATGAGGGTCAACCATGCAGACTAACGTTCGTATTCCCGCTTCAGTCTCTGACATCTCCGCGTATTTACACAGCGCCGCGCAGCCCTCACAACAGGCCATTCTTGGCTCCGTCGTGACGGAAATTATCAGTTCGGGCCGTAGTCTGAATCGTAAAGCGATCTGCTCAAAACTGATCGGCCGCTTACAGCATGTCACCAGCCCGGAAGAAGAACAGCACTATCATGCGCTGATTGGCCTGATTCTGGATCGCGGTTAACTCATCGCTGAAAATAGCCAGTGGCGGGATATTAAAGAGCGTGTATTACTGAAAGACCAGGCCGGTGTACTGCCGGTTTATTATCAATGTCGTTCAGAACAACGCTTTAATTTATTAAGATCAATTGGTCGCTGCGTTTATTCGCGAGGCAGAATATTCAGACCGGCCGGTTGCTGCGACAGAGAGTGATGTGCTGCTCTGTCGCAATGAAACCTCAGGTCTGATTAACCAGCGAGACGTTGTGTCGTCATCATCAGCGTTACGTTCACCAGCTGCAGTGCCGCCGCCAGCACGATCAGCATGACAATCCACTGCTTTTTATTACGCCAGCCCTGAGTTCGCCAGAGATAAACCGCGCTTCCGATCAGTAAAGCGATAATGGCCAGTAGCCCCAGAATGATTATCTGCATCTTTCCTCTCTTGAACGATCAAAATAAAAATGGCTTCTGTGCCAGGCACAGAAGCCATTTTCAATGCTGAGTCACGATCAGAAGACGCGTTTAAACGGCTTAACCGAAACCTGCTTATAGACGCCCGCGGCGAAGTAGGGATCATCCTGTGCCCAGGATTGTGCTTCTTCTAATGACGGGAATTCAGCTATCACGGTTGAGCCGGTAAAGCCCGCTACACCAGGATCGTTGCTGTCGACAGCAGGCATCGGGCCTGCAATGATCAGGCGTCCCTCTTCCTGCAGCAGTTTGAGCCGTGCCAGATGGGCAGGGCGCACGGCGTTACGTTTTTCCAGTGAATCTGCAGTATCTTCTGCATAAATGACGTAAAGCACTAAGGAACTCCCATTAACCAGAATTTCGCAACACGTTAAGGGATTGCCCCTCAGAGTGCAAATGAAACCTCAGAGTGGTTAATGGCTCAGCATAAAGGGCTAAAAAGCGCTTTTCTTCAGGCGGGATGGCGGGAGTTATTGAAACTGATTGCTATTTGCATTTAAAATCGCTGCTTCATTCAATCACTGCGACTGTTATGACCACGCTGACTATGCCATTACCTAAACGCACGCCTGTCTCCATGTTGTTGTCTGTTGCTTTGCATGGGGCCGTGATAGCCGGAATTCTGTATGCTTCATTCCAGCAGGTGATTGAGGTGCCCAAAGCGTCGCAGCCCATCAGCGTTACCATGGTTGCCCCTGAAGTTCAGCCTGAGCCTGCACCGGCCATCGTGGAGCCGCCTGCGCCACAGCCAGAACCTCAGCCAGAACCTCAGCCAGAACCTGAACCGGTGCCGGAACCTCAGCCCGTGCCCGAACCGCCGAAAGCGGAGCCGGTGCCGATTCCCAAACCTGAGCCTAAGCCTAAGCCTAAGCCAAAGCCCAAACCGAAACCAGAGCACAAGCGGGAGCAGCCTAAACGCGAGGTGAAGCCGCGTCAGGAGAGCAAACCGCAGGCCGATCCGTTTAAGCAGGAAGCCCCGGCGACGCAGAACAAACCGACCACGGCGCCAAAATCTACGCCGTCACCCACCTCATCGGCCTCAACCGGCCCAAAAGCACTGAACGTCAGTAAGCCTGGCTATCCACAACGCGCATTTGCACTGCGTGTAGAGGGGCGGGTACGGGTGAAGTTTGATGTGGATAGTGAGGGACGGGTGGATAACATCCAGATCCTCTCTGCTGAGCCGCGCAATATGTTTGAGCGTGAAGTTAAGCAGGCGATGAAAAAGTGGCGCTATCAGAGCGGACGGCCAGGGCAGGGTCTGACCATGAATATCGTGTTTAAGATTAATGGTGGGGCCAGCATAGAATAAAGCGTCAGGTCAGGCTGAAACAGCCTGACCTGTTTTTCATTCGCCGGGTTGCTGGTTAGCGCGACCGGCTGGCAGAGGACGGGAATTACCCTCATTGTCGACCGCCACATAAATAAACACCGCTTCCGTCGCAATGTAAGTTTGTCCAATCGGCTCAGACGACACTTTTTTGATCCACACTTCCACATTAATCGTCATGGAACTGTTGCCGGTACGAAGACAGCTCGCATGGCAGCTCACCACATCGCCCACCGCGACGGGCTTCATAAATGACATGCCGTCGACGCGAACCGTCACCACGCGTCCTTCAGCGATCTCTTTCGCCAGGATAGCGCCACCCATATCCATCTGTGACATCAGCCAGCCACCAAAAATATCGCCGTTGGCGTTGGTGTCTGCTGGCATGGCGAGCGTACGCAGCACCATTTCGCCTTTCGGCAATGTATGTTTTTCGCCCATTGCTTCCACTTCTATGCAGGTGAATGCTAAAAAAATGCCCGGCGGACCGGGCAGATGATTATTTTTGTTCCTGCTGCGGCATCTGTCGCCAGATGTAAAGCCCGCTGAGCAGGGTAAACAGTAAGGTCAGACCGGAGAGACCGAACACTTTAAAGTTAACCCAAAACGCCTGAGATAACCAAAAGGCGACATAGATGTTTACCAGGCCGCAGATAAAGAAGAACAGCGCCCAGGCAACGTTGAGCCGGCGCCAGACCGCGTCGGGCAGCTGCAGCTCTTTGCCCAGCATGCGCTGAATCAGCGTCTGCTCCATAAACCACTGGCTGTAGAGCAGGGCGGCGGCAAACAGGCTGTAGATAACCGTGACTTTCCACTTAATGAACTCATCGTTGTGGAACACCAGCGTCAGGGTGCCAAAAACCGCCACCAGCACAAAGGTGAAAATCGTCATCTTTTCCAGCTTGCGATAGAGCACCCAGCTGACAACCAGCGCCAGACCGGTCGCGACAATCAGCGCGCCCGAGGCGACAAAAATGTCATACAGCTTGTAGAAGATGAAAAAGACCACCAGGGGAAGAAAGTCGAGTAGCTGCTTCATAGTTTTTCCATTCAGAGTTGGCTGCAAATGTGCCCGAAGGCACATCGTCAATCAACGTAACAGCATATAGAGCCGATAAAGATAGATAATCAACATCGCCGAAACCACATTGCCTGCCGCGGTGAAAATCACCGACGAGACATTCAGCGGTAAAACCGTCAGCGAAGAGAAGAACAGCATCACCACCACTTTGGCCAGCAGCCAGAGCAGAATAGCGGGGGCAATCAGCTTCACATTCTTCCACGCCATCCGCATGCTGGCCCGCATGGCGGCAAAGACACCCATCTTCTCACTGGCCACCATCACCGGAGCCAGCGACAGCAGAATCGTCAGCAGAATGCCTGGCACCACCAGCACCATAAAGCCCAGTTGCGCCACCAGCGTCATCAGGAAGGTGAGCAGCAGCAGCTTTGGCAGCAGCGGCGCTGAAGCACCAATCGCCCGCAACGCACTGACACGCTGGCCGGAAGAGACCATCGGGATCAGATAGAGCATTCCGCCAAGCAGCAGCGTGTTCCCCATCAGCGCAGCGAAGGTGCTGGCCGCCGAGGCGCGCAGCAGCACCTGCTGCTGTTCCGGTGACATATTCTGCACCATCTCAAACAGCGAACCGGCGCTATCGTCACCCTGTTGCAGGAGGGCCATCTGATCGGCACCTGGCGTCAGCACATGCACCAGCATGACGGTGATAAAAGCGGCCAGCAGCGACATCAACAGCACCGTAGCCAGTTGATGGCGCGCGAAATTTCCTGTGTCACGGTATAACGAGCTTGCCGTGATAGACATGTACACTCCTTTGAGGAACCGGGTTAATTAACCCGGCGATTGTACATGTTCTGGCAGCTCGCGGGCACCCGCTGTGGCATAACTTTCTGTCATGACAGGTAAAGATGGGGAAAAAAGGGCGGGAAGACCATACCGGGCGCGGGCGCGATCGCAGGCTTCATTGTGGATACCCGCTTCGCCCGACATCGAAAATTCCCGACAGGGCGTCGGACGTTGTTCGTAAATTCCGCAGGAGACACAGCCGCCAATGTCGCCTTCAAGGGCAACGCAGCGCGGCGCGCGATCGTTCGTTCCACGCATATTGCGCATTAACAGGCTGAGCGGTTCGGTTAATGCGGTCGGCACCGGGCCGCCTGCATCATCGGCTTCGGCCCAGTAAAATGAGACGCGGAAATGGGCGCAGCAGGCGCCACAGCTGACACAAGGGTTAGTTATTTCACTCATTTGATCACCCGCCCCTCCCAGGGCATCGAACCAAAATCACCAGAGAAGATAAGCAAAATAGGCCTGGCGAAATTATTCAGCAAGGGGAATTTTGCTGCGCCAGCCCGAGCCGAAATTGATCTAAATCAATTCATTGTTTTTTAAGTAATTTATCTGAAGGGTACAGAGTGCAATTTTCTGTAAATCACGTTAAATATTTGCCAGCAAAAAGCGATGACGTTCGCGACATTAACATTAAGCAAAGGAGTGATGATGAAACTGGCAAAATGCGCGATGCTGCTGGCTCTGGCTTTTCCCCAACTGTCGATGGCCCACGAAGCAGGCGACTTCTTTATGCGTGCCGGTAGTGCCACCGTCCGGCCCACCGAAGGTTCCGATAATGTGTTAGGGATGGGCGAGTTCAGCGCATCCAACGACACGCAGCTGGGCCTGACCTTTACTTACATGGCAACGGATAACATTGGTGTCGAATTACTGGCCGCCACACCGTTCCGTCACAAGGTAGGCCTGGGCCCGACCGGAACACTGGCAACGGTACGCCAGTTACCGCCTACGCTGATGGCGCAGTACTACTTCTTTGACAGCAAGAGCAAAGCGCGTCCTTACGTTGGCGTGGGTATCAACTACACCACCTTTTACGATGCCGATTTCAATCAAACGGGCCGCGATGCGGGCCTGACCGATCTCAGCGTGAAGGATTCCTGGGGTGTGGCGGGTCAGGTCGGTCTGGATTATCAGATTAACCGTGACTGGATGCTGAATGCGTCGGTGTGGTACATGGATATTGATACGGAAGTGAAGTTTAAAGCGGGTGGCGAGCAGCAGAATATCAATATGCGCATCGATCCCTGGGTCTTCTTCTTCGGAGCGGGTTACCGTTTCTGATGATAAAGATGATAAAAAGGCCGCTAAATCAGCGGCCTTTTTTGTCTGTTAAGACGTTATTTGATCTGCATATTGTTAACAACGGACTTCACGCCCGCCACGCTGCGCGTAACCTGAACGGCACGGTTAGCCATCTGTGGTGATGAAACAAAACCGCTCAGCTGAACTTTACCTTTAAAGGTTTCTACGTTGATTTCAGTTGATTTCAGCGAGTCATCTTTCAGCAGTTCACCCTTAACTTTTGTGGTCACCACGGTGTCATCAATATAGCCACCGGTTCCCTCTTTGGTTGCGGTTGGCGCACAGGCGCTCAGTGTCAGCGCAACCACGCCCGCCAGTACAGCACCTGTCAGCAGTTTAACGAATTTCATTGCTTTCTCTCCCTGTCACAAAATGGATGCGACGTTACCGTAACGGCGCATTGTCATTGTGGTGCAGATTTTGCAAAAAGGGCAAATGGGGGAATGAAAAAAAAGGAAACAAATCATGCCTTATCGCGCGATAAGGCATGCTGGCAGGATTAACGGCTGGCGGCTTTAAGACGGCTGACAAAGTTCTTCAGCTCGCTCAGCATCACCTCAGGCTCTGAATGATGTTTTTCGATGATTCTGACAATCGCAGAGCCGGAGATCGCACCCGCAGCGCCCGCGGCGATCGCTTCCTTCACCTGTTCAGGCTCAGAGATACCAAAGCCCTGCAGCGGCGGGGCTGCATGGTATTCACGCAGCTTGTCGATCAGATGCTGCAACGGCAGGCTGGCACGGTTTTCAGCACCGGTCACGCCCGCGCGCGACAGCAGGTAGGTGTAACCCCGTCCGTGTGAAGCGATCTCGCGCAGCAGCTCATCGCTGGCGTTAGGCGGACAGATGAAGATGGGTGCCACGCCATGACGCAGCGCAGCCTGACGGAAGGGCGCGGACTCTTCAACGGGCACATCCGCCACCAGCACCGAATCCACACCCGCCTCTGCACAACGGGCATAGAACTCATCCACACCGTTGGTGAAGACCAGATTGGCGTACATCAGCAATCCAATCGGCAGATCCGGATACTTACGGCGGATAGTGGCCAGCATTTCAAAGCATTGGCTGGTGTTGGTGCCCGCCGCAAAGGCGCGTAACGTCGCATTCTGGATGGTCGGGCCATCTGCAAGGGGATCGGAAAAGGGAATACCCAGCTCCAGTGCATCCGCGCCTCCTTCAACCAGGGCATCAATCACACGCAGTGAAAGCTCCGGTGACGGATCGCCCAGCGTAACAAAAGGAACGAAAGCCCCTTCGTTATTCGCTGACAGACGCGTAAACAGTTGATTGTAACGTTCCATCAGATTTCTCCCTGCGCTGTCAAAATGTCATGAACGGTGAAAATATCTTTGTCGCCGCGGCCAGAGAGGTTGACCACAATCAACTGCTCTTTTTCCGGCTCAGCCTGAATCATCTTCATGGCGTGCGCCAGGGCGTGGGATGACTCCAGCGCCGGAATAATACCTTCATCGCGACAGAGCTGTTTAAAGGCGGCCAGCGCTTCGTTATCGGTGATGGAGACATATTCCGCACGACCGATGCTGTTCAGGTGCGCATGCTGCGGGCCTACCGACGGGAAGTCGAGACCGGCAGAGATCGAGTAAGACTCCTCAATCTGGCCATCATGGGTCTGCATCATCGGCGATTTCATACCGAAGTAGATGCCGACGCGACCGTGCTTGAGCGGCGCGCCATGCTCGCCGGTCTCAATGCCGTGGCCCGCAGGCTCTACGCCGATCAGCTTCACGCTGGTCTCATCGATAAAGTCGGCAAACATGCCGATGGCGTTGGAGCCGCCGCCCACACAGGCGAGGATCGCATCGGGCAGACGCCCCTCTCTTTCCAGAATCTGCTTTTTAGTCTCTTCGCCAATCATGCGCTGGAACTCACGCACAATCGTCGGGAAGGGATGCGGACCCGCTGCGGTGCCGAGCATATAGTGTGATGTCTCGTAGCTGCCAGACCAGTCGCGCAGCGCTTCATTACAGGCATCTTTCAGCGTGGCGGAGCCGCTGTGCACCGGGATCACTTCTGCGCCCATCAGACGCATACGGAAGACGTTGGGTGACTGACGCTCCACATCTTTTGCGCCCATATAGATGCGGCATTTCATGCCCAGCAGCGCACAGGCCAGCGCTGAAGCTACGCCGTGCTGACCCGCACCGGTTTCGGCAATGATTTCGTTTTTGCCCATGCGTTTGGCTAACAGCGCCTGACCCAGCACCTGGTTGGTCTTGTGCGCGCCACCGTGCAGCAGATCTTCACGCTTAAGATAGAGGCGGGTTTTGGTGCCTTTAGTCAGGTTTTTGCACAGCGTCAGGGCGGTAGGGCGACCCGCATAGTTCTTCAGCAGGTCGGTAAACTCGGCCTGAAACTCAGGATCTTTCTGGGCGTCGACAAACGCCTGTTCCAGCTGGCGCAGGGCTGGCATCAGGATTTGCGGAACATACATTCCGCCAAATTCGCCAAAGTAGGGATTAAGTAACGTCATTTTTTATCTTCCTTTCTCGGGCCCGCCGTTGAGCAGGCCAGGCAAATCAGTAGGCTCGCAGTGTCTGAAACACAGCGGCAATTTTACGGGCATCTTTGATGCCAGGCGCGCTTTCCACGCCAGAGTTGAAGTCCAGTCCGGCACAGCCGAGCTGCGCGGCTTCAACACAGTTATCCGCGCTCAGGCCACCGGCCAGCAGCACGTTGTTGAGCGTCTGCCCCTGCAACAGCGACCAGTCGAAACGCTGTCCGGTTCCGCCGTCGCCATTATCAAACACATAACGGTCAACATGAGGCCAGTCGCGCGCCGGTAAGGTGCCTTCAATGCGCAGCGCCTTCCAGATTTGAATCTCAGCTGGCAGAGCCGCACGCAGTTCAGCCACAAACGCCGGCGTCTCGTTACCATGCAGCTGCACCGCAGAGAGTGAAAGCGCACCGGCTTGCGTGACAATGTCACTTATAGCGGCATTGCGGAACACGCCGACGTAGCGCAGCGGCGCCGCAGCGATCACGGTCTGCGCCGTAACGGTGTCAATCTGGCGCGGTGAACCTTCCGCGAAGATTAGACCACCATAGATTGCCCCGGCTTCATAGGCGGCACGCGCATCCTCGGCACGGGTCAGGCCGCACACTTTATTGCTGCCCAGCGTGACCCGACGCACCGCTGCGGTCAGGTCGGCTTCTTCCATCAGTGCAGAACCAATCAGGAAGCCGTTGGCAAAATGGCTCAGCTCGCGAATATCGGCATAGCTGTTAATGCCTGATTCGCTGATTACTGTGACGCCGTGTGACAGGCGCGGTGCCAGCTGCCGGGTGCGGTTAAGATCGATAGAGAGGTCACGCAGATCGCGGTTGTTGATACCCACGACTTTGGCCTGCAGCGCGATAGCCCGCTCCAGTTCCTCTTCATTACTCACTTCAGTCAGAATGCCCATCTTCAGGCTGTGCGCCACGGCGGCCAGCTGACGATACTGCTCATCATCCAGCACTGACAGCATCAGCAGAATCGCATCTGCCTGGTAGTAACGAGCCAGATAGATCTGATAAGGGTCGATGATAAAATCTTTGCACAGCACCGGCTGGGTGATGGCCGCGCTGACAATCGGCAGAAAGGCGAAGTCGCCCTGAAAATATTTCTCATCGGTCAGCACAGATACCGCGGAAGCGTAGTGGCGGTAGACCCCGGCAATGGCGGCTGGATCGAAATCCTCGCGAATAATGCCTTTCGAAGGAGAGGCCTTTTTACACTCCAGGATAAACGCGGTTCTTGCACCCTGCAGCGCGTCGTAGAAATGACGGCTGGCAGGTTCAATGCTGTTCTGAAAGGTAGAGAGAGGCTGCTGCTGCTGACGGGCTTCAACCCAAATCGCTTTGTCCTGAACAATTTTTTCTAACACGGTGCCTTTCATGATTATCCTCTTGCTGCCAGTGCGACAACACGCTCATAAGCCTGTCCGCTGCGGATGGCGTTAAGCGCCTGCTGTGCGTTTTCACGCAGATCTTCCTGACCGAATACTTTAAGCAACATCGCCACGTTGACGGCGACGGCCTCCTCATGGGCCTGCTGGCCATTACCCTGGAGTAAAGAGGTCAGAATGTCACGATTTTCTTCCGGCGTGCCGCCCGCCAGCGCCTCTTTGGGATGGAAGCCAAAACCAAAGTCCTCTGGCGAGAGCTGATAGCGCGTAATTTCACCTTCACGCAGTTCGGCCACATGGGTCACGTCGTGCAGCGCCACCTCATCCATTCCGCCACCGTGAACCACCGCCGCGCGCTGATAACCCAGCACTTTCAGCGTCTGAGCAATCGGCATCACCAGTTCCGGGCTGTAGACGCCAATCACCGCCAGTGGCGGGCGTGCCGGATTGATCAGCGGACCCAGCACGTTAAACAGCGTACGGGTCTTAAGCTGCTGGCGGACCGGCATCGCGTGGCGAAAACCGGTGTGATACTGCGGCGCAAACAGGAAGCAGACATTGAGATCGTCCAGCGCCTGGCGCGCCCGGTCAGCAGGCATATCGAGATTGATGCCAAAGGCGGCCAGCAGATCGGAGGAGCCCGATTTGCTGGAGACGCTGCGGTTGCCGTGCTTCGCCACTTTCAGACCGCAGGTCGCAGCGACAAAGGCGCTGGCAGTCGAGATATTAATGCTGTTACTGCCGTCGCCGCCGGTGCCCACAATGTCCGCAAACGCATAATCAGGGCGGGGAAAAGGTTTGGCATCTTCCAGCAGCGCGGTGGCGGCTCCGGCAATCTCTTCCGGCGTTTCACCGCGCACTTTCATGGCGATCAGCGCGGCAGCGAGCTGCGTTGGCTCCAGCTGTCCGGTAATGATGGCGCTGAACAGCTGATGACTCTCAGCCTGATTCAGCGTCTGCGCCTGGTAAAGTTTTTCCAGTGTCTGTTGCATGTTTATTCTCCCTGTTACTTTGCCAGCGCCCAGGCCAGCGTCTGCTCAAGCAGGCGCGCGCCCTGAGAAGTCAAAATCGATTCAGGATGGAACTGAAACCCGCATACGCGATCGGTTTCATGGCGAACGGCCATCACCATCCCGTTGTAACTGGCGTTCACCGTCAGCTCTTCCGGCGTGTTGCTGCCCACCAGCGAGTGATAGCGCGCCACCGGCAGCGGATTGCTCAGACCGGCAAACATCGCCTCGCCGTCATGGTCGATTGAAGAGGCTTTGCCGTGCAGGATCTCGCCTGCCTGGCCCACATGGCCGCCATAGGCTTCGACAATCGCCTGGTGACCCAGACAGATACCGATAATTGGCAGACGACCACGCAGCACCCGCAGCAGCTCCGGCATACAGCCAGCATCTTTTGGCGCGCCGGGACCGGGAGAGAGCATCAGCACCGGGTTCTCCATCCGCTGCAGCTGTTCAATAAGCAGTTCGGCGGGCAGGTTGTTGCGGTAAATCACCACGTTGTGACCAAAGGTCCGCAGCTGATCAACCAGGTTATAGGTAAAAGAGTCGATGTTATCGAGCAGCAGAATATCAGCCATCAGAAGATCTCCTTGCAGTGATGGGCAGTCGCGATAGCGCGCAGTACGGCGCGCGCTTTGTTGCGGCTTTCATCAGCTTCAGCCTGCGGATTTGAATCCAGTACCACACCTGCGCCCGCCTGAACGGTGGCGACGCCGTCTTCTACGTAGGCGGAGCGGATAACGATACAGGTATCGAGATCGCCCTGGGCGGTGAAGTAGCCCACCGCGCCGCCGTAGCTGCCGCGACGGGTGCGTTCAGCCCCGGCAATCAACTGCATGGCGCGAACTTTTGGTGCTCCGCTCAGCGTGCCCATGTTCATACAGGCACGATAAGCGTGCAGCACATCGAGGTCCGCGCGCAGCGTACCCACCACGCGGGAAACCAGATGCATCACAAACGAGTAGCGGTCGACTTTGGTCAGGTCAGCCACGTAACGGCTGCCGGGCACGCAGATACGCGCCAGATCGTTACGCGCCAGATCCACCAGCATCAGATGCTCAGCCAGCTCTTTATGGTCGGTACGCATCTCCAGCTCAATGCGGCTGTCGAGATCGCGGTCCAGTGAGCCATCAGCATGGCGGCCACGCGGGCGGGTACCGGCAATCGGGTAGATCTCAATCTGACGGGAGGTGGCGTCATACTTCAGCGAACTCTCCGGCGACGCGCCAAACAATGAGAAATCCTGATCCTGCATGAAAAACATGTAGGGGCTGGGATTGCTGTTTTTCAGTGTCTCATAAGCAGCCAGCGGCGACGGGCACGGCAGCGAGAAGCGACGTGACGGCACGACCTGGAAAATTTCGCCGATGCGAACAGCCTGTTGAAGTGTGCGTACTACGTCGCAATACTCTTCATCACTCTGGCTGGTGGTCAGCGTCATCTGTTCTACCGGCTGGACCGGCAGAGCCGGTGCCGGTTGCAGCATCTGGCCGTGCAACTGCTCGATGCGGCGCTGCAGGCGCTGGAACTCGCTGGTGGATGGGCAGAACAGGCTGGCCTGCAGACGCGCACTGCGGGTCTGGTGATCGATCACCAGTAAGGTTTCTGCCAGGTAAAAACAGTAGTCGGGGCAGCGTTGCTGATTATCCAGCTCCGGCAGGGTTTCAAAACCGGCAACCAGATCATAAGCAAACAGGCCACCCAGCAGTACGGCTTCGCGCTCATCGGCAGGGGAGTTGACCAGTTGTGGAATCAGACGCAAAGCATCAAACACCGACAGTGCCTTGAGGCGGGAATCTTCATCCTGCTGATGGTCGGTGCTCTGCGGGAAAGTCAGCTCGCGTCCATCGGGACGAACCTGATTGCTGACCGACGCAGGCAGGGCCTCATCCAGCAGCGGCAGCAGGGCGCGGCCATTTTCTGACAACGCCTGAACGGTGACATTGTTGCCCATTGCGCTGACGCGCAGCGCGCTGTCGACAATCAGCAGGCTTTTTAAGTTGCGCTTGCTGTCGATGTCAGCGGATTCAAGCAGCAGGGTTGCCGGACGTGCGCCGCACAGCTGGTGAAACACTGCGGCCGGATCTTCGCGGTAGGGTGCGGTGCCGGTAATCAACTTCACTGTAGGTTTCGCATTTGGCATGATGATTTCTCTGAATTTCGCTCAAAAAAAAGCCCGCTCGGTGGCGGGCTCAGGTATTAGCACAGCGTTTACGCAAAGTGTGCACGACCCTGTCGCCCGTTTTCGGGAACATCGCGCCAACCGTTTAAATGCGTGATTACAACAGCCATGATTGAATACCCGTTACGTGTGAACTTGTGTACTAGTTAACGGGTTCAGGGCGGAAATGTCAATACACTTTTTCACTGACCGTGAAAATCGTTATCATGCTGGCCGGTTTAGTTTTTGCAGGAGTTCTCTTGAGCGATATCGCCCGTTTCCCGGTTTATGATTTACACAGCCACACGCGTGCCTCCGACGGCTTACTGACCCCAGCCGCCCTGGTGCAGCGAGCGGTTGAGATGCGCGTCGGCGTACTGGCGATCACCGATCACGACAGCGTTGCAGGGGTAGATGAAGCGCAGCAAACGGCAATCGATCACGATTTACCGATAAAAGTGCTGGCAGGCGCAGAAATCTCCACCCTGTGGGAAAACCATGAGATTCACATCGTGGGACTGAACATTGATATCCGCCATCCGGCGATGGTGGCGTTTCTGGCCGGACAACATGCCTGTCGGCAAGCACGTGCAGAAGAGATTGGTGAGCGACTGGCGAAGGCACGTATCCCGGATGCGCTGGCGGGAGCCACGCGACTGGCTGATGGCGGCATCATTACCCGCGGTCACTTTGCCCGCTTCCTGATTGAGCAGGGTAAAGCAGAGAATATGGCGCAGGTGTTCAAAAATTATCTGGCGCGTGGCAAAACCGGTTACGTGCCGCCACAATGGTGTACAATTAAACAAGCTATTGATGCTATTCATCATTCTGGTGGCTGCGCCGTGCTAGCGCATCCTGGCCGTTACGGTTTATCGGCAAAGTGGCTCAAACGGCTGGTCGCCCATTTCCGCGAAGTGGGCGGTGATGCGATGGAAGTCGCGCAGTGCCAGCAGCCACCTAATGAGCGCACGACGCTGGCGCAATACGCCAGAGATAATGAACTGGCCGCATCACAAGGTTCTGATTTTCATCAACCCTGTCCGTGGATTGAACTGGGCCGCAAACTCTGGCTGCCCGCGGCGGTTGAGCCGGTCTGGGAGCGCTTCCCGGATCTGGCTCCCAGCCTGGCAATCACGGAAAGGTGACACGAGGTTTCTATGAGTCAATTGTTTCATATTCATCCGGACAACCCGCAGCCTCGCCTGATTAATCAGGCGGTTGACTACCTGAACAAAGGCAGCGTCATTGTTTATCCAACCGATTCCGGCTATGCGCTGGGCTGTCGGCTGGAGGAGAAGGGCGCGATGGAGCGTATCTGTCGTATCCGTCAGCTCGACGGGCACCACAACTTTACCCTGATGTGCCGGGATCTCTCTGAGCTGTCGGTCTATTCGCAGGTGGGCAACTCAGCGTTTCGCCTGCTGAAAAACAACACGCCAGGCAACTACACCTTTATTCTCAAGGCGACCAAAGAGGTGCCGCGCCGCCTGATGAATGAAAAACGTAAGACCATTGGTCTGCGCGTGCCCTCTAATCCCGTGGCGCTGGCGCTGCTGGAAGCACTGAATCAGCCGATGATGTCGACCTCATTAATTCTGCCGGGCAACGATTTCACCGAGTCCGATCCGGAAGAGATCCAGCACAGCATCGGCAAGCTGGTCGATCTGATTATCGACGGCGGCACGCTGGGCCAGCAGCCGACCACGGTGGTCGATCTGACCACCGATGCGCCGGAAATTGTGCGTGAAGGGGTGGGCGATACCCGCCCGTTCCTGTAAGCCCTCAGGCTCAGGCACCGCGTGTCGGTGTCTGGGCCAGATTCGACTCTAGCCAGCTTTTAAACTGGCCGTAAGGAATATAAAGTGACACATCTTTCAGGATCACTTTGTTATTACGCCCATTTTTAATCGAGTCAGAATAGCCAACAATCACGCCGCCCAGCGTATCATCACGGTTATAAACGCCGCCGCCCGACATCCCCTGAACAACACCTGCATTGGAGGCCATGGCTATACAGGGACTTTTATTCCAGTTATTCCGAATAGCCGTACGGGCTAAATTAACTCCGGTCGATTCAACCGGCATCGCTGAAATAAAACTGTAGCCATACATTTTAACCGGATCGCCGATGTCGCTGCTGCGGAACTTAGTCAGCGTGCTGGCGTCATTCTTGTGATAAATAATCGCAAGGTCGCAATAAGGGTGATAAGACTTGACGCGCTGCACGGCAGTTTTGGCAACGTGCGCAGCTGTCAGGCTATATTCAGGCGTCAGAGGAATGCTGGTGCCCAGTGTGCCGAGACCGAGGATCGTCGGAATGCCAGTCACGCTCATATCTACGTGCTGCATCGCCGTACGACTGTACTCAGTATGGCCCACAGAACACCCGCTCAGCACCAGTGCAGCAAGCACCGGGCACAGCAACAGGTTTTTCATGATGGGTTTCTTTATTCAGGCATGTCGGGAAATCCCTGGTGAAGATTTTTGACATGCAAGCAAGGTTCATCACTGAACCGTATTAACGCAACAACTCCGGATGCGCCGGTTTATTGGATTAATCTAAAAAGACTATTTTTATAAACGAATAACAAAAGCCGGACTTCATTGTTGCAGGACCCCTCTGTCGTGAGTCCTGCTTTTTATTGTGCTACAGGAATAAAGTATATCAGCTTAATAGTGTCGTACAATTTATTAAAGCTAATAAGAATCAAATGTCCTTGAAAATAAGGCCTTAAATAAATCTGCGTTAGAAAAAATCTGGGTTTTTTGTATTTACCGAGCGGTTATAATGGATTAAGTCATTAAAACAGTTGTTTGTGCTAACTTTAATGTTTTTTTAAGAAGAATAAAAGCAAGGGAAAACCAGCGAAAGTGTAAGATAGTGTTAAGGTTTTTATCACCAGAACATTACGTTGATGAAACTAAAGTGGTTAGAAAATTTAATTGTCATCAGCTATAAAGTTTTTAATACATGCATTTTATTAATCTTATTCCTGTCAGATGCACGGGGATTATTTAAATCAGCGTCAGATATTATCAGATCTAAAACTATCAGAGGCTGACCCTTCTTAATTCGCTTCAGACCCACTCATAAAGCGCGTTACTTCAGGGGTAAATGCCTGTATAATGGGGCCGAATTAATAGGTTAACCTGTTGATTCAGAAAGAATTATCACCCTACCGTGACGCCTGGGAAGGCGACAAAGAGGAAGCTCAATGAGCGAAAAGTTACAGAAAGTCTTAGCGCGTGCCGGTCATGGCTCGCGTCGTGAAATCGAATCAATGATTGCCGCTGGCCGTGTCAGCGTCGACGGCAAGATCGCCACCCTGGGCGACCGCGTTGAAAGCAGCAAATCTCTGAAAATCCGTATTGATGGCCATCTGGTCTCGATTGCTGAATCAGCAACCGAAGTTTGCCGCGTGCTTGCTTACTACAAACCAGAAGGTGAACTCTGTACCCGCAGCGATCCTGAAGGGCGCCCAACGGTATTTGACCGTCTGCCTCGTCTGCGCGGTTCACGCTGGATTGCCGTTGGCCGTCTGGATGTGAACACCTGTGGTCTGATGCTCTTCACCACTGACGGTGAACTGGCGAACCGCCTGATGCATCCGAGCCGTGAAGTGGAACGTGAATATGCGGTGCGCGTCTTTGGTCAGGTCGACGATGATAAAATTCGTCAGCTGAGCAAGGGCGTTCAGCTGGAAGATGGCCCGGCTGCCTTTAAAACCCTGAAATTTGGCGGTGGAGAAGGGATCAACCAGTGGTACAACGTGACCCTGACCGAAGGACGCAACCGTGAAGTGCGTCGTTTATGGGAAGCGGTCGGCGTGCAGGTCAGTCGTCTGATGCGTGTTCGCTACGGCGATATCACCTTACCAAAAGGCCTGCCACGCGGTGGCTGGACCGAACTGGATCTGCCTGCGGTTAACTACCTGCGTAATCTGGTGGAGATGGATGATGAAACGGTTACCAAACTGGTGGTCGAAAAAGATCGTCGTCGCACCAAAGCGAACCAGATTCGTCGTGCCGTGAAACGTCACAGTAAAGTGAGCAGCACCCCACGTGCACCACGCCGCAATCCGGGCAGCAAACGTAACTCCGGTTAATCACGTTGCCCGATCGCTAAAAACGCAGCCCCAGGGCTGCGTTTTCTTTTTCTGTTACCAGTCAATTCCCTGCTGAGCCTGTATCCCGGCATCAAAAGCGTGCTTAACCGGCCGCATCTCAGTCACCGTATCCGCCATCTCAGTCAGGCTGCGATGACAGCCACGTCCGGTAATGATGACGCTCTGATGCGCCGGGCGCTGTTGCAGGGCCGCTATCAGCTCTTCCAGTGGCAGATAATCCATGCTGACCATATAGGTGATTTCGTCGAGCACCACCAGATCCAGCTGCTCATCGGCCAGCATCCGTTTTGCATGCTGCCACACCGCCAGACAGGCAGCGGTATCCGTTTCGCGGTTCTGCGTATCCCAGGTAAAGCCGGTTGCCATCACCTGAAATTCAACACCGTGCTGTTCCAGCAGGTTTCGCTCGCCATTCGGCCAGTCACCTTTAATGAACTGGATAGCCGCCACGCGTTTGCCATGACCGGTGGCGCGGAGTGCGGTGCCAAAGGCCGCAGTCGTTTTGCCTTTGCCATTGCCGGTAAAGACCATCAGGATGCCACGAACCTCCGTGGCTGCAGCAATACGCGCATCTACCTGTTCTTTTAACCGTTGCTGACGCTGTTGATGACGATCCTCAGCCATTATTCAGCGGCTCCCGGTTTTCTGCCTGGCTGGGCATCAAAGCTGATCCCGGTTTTGCGACGGCTGTCATCACCCATCAGATAAAGGTAGAGCGGCATCAAATCGGCAGGGGTTTTCAGCTTATTGGCATCTTCCTGCGGGAACGCGCTGGCACGCATTTTGGTTCGCGTCCCGCCCGGATTAATACAGTTCACCCGCAATGCCTGCGTTTTATACTCATCAGCCAGTACCTGCATCATGCCTTCGGTAGCAAATTTAGAGACGGCGTAAGCCCCCCAGCCCGCGCGACCGGTACGGCCCACGCTGGAGGTGGTAAACACCAGTGAACCGGCATCAGATTTTAACAGCAGCGGCAACAGCGCCTGCGTCAGGAAGAAGGTGGCGTCCAGGTTGATGTTCATCACCTGCTGCCAGACCTGTGGGTCGAGCTCAGCCAGCGGCACAATCTCACCGAGGATACCGGCGTTATGCAGCACGCCGTCAAGACGCGGAAACTGCTGTGCCAGCTGTTCTGCCACCTGCTGACAACGTTCCGGTGTCGCTTCGGCCAGATCGAACACCACAGTGTGAGCAGGACAGAGATTGAGTTGATTGATCGCCTGTTCGACCTGCTGAAGCTTCTCAGGGTTACGGCCCATCAGGATCACTTCTGCGCCATAGCGGGCATAAGTCAGCGCCGCTTCCCGGCCAATGCCATCTGAAGCGCCAGTGACCAGGATAATGCGATGATTGAGCAGGTCGCTTTTCGGTTGATAATGCACAGCGGGGTCCTCCAGCGAAAACAGCATGATTCCGCTTTATGCCTGAATTTACGAATGGGCGCAATCGCCAACCCACGCATTCTGTGCCAGCTGCTGGCATTTCAGGCGACGAAGCGGGGCAAAACGGCTAAACTGGCGAACTGTTTTTGATTCTCAGTTTACTAAGGCGACCTATGGATTTTATTTCAACGTATGGACTGTTTTTAGCGAAAGTGGTGACACTGGTGGTTGCCGTCGCTGTGATTGTCATGATTGTGATGAATGCCGCGTTACGCAAACGGGCACAAAACGGTCAGCTTCGACTGACACATCTGGATGATGACTATCAACAGATGAAAGAGGATTTGCAGCTGGCAAAAATGAAGCCTCAGGCACAAAAAGTCTGGCTGAAAAATCATAAGAAAAGTGAAAAGCTGAAAGCCAAAGCGGAAAAGCAGGCGGCGAAGCAGGGGCAGACAGACAGTGCGAAGCCCACGCTCTATGTACTCGACTTCAAAGGCAGCATGGATGCCCATGAGGTGACTTCACTGCGCGAAGAGATTTCAGCCGTGCTGGCCGTCAAGCAGCCTGGCGATGAAGTGCTGCTGCGTCTTGAAAGCCCTGGCGGCGTGGTTCATGGCTATGGCCTGGCAGCCTCGCAGCTGCAGCGTCTGCGCGATCAGGGTCTGCGCATCACGGCGGCCGTGGATAAAGTGGCGGCCAGCGGCGGCTACATGATGGCCTGCGTAGCCGATCGTATTGTGGCGGCACCTTTCTCGATTATTGGCTCCATCGGCGTGGTCGCGCAGATCCCCAATTTCAACCGCCTGCTGAAACGGAACGATATTGATATTGAGCTGCATACCGCCGGACAGTACAAGCGCACGCTGACGCTGTTTGGTGAAAACACCGAAGAGGGACGTGAGAAATTCCAGGAAGATCTCGACGAAACGCACCTGCTGTTCAAGCAGTTTGTCCACCAGATGCGCCCGTCACTCGACATCGATCAGGTGGCAACCGGTGAACACTGGTATGGACGCCAGGCGCTGGACCTCGGACTGGTTGACGAAATCGGCACCAGCGATGATCTGATCATCCGTCAGATGGATAAATTCAGCGTGCTCGGCGTGCATTATGCCCGCCGCCGTAAGGTGATGGATCGATTTACGCAGAGCGCCGGCTCGGTGGCAGAGCGCCTGCTGCTGAAACTCTGGCAGCGCGGCGAAAAGCCACTGCTCTGATGATGCGAAACCCGGCCTGCGCCGGGTTTTTTCATTCCAGGTGGTAGAGCGGCGACAGCTCCACGGCAAGGTGTTTGAACACGTTAAACACCGCCGTGGTTTTAGCCGTCGGCACTCCATCGGCATCGAGAAAAAACGGTCCGCGAAATACCAGCACTTCTCCCTGCTGAATCACCTCATCCGCCTGCATTCCCGCTAAATAATCATCATGTTCTTTGATCAGCGCATTGGCCTTTTCCAGCAACGCCTGGCGGGAAATAGCCTGAGTTGAACTCTGCATTTATTGACTCCTGTTTGACAGTACTCCAATCCTTTCTATATTACTGGCGAGTCACACGCTGTGACAAATCGGTGTAATCGATGAAAACCTGGCGTAAGTCCGGGCTGAGTGCTAATTAAGTTGCGTAACAGATTTTATCAGGTAGAGTGTGGGCGATTCCGATTTCAGGGATTTTGCACCAGGATGTGCGATGAGTTCAGATAGAAAAAGCACTCTTTATCATGCAGTTGCATAACGCCACATCATCTGATCTGAGATTGACCCCTCCGCCTTGAAATGTTAAACAGGCGCAGCAATATTGAACCCATTGGGTTTTTGGGCATCCAATCCTCTCCCGTTAAGCAGGATGTTTTCATTAGGTAAAGGTAAATATGGGTAAAGCACTCGTTATTGTTGAGTCCCCGGCAAAGGCTAAAACAATCAATAAATACCTGGGTAGTGATTACGTGGTTAAATCCAGCGTGGGTCATATCCGGGATCTGCCGACCAGTGGTTCAACCGCGAAGAAAAGTGCTGACGCCTCGACAGATAAGAAAGTCAAAGACGCTTCGACTGACAAGAAAGTCAAAAAAGTTAAAAAAGATGAGAAGGCCGCACTCGTCAGCCGCATGGGTGTTGACCCCTATCACGGCTGGGAAGCGGACTATCAGATTCTGCCCGGCAAAGAGAAAGTGGTCGCCGAACTGAAGGCGTTAGCCGCCAATGCTGACCACATCTATCTCGCAACCGACCTTGACCGCGAAGGGGAAGCCATTGCCTGGCACCTGCGGGAAGTGATTGGTGGTGATGACTCGCGCTTCAGCCGCGTCGTGTTTAACGAAATAACCAAGAATGCGATTCGTCAGGCGTTTGAAAAGCCGGGCGAACTGAATATTGATCGGGTTAATGCTCAGCAGGCGCGTCGCTTTATGGACCGCGTGGTGGGCTACATGGTCTCGCCACTGCTGTGGAAAAAGATCGCTCGTGGTCTCTCTGCCGGACGTGTGCAATCCGTTGCCGTTCGCCTCGTGGTGGAACGTGAACGTGAGATTAAAGCTTTTGTTCCCGAAGAGTACTGGGAAGTTAATGCCGCGCTGACCACGCCGAAAGGCGATGAGCTGTCGATGGACGTGACGCACAAAGGCGATAAAGCCTTCCGTCCGGTCAACCGCGACGAGACGTATGCCGCCGTCGCGCTGCTGGAAAAAGCGCGCTATGAGATCGTGGATCGTGAAGATAAGCCGACCAGCAGCAAGCCGGGCGCGCCTTATATCACCTCGACACTGCAGCAGGCTGCCAGCACCCGTCTCGGCTTTGGCGTTAAGAAGACCATGATGATGGCCCAGCGGCTGTATGAAGCGGGCCACATTACTTATATGCGTACCGATTCGACCAACCTGAGTCAGGATGCGGTCGCCATGGCGCGTGGCTATATCGAAAGCAATTTCGGTAAAAAGTATCTGCCTGAAAACGCCATAACTTACGCCAGCAAAGAGAACTCCCAGGAAGCGCACGAAGCGATTCGTCCTTCTGATGTGGAAGTGGTGGCGGAAAAGCTGAAAGATATGGAAGCGGATGCGCAGAAACTCTATCAGCTGATCTGGCGTCAGTTTGTTGCCTGTCAGATGACACCAGCAAAATATGACTCCAGCACCATTACTGCCGCCGCCGGTGATTTCCGGCTCAAAGCGAAAGGCCGTATTCTGCGTTTCGACGGCTGGACCAAAGTGATGCCTGCGCTGCGTAAGAATGATGAAGATCGTACGCTGCCTGCGGTAAGCGTGGGTGATGTTCTGGACCTGCAACAACTGCTACCCGGTCAGCACTTCACCAAGCCACCGGCGCGCTTCAGCGAAGCGTCACTGGTGCGCGAGCTGGAGAAGCGCGGAATTGGTCGTCCATCCACCTACGCCGCCATTACCTCGACGATTCAGGATCGTGGCTACGTACGGGTTGAAAACCGCCGTTTTTATGCGGAAAAAATGGGTGAAATCGTCACCGATCGTCTGGAAGAGAACTTCCGCGAACTGATGAATTATGATTTCACCGCCCGCATGGAGAGCAACCTTGACCAGGTTGCCAATAACCAGGCGCAATGGAAAGCGGTACTCGACTACTTCTTCACCGATTTTACCCAGCAGCTTGAACTGGCTGAGAAAGATCCTGAAGAGGGCGGGATGCAGCCGAACCAGATGGTGCTGACCTCGATTGACTGCCCGACCTGTAGCCGTCCGATGGGGATTCGAACTGCCAGTACCGGCGTCTTCCTGGGCTGTTCCGGCTATGCGCTGCCACCTAAAGAGCGCTGCAAACAGACCATCAACCTGATCCCGGAAAATGAAGTTCTCAATATTCTGGAAGGGGATGATGCTGAAACCAACGCCCTGCGTGCCCGTCGTCGCTGCCAGAAGTGTGGCACGGCCATGGACAGCTACCTGATCGATAACGAACGTAAACTGCATGTCTGTGGTAATAACCCGGAGTGTGATGGTTACGAGATTGAGAAGGGCGAATTCCGCATCAAAGGCTATGACGGCCCGGTAGTGGAGTGCGAGAAGTGTGGTTCGGAGATGCACCTGAAGATGGGACGCTTTGGTAAGTACATGGCGTGTACCAATGAAGAGTGCAAAAACACCCGCAAGATCCTGCGTAGTGGTGAAGTTGCTCCGCCGAAAGAGGATCCGGTTCCGCTGCCAGAGCTGGCGTGTGAGAAGTCAGATGCTTACTTCGTGTTGCGTGACGGTGCGGCGGGCGTTTTCCTCGCGGCCAACACCTTCCCGAAATCACGCGAGACGCGTGCGCCGCTGGTGGAAGAGCTTCAGCGCTTCAAAGATCGTCTGCCTGAGAAGCTGAAATATCTGGCCGACGCGCCAGCAGCCGATCCGGAAGGCAACAAAACGCTGGTGCGGTTCAGCCGCAAGACCAAACAGCAGTATGTCTCCTCAGAAAAAGAGGGCAAGGCAACCGGCTGGTCCGCCTTCTATATAGATGGCAAATGGCAGGAAGCGAAAAAGTAATCCCTGAAGGCCAGCGCTCGCTGGCCTTTTTCTGAGCCTTATATCAATCCGTTCTACTCTCTCACTTAAACTGATATAGTTGTTATAGCATTTCCGACCTTTCCTGATGCATAGCATCTCTTTACCCTCGCGACTATACGTCAACCGGGGATGCGACTCTGTAACTTACCGGGATGGAATAGATATGAAATTACAGCAGTTGCGCTATATCGTTGAAGTGGTCAATCACAATCTCAACGTCTCTTCGACGGCGGAAGGTCTCTACACCTCTCAACCCGGCATCAGTAAACAGGTGCGTATGCTGGAAGATGAACTGGGCGTGCAAATCTTTGCCCGCAGCGGTAAACATCTCACCCAGGTCACGCCTGCAGGGGAAGAGATCATCCGTATAGCGCGTGAAGTACTCTCCAAAGTGGATGCGATTAAATCGGTAGCCGGTGAACACACCTGGCCTGATAAAGGCTCGCTCTATGTCGCAACCACGCACACCCAAGCTCGCTACGCGCTGCCTGGTGTGATCAAAGGATTTATTGAGCGCTATCCTCGCGTCTCTTTGCATATGCATCAGGGTTCTCCAACCCAGATCGCCGAAGCCGTCTCCAAAGGTAATGCGGATTTTGCCATCGCCACCGAAGCCCTGCATCTCTATGACGATTTAATCATGCTGCCGTGCTACCACTGGAATCGGGCGATTGTGGTGACTGCCGATCATCCGCTGGCCGGAAAAGGGCAGGTCACCATTGAGGAGCTGGCCGAATATCCGCTGGTGACCTACACCTTTGGCTTTACCGGGCGCTCAGAACTGGATACGGCTTTCAATCGTGCAGGTTTAACGCCACGCATCGTCTTTACCGCGACCGACGCCGACGTAATCAAAACTTATGTCCGCTTAGGTCTGGGGGTTGGTGTTATCGCCAGCATGGCAGTAGATCCGGTGGCCGATCCTGACCTGATTCGCATTGAAGCCGCCGATATCTTTACCAACAGCACCACTAAGATTGGATTCCGCCGCAGCACCTTCCTGCGCAGCTATATGTATGATTTTATCCAACGTTTTGCACCGCACCTGACGCGCGATGTGGTAGATACTGCGGTTGCGTTGCGCTCCAATGAAGACATTGAAGCGATGTTTAAAGATATCAAACTGCCGTTTAAATAGAATTTAACCTCCCCGCGTAAACATAAGGCTGCCTGGTGCAGCCTTTTTTGTCTCCAGGCTTTAGCGCCAAATGAGACTCAAAAGTTTTTATGATTTTTTTGTAAATGAAACATTGATCACATGTTTCCTCATCGGGCTTTCTTAAATGCGAATTACAACACATTTTTAACTATGTCACTTTGCGGCTTGCCAGGAATATTCCCATACTCCAGTTAAGAGCTAACGTGGGAAGCCAGTAAACATAAGGTTCTTAAGTGTTATCTATAGTTTTGAGTGGATCTGTTTTTAAATTAACTCAAATTTTTTAGCGGGTTTTTTAATTAAATATTAGTTCCGGTATTAATGATTTCTTACGTTACCTGAGCTCATTGATTAATACCGTTAATCGTTGTACTCAATAAAAATAACTGGATTTTTGGCCTTAACGCGTTTAGGATTCCTCCTAAATCTTAATCGATGTTATCAATCATTTTGTTGAGAGTGATTATCAAAAACTATGAATACACGACTGACTGTACAACCGGGTTTCCCGGCAAAAAGCACCAAGGTTGAGCGTACCGGCAACACTCGTCGCAAAGCCTGGTTAACCGTATTCGCTGCCTCTGCGCTGTTTTGGGTAGTTGTCGCGTTAATGATTTGGCGTATCTGGGGCTAAAGCCATGTGGGCAAATACACTCAGCCATAAACGTTCCCTGACCTCGGGTCAGCACAAGACGGTCTCCTGTAAAGGAAAAGAACCCCTTGCAAAGGACGAAAAAGTGTCTATCCCCGATTCATGGGATTTGAGTGATAACCAGAGACTTTTTATTGAGTCGTTTCTGGACCCTAAAAACAAATAACGTTGTCAGACCATTTCTTCGTCACTGTTCTTTTAAAACCGGAATTTCCGGTGGGCCTATAAATGCCCTTACCACATCCTGTTCGACCAAAGGGTGTCGCCTCTTTCTATAAGGTGACCGCAAAAACTTTTACGCCCGATTCCGGCGAAGGAGTGAACCAAATGAATATTATTAAAATGTCCTGGCTCAGCGCGTATGCATTCTCCTTTGCGTTCTGGTCTGCGGCGGTGTGGATAACCCTGTAATTTGAATTAAAATCACCTTTTCATGATGCCTCGTGACTTCACGGGGCATTTTCGTTTGCGATCGATTGTAGCAATTTGTGTTGTAATCAAAACGTTAACGAAATTGTGGTCTATCTTTAACATAAACCTTTGTCTCTCTGAGGTTTAAAGACCATGAATGAAAGGAGGAGCTATGTCGTCTACCCTACGCGAGCAGAGTCAGGAAGTACTGCAGGTCGACACCAAAAAATATCACATCTTCAGTCTTCCCCATGCTGCTCAACACCTCGGCAATATCGATCGCCTGCCAAAATCCCTCAAGGTCCTGCTGGAAAATTTACTGCGCTATCAGGATGGTGACTCTGTTACGACGGAGGACATCCAGGCGCTGGTTGACTGGCAAAAAGATGCCCACGCCGATCGTGAAATTGCCTACCGGCCAGCCCGTGTATTAATGCAGGACTTTACTGGCGTGCCTGCGGTAGTCGACCTTGCTGCGATGCGAGAAGCAGTGAATCGGCTAGGCGGCGATGTGGCGAAAGTCAATCCGCTGTCACCGGTTGATCTGGTTATCGACCACTCGGTGACTGTCGACCATTTTGGCAATGATGACGCCTTTGAAGAGAACGTCCGGCTGGAGATGGAGCGAAACCATGAGCGCTACGTCTTTCTCCGCTGGGGCCAGAAGGCGTTTGATAAATTCCGCGTGGTGCCGCCGGGCACCGGTATTTGCCATCAGGTGAACCTGGAATATCTCGGCAAGGCGATCTGGCATGAAACCGTGAATGGTGAAGAGTACGCCTGGCCCGATACCCTGGTCGGTACGGACTCTCACACCACCATGATCAACGCGCTTGGCGTGCTGGGGTGGGGAGTAGGGGGAATCGAAGCCGAAGCCGCCATGCTCGGTCAGCCTGTCTCAATGCTTATCCCGGATGTGGTGGGTTTCAAACTTACCGGCAAACTGCGGGCGGGTATTACGGCAACCGACCTTGTGTTGACCGTCACCCAGATGCTGCGTAAGCATGGCGTCGTCGGTAAATTCGTTGAGTTTTATGGTGATGGCCTGGCCGATTTGCCGCTGGCAGACCGCGCAACCATCGCCAATATGGCACCGGAATATGGCGCGACCTGCGGATTCTTCCCGGTTGATGACGTCACGCTGAGCTACATGACCCTGACCGGACGCGATGCTGAGCAGGTAGCGTTAGTGGAAGCCTATGCCAAAGCGCAGGGGCTGTGGCGCAATCCTGGCGATGAGCCGCGTTTTACCAGCACACTGGCGCTGGATATGAACGAGGTGGAATCGAGTCTCGCAGGACCAAAACGTCCGCAGGATCGGGTGTCGCTGGGCGATGTGCCCGCCGCGTTTGATGCCAGCAATGAGCTGGAAGTGAATCAGGCGCAGAAACCCCATAAAAACGTTGAGTATACCGACAGTGATACCGGGCTGACGCATAAGCTGACCGATGGGGCGGTGGTGATCAGTGCGATTACCTCCTGTACTAACACTTCCAACCCCAGCGTCTTAATGGCGGCCGGTTTACTGGCGAAGAAAGCGGTCGAGCGGGGTCTGAAACGTCAGCCGTGGGTCAAAGCCTCGCTGGCACCCGGTTCTAAAGTGGTTTCAGACTACCTGGCCGTCGCGCAACTGACCTCTTATCTCGACGAGCTGGGCTTTAATCTGGTTGGTTATGGCTGCACCACCTGTATCGGTAACTCCGGCCCGCTGAAAGATGAAATCGAGTCTGCGATCAAAGCAGGCGACCTTACGGTGGGTGCTGTGCTGTCCGGCAACCGCAACTTTGAAGGCCGTATTCATCCGCTGATTAAAACCAACTGGCTGGCGTCGCCGCCGCTGGTGGTGGCCTATGCGCTGGCGGGTAACATGAAGATCAACCTGCAGACCGAGCCGCTGGGCCACGATCGTCAGGGCCAGCCGGTCTACCTGAAAGATATCTGGCCTTCGCCGGAAGAGATCGCTACGGCCGTGCAGCAGGTCACCAGCGACATGTTCCATAAAGAGTACGCTGAAGTCTTCGACGGTACGCCAGAGTGGCAGGAGATTAAGGTGAGTGAAGCCGCGACTTACGACTGGGATGAGGGATCGACTTATATTCGTCTGTCGCCTTTCTTTGACGATATGGAGAAAGAGCCTAAGCCGGTGCAGGATATTCGCGGTGCGCGGGTGCTGGCCATGCTGGGCGACTCGGTCACCACTGACCATATCTCACCGGCGGGCAGCATTAAAGCGGAAAGTCCGGCCGGACGGTATCTGCTGTCACACGGCGTGGAGCGTACAGACTTTAACTCCTATGGTTCGCGTCGCGGTAACCATGAAGTGATGATGCGTGGCACGTTCGCCAACATCCGTATCCGCAATGAAATGGTGCCCGGCGTGGAGGGCGGTTATACCCGACACTACCCAAGTGGCGAACAGCTGGCCATCTATGATGCGGCAATGAAATATCAGGCGGAAGGCGTGCCGCTGGCGGTCATCGCGGGTCTTGAGTATGGCTCTGGTTCAAGTCGCGACTGGGCGGCGAAAGGACCACGTCTGCAGGGGGTCAGGGTAGTAATTGCGGAATCTTTTGAGCGTATTCACCGCTCAAACCTGATTGGGATGGGCATTCTGCCACTGGAGTTTCCGCAGGGCGTGACCCGCAAAAGCCTGGGGCTGACCGGTGAGGAGCGCATTGACGTGGAAAATCTTCAGGCACTGACGCCTGGCTGCAGCGTTAAAGTGACGCTGACCCGTGCCGACGGCAGTAAGGAAGAGCTGGACACTCGCTGTCGCATTGATACCGGTAATGAGCTTACCTATTACCGCAATGACGGCATCCTGCACTACGTTATCCGCAATATGCTGGACTGAAAAAAAGCCGGGGAAACCCGGCTTTTTTTATGTAGCTTACAACGTCTGTAATAAGAAGCTGTGAGACCGTGGCTGCACAGGGAGCACGGTCAGATCGGAAAGACGCAAAAGCCGTGATCCATGACATGCCCGGCCCGCGCAATTACGCACCTCATCCCTGAGGTGCGCCCGTACCGGGCCAACGCTTTGCGTTGTTCAAAAACGCTCCCGGCGTTTTTATCCGGGCGGCGGGACGCTTTCTTCTTCTGACCGTGCCCCCTGCGCGTTGAGCTAATCCGTTGCTTGAGGATTCTCTCAGATTGGGCTTCTTAAATGGTCAGATGCCAGTGAATCCCAGCTTATTTATGACTTCGGCAGCAGATGCCCCATCTTTTCCGCTTTCGTATCCAGATAGTGCGCATTCTTAGGATTACGTCCCACGACCAGCGGCACGCGTTCAACAATGTTGATCCCGGCTTCGCTGAGGATCTCCACTTTACGCGGGTTATTGGTCAGCAGACGCACTTCATTGACGCCCAGCAGTTTGAACATATCGGCGCACAGCGTGAAGTCGCGCTCATCGGCGGCAAAGCCCAGCTGATGATTCGCTTCTACCGTGTCATACCCTTTGTCCTGCAACGCATAGGCGCGGATCTTATTCAGCAGACCGATGTTACGGCCTTCCTGACGGTGATAGAGCAGTGCGCCGCGACCTTCTTCTGCGATGGCATTGAGGGCGGCTTCCAGCTGAAAACCACAGTCGCAACGCAGGCTGAAGAGTGCATCGCCGGTCAGGCATTCAGAGTGAACGCGCGCCAGTACCGGCTCGTTATCATTAATATCGCCAAAAACCAGTGCAACGTGGTCATGTCCGGTTGCCAGTTCTTCAAAACCAACCATCAGGAAATCTCCCCATGGCGTGGGCAGTTTGGCTTCTGCCACCCGTTTAAGCTGCATGTGACTCTCCAGAACCTTCAGAGGATGCACTATCATCATGATAGTGCACAGGCCAGTGTGGCCCGACAAACGTGCAATATTGTGCCACAACCCGCAAGCGGGCTGGTAATCTCTGACACCAATTGCAGTGATAAAGCACAATTATCCAATCGGCAACGGTTATGTTATTCTTTTTTAAGCTAAAGTTATGCAATTGCTCTCTTTTGACGCCGGGATAAGGGAAGAGGATGTTTAAGATTTCGCGTCGTACCACCTTTGGAATGCTGCTGCTGCTGATCATGCCGGTTGCGGTCTGGCTGAGCGGCTGGCGCTGGCAACCAGGCGAAAGCAATGCGCTGCTGAAAGGTCTCTTCTGGATGACCGAGACCGTCACCAACCCCTGGGGCATTGTTACCAGCGTCGTGCTGAGTGCCTGGATGCTCTGGTGCCTGCGCTTTCGGCTGAAGCCAGCCATCCTGCTGTTGCTGATCATGAACGCCACCATTCTGGCCGGGCAATACACCAAATCCTATATCAAAGAGCAGATTCAGGAGCCGCGTCCCTATGTGATCTGGCTGGAACAGCATCACGGGCTGGATGAAAAGACCTTCTACGAGATGAAGCGCAAACAGCGTGGCGAGATGGTAACCTCACTGATTGCCGATGAGACGCAGATCCCAGGCTGGCTGAAACGGCACTGGGCGTTTGAAACCGGTTTCGCTTTCCCGTCGGGACATACTATGTTTGCCGCCAGCTGGGCGCTGCTGGCATTGGGTCTGCTCTGGCCGCGTCGGCACTATAAAACTGTGGTGGTGATCTTTCTGTGGGCCACCGGCGTAATGGCGAGTCGTCTGCTGCTGGGCATGCACTGGCCACGGGATCTGGCGATGGCAACCATACTCTCCTGGCTACTGGTCACCATTGCCACCTGGCTGGCGCAGCGATTCTGTGGCCCGCTGACGCTGCCGCCGGAAGAGCAAAAAGAGGTGGCGCAGCGGGAGCCCTGATTGTAATTCACCCGTAAGACCCCATATTATTAGACGGGCCTGCGTAAAAGCGGCCCGCCCGATGCTGCTGGGAGCAGCATTTTTGCTGGAGTTTTGGCATAATTCTACCCGACAACCTCACAACAGGATGCACTGTGAAATATTTGCTGATTTTTTTAGTGGTACTGGTCATTTTCATTATTTCCGTCACCCTGGGTGCGCATAACGATCAGGTCATTACATTTAACTATCTGCTGGCGCAGGGTGAGTTCAGCATCTCGACCTTACTGGCATCCCTGTTTGGCGCAGGTTTCGTGCTTGGCTGGATCATCTGCGGTCTGTTCTGGTTACGGACCCGCGTCTCCCTGGCGAATGCCAACCGGAAAATTAAGCGTATGCAGACCCAAATCGAGCAGAGTACTACCCTGGCGACCACGCCATCTTCTCCGGCTGGCCGGGAATAATCCCTGATGCATGAATTGCTGTTTCTGTTACTGCCGGTGGCGGCAGCGTATGGCTGGTATATGGGCCGTCGCAGCGCGCATCAGGATAAGCAACAGGAAGCCAACCGACTGTCACGTGAATATGTCGCTGGCGTAAACTTCCTGCTCTCCAATCAGCAGGACAAAGCGGTCGACCTCTTCCTTGAGATGCTGAAAGAGGACAGCGGCACGGTTGAAGCACACCTGACGCTGGGCAATCTGTTCCGTTCGCGCGGGGAAGTCGACCGCGCCATCCGCATCCATCAGGCTTTAATGGAAAGCGCCTCCCTGAGCTATGAGCAGCGACTGCTCGCCGTACAGCAACTGGGCCGCGACTATATGGCGGCGGGCTTATATGACCGCGCGGAAGACATGTTTAAGCAGCTCACCGATGAAACTGACTTTCGGGTGGGTGCGCTGCAGCAGCTGCTGCTGATCCACCAGGCAACCAGCGACTGGCAGCAGGCGATTGAAGTCGCAGAGCGGCTGGTTAAGCTTGGCAAAGAGAAGCAGAAAGGCGAAATAGCCCACTTCTACTGCGAGCTGGCTCTGCAGGCGATGAGCAGCGACGATCTCGATCGTGCCATGAGCCTGCTTAAGAAAGGGGAGTCGGCCGATCGCAACAGCGCACGTATCTCGATCATGATGGGCCGTATCCTGATGGAAAAAGGCGATTACGCTAAAGCGGTGGGCCATCTGCAGCGGGTGCTGGACCAGGATAAAGAGCTGGTGAGTGAAACGCTGGGGATGCTGGAAACCTGTTTCCAGCAGCTCAATCAGCCCGACGCCTGGTCAGAGTTTCTTCATCGCTGTGTTGAAGAGAACACCGGCGCAGCGGCGGAGCTCTATCTGTCTGACATCCTTGAGCAGCAGCAGGGGCCCGAAGCGGCCCAGAATTACATCAGCCGTCAGCTGCAGCGTCATCCTACCATGCGGGTGTTCCACCGCCTGATGGATTTAAACCTGCATGAGGCGGAAGATGGCCGCGCGAAAGAGAGCCTGATGGTGTTGCGCGACATGGTTGGCGAACAGATCCGCACCAAGCCGCGCTATCGCTGCCAGAAGTGTGGCTTTACCGCCCACGCACTCTACTGGCACTGCCCATCCTGCCGCACCTGGTCTTCAGTTAAGCCCATCCGTGGCCTCGACGGCCAGTAAACCGGCCGTTACAGCTGCACTGTTAATAGCTCATTATAGTTACAACATACTATAGGTTGAGTTAGCTTACAGACCTCAGCGACAGTGCATAATTTGCCAGGCAGAAGGGCAATGGCGATTGTGATGGTCAGACACCGCAGGTAGAATGCTTGCCGTTTGTCTATTGCGCCTGCGGGCGCCTGTTGCAGAGGAAATGCCATGCCTTCACCCCACAACGTGACCGCTTCGCCGATTCTGGTAGCGCTGGATTATCATGACCTCGACAGCGCACTGCGTTTCGTCGACCAGATCGATCCCCGCAGTTGCCGCCTTAAAGTAGGCAAAGAGATGTTTACGCTATTTGGCCCCTCGCTGGTTAACACTCTGCAGCAGCGCGGCTTTGAAATCTTCCTCGATCTTAAATTCCACGATATTCCCAACACCACCGCTCATGCCGTGGCGGCCGCTGCCGATCTCGGGGTCTGGATGGTCAACGTCCATGCCAGTGGCGGGGCTCGGATGATGAACGCGGCGCGTGAAGCGCTGCTTCCCTTTGGTAAAGAGGCGCCCCTGCTTATTGCGGTGACTGTACTGACCAGTATGGATGCAGAGGATCTCAAAGGGCTGGGCATTACGCTTTCTCCTGCCGAACAGGCAGAGCGACTGGCGAAGCTGACACTGTCGTGCGGGCTGGATGGTGTGGTCTGTTCCGCCCATGAGGCTGTCCGCTTCAAACAGGTTTTAGGTCAGGAGTTTGCGCTGGTCACGCCGGGGATTCGCCCGGCAGGCAGTGATGCTGGCGATCAGCGTCGCATCATGACACCTGAGCAGGCGAAGCAGGCGGGTGTGGACTATATGGTTATCGGGCGTCCGATCACCCAATCCGCTGATCCTGCCGCCACTCTGCAGGCGATCCTGCACAGTCTGGAGACACAATAATGGCGAAGGATAATCCACTGGTTTACTCAACCGACAGCGGGCGCATTACCCAGCCGGAGCCGGCGAAGGAGCGGCCAAAAGGGGATGGCATTGTGCGCATCCAGCGCCAGACCAGTGGTCGCAAGGGAAAAGGCGTCTGCCTGATTACCGGTATCGACCTGGACGACGCGGCATTGACGCTGCTGGCGGCCGAACTCAAAAAGAAGTGCGGCTGCGGGGGTTCGGTGAAAGAGGGCGTTATCGAGATTCAGGGGGATAAGCGCGATTTACTGAAAAGCCTGCTGGAAGCCAAAGGCATGAAGGTCAAACTGGCGGGCGGCTGAAAAAAAATCGGGCTACCGAAGTAGCCCGATTGTTGTGTAGATGCTTAGCGTAGCCGATTATTCTTTTAATAAGGTCTTTAGTGGACCTGATGACCGATAATACCACCGACAGCGGCGCCACCGACTGTGCCGAGTGCGCTACCATTGGTCAATACTGAACCCCCAATCGCACCCGCGCCCGCGCCAATAGCGGTGTTGCGGTCACGTTTAGACCAGTTAGAACAGCCGCTCAGTGCAACAGCTAACGTGGTTGCCAGTACAACGGCAGTGATTCGTTTCATTGTTGTTGTCATACACTTCTCCTTTGATGTGCTCACAGAGGCAACACTCTTAGTATAGCTCCGATATTTCCTCAGCCCGCTTGTGTCGCATCATTGCCGCATCCGTGTCGGCATGGAAATGTGATCACCATGGACAAACCGTTTGTAGCGGGAGAGTCGCAATGCAAACCCGACAGGGCCACGCATTGCCTGAGAGAATTCTAAGCGTTCTGGTTAAATTCCGAAGATAGAAAATTCTGAAATCACGACACATTTTTGCATTCACAGCCATTCCTTCTGCGTTTATAGCCATTTGCTCCATAACCCTTTCGCGTCCGACTCCGCAAAATTCAGGGACGATTGTCAGCAGGAGAAAATAGATGCTGGAACACCTGAAACAACAGGTTCTGGAAGCGAATCTGGATCTACCCAAATACAACCTGGTGACCTTCACCTGGGGCAATGTCAGCGCTGTTGATCGCGAACAGGGTTTGCTGGTGATTAAACCTTCCGGCGTGCGCTATGAAGTGATGAAGCGCGACGACATGGTCGTGGTCGATCTGGCGAGTGGCGACGTGGTGGAAGGGGATAAACGCCCCTCATCGGACACGGCGACGCACCGCGCGCTTTACCTCGCCTGGCCGGAGGTGGGTGGCATTGTCCATACCCATTCGCGGCATGCGACCATCTGGGCCCAGGCAGGACGACCGATTCCAGCCTGGGGAACCACCCACGCCGATGACTTCTATGGTGAGATCCCCTGTACCCGCTCGATGCGCAATGAAGAGATTCAGCACGACTACGAGTGGAACACCGGTGAGGTAATTATCGAAACTTTTGCGCAACGCGGGTTGTCTCCTTCGGCGATCCCGGCGGTACTGGTCAACTCTCATGGCCCGTTTGCCTGGGGTAAAGACGCCCACGCTGCGGTGCACAGCGCGGTTGTGCTGGAGGAGGTGGCGTATATGGGCCTGTTCAGCCAGCAGCTGACCGCTAATCTGCCGCCGATTAACCAGACGCTGCTTGACCTGCACTACCTGCGAAAGCATGGCGAGAACGCCTGGTACGGGCAAAAATAGCGAGCGGGACGCCACGGCGTCCCGTTTTTTTTAGTCTCATCTGAGACTGGTATGGCGATCTCCATCATAGTTATCAAAACAACAGGTCATTAAAAATAAAACAGCGTTTCATTTTATCGAATCGATCACTGTTTTGATTACCCCAAGTCACTACTTTGCTTGCATCGCCTTCGGGCACTTCCTGCTCCACCCTCTGGCATAGCAAAGGTGACATCCATATGCATATCAAACGTGCTATAGACAAAATTCCGGGCGGTATGATGCTCATTCCGCTCTTTATCGGCGCACTCTGTCATACGTTTTCTCCAGGCGCCGGGAAATATTTCGGTTCTTTCACCAACGGCCTGATGACCGGCACGGTACCCATTCTGGCCGTCTGGTTTTTCTGTATGGGCGCGTCGATTAAACTCAGCGCCACCGGGACGGTACTGCGTAAATCGGGCACGCTGGTGCTTACCAAGATTGCCGTCGCCTGGGTTGTGGCTGCCATCGCCTCACGGGTGATGCCGGAGAATGGCGTAGAAGTAGGGATGTTTGCCGGGTTATCGACGCTGGCGCTGGTGGCTGCCATGGATATGACCAATGGCGGCCTTTATGCCTCGATCATGCAGCAATATGGTTCCAAAGAGGAGGCGGGTGCGTTTGTGCTGATGTCTCTGGAGTCCGGGCCATTAATGACCATGGTTATCCTGGGCACCGCCGGCATCGCCTCATTCGAGCCGCACGTGTTTGTGGGGGCGGTCCTGCCGTTTATTGTGGGGTTTGCATTAGGGAATCTTGATCCGGAGCTGCGCGACTTCTTCGGAAAAGCGGTCCATACGCTGATTCCTTTCTTCGCCTTTGCTCTGGGTAACACCATTAACCTGGGTGTCATTGCGGAAACCGGACTGCTGGGCATCATGCTGGGCGTGTCGGTGATCATCATTACCGGTATCCCACTCATTCTGACTGATCGGCTGATTGGGGGCGGGGATGGCACGGCTGGCATAGCTGCATCCAGTACGGCAGGCGCAGCGGTGGCGACACCGGTGCTGATTGCCGAGATGCTGCCGCAGTTTAAACCGATTGCCCCTGCTGCCACGGCGCTGGTGGCAACGTCCGTGATTGTGACCTCCGTGCTGGTGCCGATCATCACGGCCATCTATTCAAAACGTGTTAAGCGTCTTCATGTTGCCGTGGAGCAGCGTGCCGCTATTAAGTAACCCGCCTAATCAATCCCCGACGCGCGAGTCGGGGATCTCTCTGGATTTTGTGTTGTAAATCAATCTCTCATTTGGTCTGGCCTCACTCTGCATTACGCTGATGTGGCGTATTTAACGCATCAAATATAAACAGAGGATGAGACAATGACAGTTATTAACCAAGCAACGTGCAGATTATTTACCGAAGTCGGCAACACCACGCAGTTAGTCGCCTATTACGAAGAAGGGCGTCGTACTATGTGGATGATGTTGCGTGCACAGCCCCGTCCGAGCTTCAACCATGAACTGATTGAGGAGATCATGAATCTGAGCTACGCCGCTCAGCGTTCCGGTCTGCCGATCGACTTCTGGGTTACCGGCTCTCTGGTGCCACAGATGTTCAACGCCGGTGGCGATCTGCGCTTCTTTGTCGAGTGCATTCGCAATAACCGCCGTGAGGCGCTGCGGGCCTATGCCCGTGCCTGCGTTGACTGCATCCATTCGGCAGCACGGGGGTTTGATACCGGCGCGGTGACGCTGGCGATGATTGAGGGCAGTGCGTTAGGCGGCGGATTCGAAGCGGCGCTGGCACATCACTTCATTCTGGCGCAGAACAACGCGCGGATGGGCTTTCCGGAAATTGCTTTTAACCTCTTTCCCGGCATGGGCGGCTACTCACTGGTCGCGCGTCGTTCCGGCATGAAACTGGCAGAGGAGTTGATTTGTGAAGGGGAGTCCCACAGCGCAGAGTGGTATGAAACGCGCGGACTGGTGGATAAAGTCTTCCAGCCTGGCGACAGTTACCGCGCCACCCGCACCTTTATCGATACGTTACGTCCTAAACTCAATGGCGTGCGGGCTATGCTGAAAGCGCGTCAGCGCGTGCTGCAATTGTCACGCGCTGAGCTGATGGATATTACCGAAGATTGGGTCGATTACGCCTTTACCATCGAACCTAAAGACATTGCTTACATGGAACGCCTGGTTCAGTTACAAAACCGCCACAGCGCATCACTGCGTAAAGCGGGTTAATCTGAATTAGCGTTAAACGCGGGCAGGATGCTTAGCCAGCCAATGCCCAAACTGTTCCGCGGGCATTGGTTTTGCGTAGTAGTAGCCCTGACGCCCATCGACACCACTGTTAAGGACAAACTTCTCTTCATCCGGGGTCTCAATACCCTCTGCAATCACCTGCAAATCGAGCGCCTTGGCGACGGCGACGATAGCTCGTACCAGCGATTGTGAGACGGGCTGTTTATTAATATCGCGGATAAAGCTTTGGTCGAGCTTGATGGCATTGATCGGCACTCGTGCGAGCTGAGAAAGCGACGAATAACCGGTGCCGAAGTCATCCAGATGAACCTGTGCGCCCAGCTCCTGAAACTGCTTCATCAGCCGCAGGGCTTCAGCTTCATTCTCTATCAGGCAGCTTTCTGTGAGCTCAATATCGATAGGACAGTCGGTAATATTCGCCTCATGCAGCGCCTGTTTCAGGTCAGTATAGATGCTTTGATCAATCAGCTGACGTGCCGACACGTTGACGGCGACGCGCAGAAAAATGCCCTGCTGGCGCCAGACGATAATCTGTTTCAGCACATTGAGCATGACCCAGCGTCCCAGCGGCACAATCAGTCCCGACTCTTCGGCATAGGGAATGAAATCAGCAGGGGAGACCAGGCCGCGCTCGGGTGAGTTCCAGCGTACCAGCGCTTCGGCACTGCGGACTTCACCATCACTGTCGATTTTCGGCTGGTAATGCACCAGCAGGTGATCCAGCTCCAGCGCTTTACGCAGATTGGTGTCCAGCCACAGGTACTCAAAGACCCGCTGGTTCATCTCTGCCGCGAAGACACAGAACTTGCCACGACCGTTCTCTTTGGCGTGATACATCGCGGTGTCAGCATTGCGAATAAGGCTCTCGCGATCTTCACCGTGCAGCGGCGCGAAAGCGATCCCGATAGAGCAGCCGCTGTACACTTCGATCAGTCCGATACGGAAAGGCTGACGCAGGCGCTCAAGAATGCGGGAGGACATCGCCTCCAGCGCAGCCTGGCTGGTGTGCTCAGCCAGCACCACAAACTCATCGCCACCCAGCCGGCCCAGAGTCTGGTCTTTACCCAGACAGCTAAGAATCGCCAGTGAGACCGCCTGCAGTAACTGATCGCCGAACATATGACCGTATGCGTCGTTCACTTTTTTGAAATTATCGAGATCGAGATAGACCACGCCGGTCTCATCGCGCTCAGATCGCTCCAGCGCCAGGCTAATCTGTTGATGAATTGCGTTGCGATTAGGCAAACCGGTCACCGTATCGGTGTTTGCCAGCACCCGGAGGCGTTCCTGGGCGCGTCGCTCCTCGGTTATGTCGGTGCCAGAACAGATGAGGAAAATTTCATTTTTGCCACTGCCGCTGTGAACAAACTTATTACGAAACAGAAACAGTCGCTGACCTTTTTTGGTTTTAACCCAGCGCTCCACCTCATAGGAGTTACCGTCACGGAAGAAGCCCGCGATGTTACGTCGTGACTGAGAGGCCTCCTGTTTGGTCATAAAGAGCTGAAAGACGTTACGGCCGATAACCTCATGCTCATTCAGACCGGTGTATTCTTCACTAAGACGGTTAAAACGCTGAATATTGCCGCGCTGATCGAGGATCACAATCACCGAGTTGGCTTCAGAAACCACCTGTTCGGCGAATGAAAGACCCAGGGTTAAGTCGCGGGCGACCGCTGAGGTATCGCCCCAGGCAGAAGCGGTTCCTGCCCAGGTCGCCTGGTTCACTTTGCGTCCGACAAAATGCATCGGAACATCAATGCCCTGCAGCGTCATGGTCAGATTGATGCTTGAGGTGATGACCGGCATCGCGCGTATCATGGCTGCCTGGCCGGGGGTCAACGGCAGGGCGATATTAGTTTGTGACGACTCATCTTCGGCAAAATGCAACGCATCGCTGTCCGCGGTCAGACGCCAATGAGGGCTGGTTGTACCGAAAAGGGTGTACAACAACGTTTGCCCTTGTTCATCGGTCATGGAAACTTCCTCCGGGAAGTGCTCTGCAGGCGTTATCTCATTATTTTAGCAACAGTATTCATCATCTGACGCCAGCACAAGATGCAAACCGAATATATTTTCCCATCCAGATAAGAATGGCACAAAAAAGCCCCGACGGTGCGGGGCTGTTTAGTCCGGTCAGCAGGGGCATTTGCCCAGTTTACCCGCCTGGCTGGGGAAGCGGGCATCCAGACAGTAACGGTGGAAATCGCGCTCATTCATCGGCGGCTGATCGGGATGATGGAGTCGCATATGCTGCAGATATTTTTGATAATCCTGCACCCCGACCATTAAGCGAAAACACTGTTGCAGGCCGCGCCAGAATCCCCGCCAGCTGAATGTCTGTGGCTGTGGGGCGGCGGCAGGCTGGCAGCGGATAATCTGCCACTCTCCCTGCGGACGCTGGGACTGATGAATAGCATCAGACATGACGCACCTCCTTGTTGCGCAGCGTCACAACGGACTCATGCGTAGTAGGAAGATCGCTGCGCAGCGCCCGGCGAATGACAAAGAACGCAGAGATGAGCATCGTGACCGCCACCAGCATAAAGAAGGCACACAGGGCCGCGTTAATCTGATTGCTGAAGACGATGGTCTGCATATCCGCCACGCTTTTTGCCGGGGCGATGATCACGCCTTCATCCAGCCCTTTGCGGAACTTATTCGCCTGCGCCAGGAAGCCAATCGACGGTTTTTCATGGAAGATTTTCTGCCAGCCGGCAGTCATCGAGGTGATAAACAGCCAGACGGTTGGCAGGATAGTCACCCAGGCGTAACGCTGCTTTTTCATTTTGAACAGCACCACGGTGCCGAGGATCAGCGCCATGGACGCCAGCATCTGATTGCCGATACCAAACAGCGGCCACAGAGTGTTAATGCCGCCGAGCGGATCGACCACGCCCTGATAGACAAAGAAGCCCCAGCCCGCGACCGCCACGGTCGTGCCGGCCATATTGCCCAGCCAGGAGCGGTTATTCGCCATAGAAGGCACCACGGTGCCTGCCAGATCCTGCACCATAAAGCGGCAGGCGCGGGTACCGGCATCGACCGCCGTCAGAATGAACAGCGCTTCAAACAGAATGGCGAAGTGATACCAGAACGCCATCATCGCCCGGCTGTTAAAGATCTCGGTAATGATGTGGGCCATTCCCACCGCGAAGGTTGGCGCGCCGCCTGCGCGGGACAGGATCGAGCCTTCACCCACGTCACGGGCGATGCCGCTCAGCATTTCCGGCGTGACGACAAAGCCCCAGCCGTTGATCACCTGAGAGGCGCTTTCAACGGTGGTACCAATCAGCGCAGCCGGGGAGTTCATGGCAAAGTAGACGCCCGGATCGAGCACCGAGGCACAAATCAGCGCCATGATCGCAACAAAGGATTCCATCAGCATCGCGCCATAGCCAATAAAGCGGATATGACTTTCCCGCTCCACCAGTTTTGGCGTGGTGCCGCTGGAGACCAGCGCATGGAAGCCGGAGATGGCGCCGCAGGCAATAGTAATAAACAGGAACGGGAACATCGCGCCGGAGAAGACCGGGCCGGTGCCGTCGATAAATTTGGTGACCGCCGGCATTTTCATCTCTGGCATTGCAAAAACAATCCCCACCGCCAGCCCGACAATCACGCCGATTTTAAGAAAGGTCGAAAGGTAGTCACGCGGAGCCAGCAGCAGCCAGACCGGCAGCACGGAGGCAATAAAGCCGTAGATCACCAGCACCCAGGTCAGTGAGGTGCCTTTCAGGGTAAAGAAGGGCCCCCAGTAAGGATGCTGGGCTACGTCACCACCATAGATAATCGCCGCCATCATCAGCACAAAGCCAATCAGTGAAACTTCGGCGATTTTACCGGGCCGGATAAAGCGCATGTAGACGCCCATAAACAGCGCAATCGGAATGGTGGCCGCGATGGTAAACAGTCCCCACGGACTGTTCGCCAGCGCCTTGACCACCACCAGCGCCAGCGCCGACAGGATAATGATCATGACGCCCAGCGCGCCGAGCATGGTCACCACACCGGCAAACGCACCCAGCTCCTGCCGCGCCATCTCGCCCAGTGAACGGCCATCACGACGGGTTGAGATAAACAGGATCAGGAAATCCTGTACCGCACCCGCCAGCATCACCCCGACCAGGATCCAGATGGTGCCAGGCAGAAAGCCCATCTGCGCCGCCAGAATCGGACCCACCAGCGGGCCGGCACCGGCAATAGCCGCAAAGTGGTGACCAAACAGCACCCATTTATTGGTCGGGACATAATCGAGCCCGTCGCTCAGCCGCTCGGCAGGCGTCATCCGGCGGTCGTCCAGTTCGAAAATATTGCGGGCGATAAACAGGCTGTAGAAGCGATAAGCGATGCTGTAACAGGCGACAGCGGCTATCACCAGCCAGACTGCGTTGACGTGTTCGCCGCGGCTGAGGGCCAGCATGGCGAAAGCGCCCGCGCCGATTAACGCCACCACTAACCAGATCGCACTGGTTTTGACGTTTTTCATGACTAACTCCTTGTGAGGACCGAGAGGAAAGCGATCGAAAACAACGAGTCAAACTTAATGTAATGGAATGTAAGTGAAAGTTAATCAGTGGAGAAGTGTGAAGCGGGGTACAAATTTAACTTTTTTGCAATGCGGGCGGGGTGGAAACAGACGGGATAACCGGAGTTATCCCGCCCGATTGACTGCTCAGTACGTCACTACTCAGACGGCGGGACGCGCCACGACGCTGCGGGTTTCCATGCGGACTTCGGCGATGGTGACATCAATCACATCGGTCACACGGTAAACCACTTCGCCTTTGATCTGAACGCTGCCATTTTCCTGGCTGCAGACCAGCTCATCACGCACCGCGTGAATGAACGGCGCCGGGATAAAGGCGACCGCGCCAAACTCCAGCAGGCGAACACGCATGCCACCACGTGACACATCGATAATCTCGGCGCTGAAGCGACGGTCGGTTGCTGCAAACGGCGCCAGATAACGGGCGTAGAGCCAGTCGCCAACATCACGTTCCGCCATGCGGTTCAGGCGGCGGCGCTCACTCATCGTCACCGTCAGCGCATCATCCGGACGAGCGATCTGCTCACCGCGAATAATCGCTTTCAGCAGACGATGGTTGACCATGTCGCCGAACTTACGAATCGGTGAGGTCCATGTGGCGTAAGCCTCAAGTCCCAGGCCAAAGTGCGGGCCAGGCTCGGTGCTGATCTCAGCGAAGGTCTGGAAGCGACGGATCCGGCTGTCGAGGAACTGGGTCGGCTGGGCATCAAGCTCACGACGCAGCACGCGGAAGCCTTCCAGCGTAGTGATCGCCTGCGCATCCACGGTAATACCATGGTTGGCCAGCACGGCCGCGGCCTGTTCAGCATTGGTGGCATCGAAACCGGCATGGACGTTGTAGATACCAAAACCGAGACGGTCACGCAGCACTTTCGCCGCGCAGACGTTGGCCAGAATCATAGACTCTTCGACAATGCGGTTAGCGATGCGGCGCGGTTCAGCCACAATCTCCAGCACTTCACCTTTTTCACCCAGCAGGAAGCGGTAATCCGGGCGATCTTTAAACACCAGCGCGTGAGTCTGACGCCACTCGCTGCGCGCCAGGCAGAGGCGATGCAGCAGGCGAATCTGTTCAGCAATCGCCTCACTTTCCGGCTGCCATGCGCCGCTGTTTTCCAGCCAGTCAGAGACGTCGTCATACGCCAGCTTGGCTTTGGATTCGATCCAGGCGGCAAAGAACTCAACGTCATCACCTAAACTGCCATCGGCTGCCACGGTTACGCGGCAGGCCAGGGCCGGACGGCGCACATTCGGACGCAGCGAGCAGACATCATCAGAGAGTTCGCGAGGCAGCATCGGGATGTTAAAGCCCGGCAGGTAGTTGGTAAACGCACGCTGCGCCGCCAGCTTATCGAGCTGACTGCCTTCCGGCACATAGGCGGTAGGGTCGGCGATAGCGATGGTCAGACGCAGGGCGCCATCGTCCAGGGCTTCCACAAAGAGCGCATCATCCATATCCTGGGTGCTGGCGCTGTCGATGGTAACGAAATCCAGCGCGGTCAGATCTTCACGCGTCAGATTTTCATCCAGCATCTCGCCAAAACTGACATCGGGCGCTTCACGCTCAAGGTTATGACGCGACAGCGTCACCCACCACGGCGCCAGATGGTCATCAGCTTTGACAATAAAATCGGTGAGTTCGGCATAAAAGCCGCGATCGCCTTTCAGCGGATGGCGACGCATCTCCGCCACGGCCCAGTCACCATTTTCAAACTCATGGCTGACATCGCGCGCAGGGCGACACTGGATCGCATCCTTCAGCAGGGGATGATCCGGCACAATCGACAGGCGATCGTCTTTCTTCTGAACCCGGCCAACAAAGCGGCTCAGGAACGGCTCAACCAGGGTTTCCGGCTCAGCGCTTTCGCGATCTTTATCGCTGTGGATCACGGCGGTGATGCGATCGCCGTGCATCACTTTCTTCATCTGCGGTGGCGGAATGAAGTAGCTTTTTTGCGCATCGACTTCCAGAAAGCCGAAGCCTTTTTCAGTGCCTTTTACGACGCCTTCAGCACGAGGCGTTTGCGAATGGAGCTTCTCTTTCAGCTGCGCGAGCAGCGGGTTATCCTGGAACATAATTTTTACGTTTCGTTGGCTGATTGCGGCTGACAGTTTTACGCGAATCGACGTCGCGCGGCAAGGCAAAAAGCCGGACGAGCCGGCTTTTTAGGGGGGAGTGAAAGGGCTGTCAGGCGATGCGCTGATCGGCCAGTGCCTCAGAGAGTTCCAGCTTCACCGGCACCGATTTAGAGGTCGGTGTACCACTGTCATCACCAAAGCTGTTCAGCGGCACCAGCGGGTTGGTTTCCGGATAATAGGCCGCCAGGTTACCGCGCGGAATATTGTAGGGAACCAGTTTGAATCCGCTGACGCGACGGGTAATGCCATCATTCCACAGCGTTTCGATATCGACATTCTGGCCTTCGGTAAAGCCCAGGTCTGCCATATCGTCCGGGTTGATGAACACCACTTCACGCTGACCAAACACGCCACGGTAACGGTCATCGAGGCCGTAAATGGTAGTGTTGTACTGGTCGTGCGAACGCAGTGTCTGCAGGGTAAAAGGCACGTCCTGATCAAGATTCGGGAACAGTGAGGTCGGCAGCGCTGAGGCGTTAAATTCCGCTTTCTGGCTCGGGGTATTGAAGCGCAACTCGGCTGCTGCGTTGCCCAGATAGAAACCGCCCGGGATATCGCATTTGGCGTTAAAGTCGGCAAAGCCCGGGATTGTCGCGGCAATGTGCTCACGGATCAGGTTGTAATCACCCGCCAGCTCGCGCCATTTCACTTTTTCATCACCCAGCACCGCCTCGGCGATACCGGCAACAATCCAGGTCTCAGAACGCTGTGTTTCCGCCAGCGGAATACCGATCCCTTCAGAGGCGTGCACCATGCTGAAAGAGTCTTCCACGGTAATAAACTGATTGCCGGTGGCCTGCAGGTCGCGCTCGGTGCGGCCCAGCGTCGGCAGAATCAGCCCATCGTGACCCGGCACCAGATGGCTGCGGTTCAGTTTGGTGCTGATATGCACGGTCAGACCACAGCGTGACATCGCCTCTTCGGTGCGCGGTGAGTCGGGTGCAGCGGCTGCCAGGTTGCCACCCAGTGCGATCAGCACTTTCACTTCATCACGCAGCATGGCGTTCAGCGCTTCCACGGTGTTGTGGCCTGCCGCACGCGGGGGCTCGAAATTGAAATGATTCCCCAGCGCATCCAGGAAGGCTTTCGCCGGTTTCTCATCGATGCCCATGGTGCGGTTGCCCTGCACATTACTGTGACCACGAACCGGGCAGAGGCCTGCGCCTTTTTTACCCAGCTGGCCAAACAGCAACTGCAGGTTGGTGATCTCGCGCACCGTGTCGACAGAGTGTTTGTGCTGGGTGATGCCCATCGCCCAGGTACAGATCACCCGGTCAGCGCTCTGGTAGATCGCCGCGGCTTCACGGATCTGCGCCTGCGTCAGGCCCGACTGCGCCACAATCTGCATCCAGCTGGTGTTATCCACGGCGTCGAGATACGCCTCAATGCCGTTGGTTTTAGCATTGATAAAGGTCTGATCGAACAGGCCGCTTTCACCAGCCGCCAGACGCGCGCGGTGGGTTTCCAGCAGGGATTTCACCATGCCGCGCACTGCTGCCATATCACCGCCCAGGTTCGGCTGATAATAGGAGGAGCTGATGTTGCCCGCTTTCGAGGTCACCACTTCCAGCGGTTTCTGCGGATCGGCAAAACGTTCCAGACCGCGTTCACGCAGGGTATTAAAGGTGACGATTTTCGCACCGTGATCGGCAGCGTGACGCAGGCTGTGCAGCATACGCGGATGGTTAGTGCCGGGATTCTGACCGAAGACAAAAATGGCATCTGCGTGGTCGAAATCATCCAGACGAATGGTGCCTTTACCGACGCCAATGCTGCGCTTCAGGCCGGTGCCGCTGGCTTCGTGGCACATATTGGAGCAGTCAGGGAAGTTATTGGTCCCCATCAGGCGACCAAACAGCTGATAGAGCCAGGAGGCTTCATTGCTGGCGCGACCGGAGGTGTAGAGCTCCATCTGATCCGGATGATCCATCGCCCTGATGTGCTGCGCGATCAGCGCAAACGCATCATCCCAGCTGATGGGCTCGTAGTGGTCGGTTTCCGCGTTGTAGCGCAGCGGATGGGTCAGACGTCCCTGATACTCCAGGAAGTAGTCACTCTGGGTATAGAGCGTGGTTACGCTGTGTTTGGCGAAAAAGTCGGTGTCGACCATCCGGCGTGTCGCTTCCCAGGTCACCGCTTTGGCGCCATTCTCGCAGAAGCTGAAGGTACTTTTATTGTCATCACCCCAGGCGCAGCCTGGACAGTCAAAACCGCGTGCTTTGTTCATGCGCATCAGGTTGCGCATATTTTTCAGGGCCGCTTTGCTGTCAAGAACGAAACGCGTGGTGGCTTCCAGTGAACCCCAGCCGCCCGCTGCCGCGCGATAGGGTTTGATTTGGCGTTTAAATTTCATATTGAGTGCAGGCTTTTTATAGTAGGAATTATTGTTTGGTGTTTGTTATCAGGTTATATCCTGATGGTGAAAGGAAGTCTGCAGCTATCCTCATATCTTGTCTAATTGATTGACTTAATGGTGCGATAGCTGGCGTTTATCGTGCATAAGCCAGAAATGTGATGCTGGTCAGATTTTACCCGCCTTTAACCTGCTGATAACGGGAGTTCTCCCGACAACAGGCTAATACTTGCTGTTCACAATCAGAGAGGGCACGACTCCATGAAACAGCTGACCAGCCAGATTCATGCATTTGGCAAAGCGTTGATGATGCCAATCTCGGTCATCGCTGCCGCAGGTATCTTCCTTGGGCTGGCGGCGGCCATGCAGAACCCGGCGGTCACCGGCGATGCCTTTGCGCAGATGCAGGTGCCGCAGTTAATTATCGGCTTTATTCGCAAGGTTGCCGGAGCGCTATTCGCTAATCTGCCGGTCTTCTTTGCGGTAGCGAGTGCCATCGGACTGGCGAAAGCGGAAAAACCTACCGCCGCCTTTGCCGCGGTGATTGGCTATATCGTGATGAACGTCGGTATCAGCGCGACGCTGGCGGCCAAAGGGATCACCGCCGCCACCACCACACCTGCAGCCCTGCAGCAGGCGGGCATGGACCAGACCACCGCCATGATGACCTCGGCGGAATATATCAACATGCTGGGCGTCTTTACCTACAACATGAGCGTACTGGGCGGGGTGATTGCCGGACTGGTAACGGTGGCGCTGCACAATCGCTTTTATACCCAGCAACTGCCTACCGCGATCAGCTTCTTTGGCGGACGGCGTTTTGTGCCGATTGTGACCGTAGTCTGTCTGCCACTGATTGGGGTCTTGCTGGCGTTGATCTGGCCGACCATTGGTGACGGTATCGCCTGGATTGGACAGATGATTGGCAAAAGCGGGCAGTATGGCGCTTTTCTGCTGGGAGCCTTTGAGCGCATCCTGATCCCCACCGGATTGCATCATATCCTTAACGAAACCGTGCGTTTCACGCCTATTGGCGGCATGGCGGTGGTCGATGGCCAGACCGTGGTTGGCGCACTGAACATCTTCAACGCGTCACTGACTCATCCGGGATCGATTCCCGATGAGACGCTGCGCACGGCCACGCAGTTTCTGGCGCAGGGCAAGATTCCGGTGATGATGTTCGGCCTGCCCGCCGCGGCGCTGGCGATCTATCACACCGCCCGACCCGAGCATAAACAGCGGGTCAAAGCACTGGTCATGGCGGGGGCGCTGACCTCCTTCACCACCGGCATCACCGAACCGCTGGAGTTCTGCTTTATCTTTGTCTCTCCGGTGCTCTATCTGCTGCACGCTTTCCTGACCGGCCTGTCGTTTATGCTGATGTCGATGCTGCATCTGATGATTGGCAACGTGCAGGGCGGTGTTATCGACCTGGTGGTGTTCGGCATGCTGGGTGGAGCAAAAACCCACTGGTGGTGGACGCTGGCGCTGGGCGTGATCTATGCGCCGATCTACTACTACGCTTTCCGGCTGGTGATTACCCGGATGAATGTTGAAACGCCAGGCCGTGAATCGGAGGATGAGAAACCGCAACAGGTCGCCGCGGATGAACGGACTCAGGTCATTATCAGCGGGCTGGGCGGGCAGGCCAATATCGAGGATGTCGATTGCTGCTTTACCCGGCTGCGCGTGCGGGTCAAAGAGATGAATCAGGTGGTCGATCAGACGCTGATGAGCACCGGTGCCAACGGAGTCAATCGCGTCAGCGAGCACGACATTCAGGTGATCTACGGCCCGCAGGTCGAGAAGATCGCCAACGAGGTAAAAATGGCACTGGGCGTCGCTTAACGGCAGCCTGTTTCACTCTTCGTCACAACGCTAACCGCCCGACGCCCGTGGGCGGTTAGCGCCTGTTCCAGGGCACGCTCCGCCCGCTGCCGTCCCGCTTATTGTAACTAAAAAAAGCCCAGCCCTAATGGGCCGTACCTTTCTGCCGATATAGCGACTAATCCTCTTACTTTTCGGAACACCGCGATGTCGTTAAAAAAATCCTCCCTGATTATCTTCTCCTTCCTGCTGGCGCTGTTTCTCACCAGCGTGGCAATCAGTACCTGGCTGCTAATTCAGAGCAATCACTCGCTGAATGCGGTTAACAAAGAGATCCGTGTGGTGCTCTCGGTGATTGACCCCATCAACCACAGCCGCACGCTGCGTGTGCGTCTGATGGAGTACATGAAGGAGATTGAGGGCAGTGACGCAAACAATCCCGCCACGCTGGACAGCGTTCGGACCGTGGCCGGCAAAGCGGATGCTGCATTTCAGGCCTATATGAACGCGCCGCGTCTGCCGGGCGAAGAGGCGGAAGCCGACGCCTATAGCCAGGCTTATCAGGCCTATCGTCAGCAGGGTTTACAGCCGTTGATTGAGGCGGCAGAGGCACACGATCAGGTGCGCTTTAAAAATCAGATCGCCACCGTGGTTCGCCTTGATCGTCAGTATGAAATCATTCTGGACCGGGTGCTGGCTCAGCATGAAACCTATGCCAAAAAGCTTAACAGCGATGCACAGAGTCACTTTACCTCCGGCATTACCCTGCTGGGGCTGTTTGGGGTGCTGTTTTTCGCCATCATCGTCGCCATTTACATCTTCATGAAGCGCTATGTGCTTTCGCCGATCAATGATGCGCAGGAACACTGCAAGCTGATTGCGGCGGGCGTCCTGGATACCACGGTGCCGGTCAAAGCCGGTTCGCGCAGTGAAATTCAGTTGCTGATGGGCTCGCTGGAGCAGATGCGCAGCGCGCTGACCGCCATTATTCTCCAGGTGCGCGATTCAACCCGCTCAGTCTCCACCGCCTCTCAGGAGATTGCGGCGGGCAACATCGATCTCGCCTCGCGAACCGAACAGCAGGCTGCCGCGCTGACGGAAACCGCTGCCAGCATGGAGCAGCTGGGCGCAACGGTGAAACAGAACACTGAAAACGTCTTTGAAGCCTGCCGCCTGACCAGTGAAGCGGTGAAAAACGCGGAAAGCGGCGAAAAGGTCTCGCAGGAAGTGGTGACATCGATGGCGTTGATTAATGCCAGCTCGAAGAAGATCGAGGAGATCACCACCGTGATCGACAGCATCGCCTTCCAGACCAATATTCTGGCGCTGAACGCGGCAGTCGAAGCCGCCAGGGCGGGTGAACAGGGTCGCGGTTTTGCGGTGGTGGCAGGGGAAGTCCGTAATCTGGCCCAGCGCAGCGCTACCGCAGCCAAAGAGATTGAGGGGCTGATTGCGGAATCTGTTTCGATCATCCACGCCGGTTCCGATCAGGTCAGCCGGACCGGTGAGGCGATGAGCGCCATTATCTCCTCTGTCAGCCGCGTGAATCTGCTGATGGAGCACATCTCAACCGCTTCTGATGAACAGAGTCGCGGTATCGGTCAGATTGAGCAGGCGGTTACCGAGATGGACAGCGTTACACAGCAGAACTCGGCGCTGGTGCAGGAGTCTGCCGCAGCATCTGCCTCACTGGAAGAGCAGGTGCAGTATCTGACGCAGTCGGTCTCCACCTTCCGTCTGGCAAACCGTTAATCAGGGCTCTCCGCGCTGAGTTTATACAGCGCGGAGTCCGGAGCCCCGATGCTGAGTAATGCCCGACAGAGAAGGGAGAGTTTGATTCAGTGCCTTGTGGCGCAGGGCTAATCGGCGGATTATAAGGCTTTCCAGTAAATATGGGGTGGTCATGCTAATCAGCACGGAAAGTGCCCGCAGCAACAGCGCGGATACCCGACTGGCCTGCACGCTTGCCGCTGCCGCAGGCGCACTGAATACCGCAGCCTTTGAGATCGTCGGTTTTTTTTCAGCCAACATGACCGGGAATGTCTCGCTGCTGTCCGATCATCTGGCAAAAGCGAATCTGGGGCCTGGCCTGTTTTTTCTGTCGATTGTTCTTCTGTTTATTGCGGGTTCCCTGTTTTCAACGCTGATCATTAATGCCGGGCACCGCAGAAATATCCGCACCATCTATGCCTTTGTCATCCTGATTGAGGGCAGCGCGCTGATTGCACTGGGGGTGATTGAAAATCACTTTCCGCCGCAGTCGCCCGGTGTAGTGTTGATCATGAGCCTGAGCTTTTTAATGGGGCTGCAGAATGCGGTGGTGACGCGGATCTCCAATGCCCGCGTTCGCACCACCCATATCTCCGGCACGGCGACCGATATCGGGATTGAGCTGGCAATGCTGTTTGAGGTGCTGCGGCGCACAGCGTCACCGAAAGAGGCGCCGCTCTATCTGAGCCGGCTGCGACTGCACTGTCTGACCCTGCTTTCTTTCCTTGCAGGAGGGATAGCCGGAATCGGGCTTTACCGGCTGCTTAGCTACGATTTCCTGCTGCCAGTAGGGTTCGGGTTAATCTGTCTGGCGCTGAATGCCATCTTTACTAAGCCAGCAAAACAACAGGGCGCGATGATTTAAGTGCGCAACCCTCACTGATGCGTAAACCAGGGCGGCGCGGAGTCCTGATTTCATCGATCCGCCTGCGCAAATGAACCGTGCGGTTAAAACATCCTAGCCTGCGCGGGGTAACATTCAGCCTTATACTCTGGTTGATCCTGCGAACGAGACAGTAATGCGAACAGCCTTCAACCTGCTGATGGATAATTAACATCGACATTAAACAACTCATTTACTTGTGTAACCTGGAGCGTGAACGCCATTTCGGGCGGGCCGCGGAAGCCAGTTTTGTTACACAGCCAACCCTCTCTATGCGCCTGAAGAATCTTGAGCGCGAGCTGGGCCTGCCGCTGATTAACCGCAGCAATAACTTTGCCGGATTTACCCCAGAGGGCGACCGTGTGCTGGCGTGGGCGCGGGAAATTGTTTCGGTCTATCAGGGGCTGAAGCTTGAAGTGGAATCGCTGAAGCATGGGGTGAACGGTACGCTGCGGGTTGGCGTGGTGCCGCAGTGCAGCATGGCACTGCCGCTGCTGCTGAAAGCGGTCCAGGCGCGTTATCCTCAGCTCGACTATCGCATTGCGGTGCTGAGTGCTGACCAGTTGCTGGAAGCGCTCAACAGCCACACCGTGGATGTCGGGATCGGTTTTTTCGAGATGGCAACACTGCGTGAACTCCATTTTCAGACCGAGATGCTGGCAGACCGGGGCGTTGAAGCCATATTCCATCCCGACCATTTTCCTGAGCTGGTGGGGGAAACCGCGCTGACGCTTGATGAAGTGGCACAACAGCCGCTCTGCCTGGCGGAGCCGACGCGTTATTTCCGGCGTTATCTTGATATGGCTTTTCGCGAGGCGGCGCTGGTACCCCGGGTGATCGTGGAGAGCGCCTCTGTCATGCAGCTGATGCAGTGCGCGCAGGTTGGCCTCGGGCTGCTGGTGTCGCCGGTCGGTCATCTGCTGTCCGCTTCATTACAGGGGCTGCAGCAGCGCGCCATTACGCTGCCGCCGATGGCGCGCCAGGCGGCGCTGGTCATCGCTGAGCCTGGCCGTGCCACACCGCTGGCACAGCACTTTTTCGACGAAGCGCGCGGTCTGCTGCCGGTTTAACGCGGTTACTGCGATTCGCCCAGGGCGTAAAACAGGCGGCTGTTCCAGTTGCCTATGGCGACACTCTGTATCAGCGTGAACAGCGCATCAGCCTCCCAGCCCGCCTCCATTAGCGGCTGCAGATGGGCCGCGCTGAAACGCTCTGGCGAACGGGTCAGCTGCGCTGCCAGCGCAATAATCTGCTGCTCCTGGTCTTTTGCCGCCGCGTCATCCACGCCCTCAATTAAGATCTCATTTCCGGCCAGCAGCCGGAACGCCCAGCGACTGCCCAGAATACGGGCGGCCGTCGCCTCTGCCAGAGTATTGTCCTGAGTGAGATGCTGACGCAGTTGCGCCCAGCCATAGAGCACTGAGGGATCGTGGGCCAGCAACCATACCGCGTCCTGCATTCCCGGCAGCGACTGACAGCGGGTAATGGCAGCGAGCTGCTCAGCACTGGCATACCGCAACTCCAGCGGTTTCAGCACGGGCTGCCAGCGGGCAGGCTGATCAAAACCTGCGGCCTCAGCATCCGGTGGTGCAGTGCTGCCAGGCAGCCAGCGTACCGGCTGGGCCTGCAGCGCCTGTAAACCGGCGACCACCCGCGCCTGATAACTGACAAAGCCGATCACCTGATTCAGCGTCACAATATCGGGCTCTGTCAGGCCGACCGCATCCAGGGCAGTGATTGCGCTGGCGCTGATCAGCTCAGGCTGCATCGCCAGCTGGCGTGCATACTGCGTAATCTGGGTCAGGCGATTATTACTTTCACGTGAGGAGTCGGGCCCGGGCAACGGATTGAGGCGGGCAGAGTAGTGATTACACAGCCGCTGTACACCCGCCACCTGCGCCACCGTCAGCGCCGTGCTGAGGCGATCGTAAAGCGTTAAGGTGTGCGTGAGCGTGGTGACGACGCGGTCGGGGAACAGCAGCTGTGCCAGATCGCGCGCCGCCAGCAGGGCGGGCTGATTGGTGCGCAGCAGTGACTGCACCACGTTGTCATCGGCGTAACATCCCAGCAAAAAACGGTCATCAATATGGGCGGCCTCGGGCACCAGCGGTGCGGCCTGTGAGGTACGTGGACTGGTCTGGCTCTCGTAAAACCAGTGGTTATGGCCCGGATAGCGGCGTTGTTCCATGATCAATCCTTTTGCAAATTCGGGTTCGGTATGCAGGCGGCAGAATCTGAAAATGTGCATAAACCGAAGGGCAGGCTTATCGTCGCTGATGGCCAGTCCGGGGCAAAAGATTGATCGGTGATAATTAATAGCGTTACGGTATAACGGCAGCGAAATCAGGCAGGAAGGGCGAGGCGGGAGCAAAGAGAAGGGCGAGCCAGGCTCGCCCTTGCAGAACTTATTTCAGTTCCAGTTCGTTCATTGCGGCGATGCTGAAGCCGCCATCAACGTGTACCACTTCACCGGTGATGCCGCCAGCCAGGTCAGAGCAGAGGAATGCTGCTGAGTTGCCGACATCTTCGATGGTAACGGTACGGCGAATCGGGGTGACCGCTTCGCAGTGTGCCAGCATCTTACGGAAATCTTTGATGCCTGATGCTGCCAGGGTGCGAATTGGACCGGCAGAAACGGCGTTAACACGCACGCCTTCCGGGCCCATGGCGTTTGCCATGTAGCGCACGTTGGCTTCCAGCGACGCTTTCGCCAGACCCATCACGTTGTAGTTCGGGATCGCGCGCTCAGCACCCAGGTAAGAGAGGGTCAGCAGCGCAGAGTGTGGATTCAGCATCTCGCGGCACTCTTTGGCCATCGCGACGAAGCTGTAAGCACTGATGTCATGCGCGATTTTAAAGCCTTCGCGGGTAACGGCGTTCACGTAGTCGCCAACCAGCTGCTCGCCAGGGGCGAAACCGATAGAGTGAACGAAACCGTCAAATTTCGGCCAGGTTTTTGCCAGTTCAGTGAACAGAGATTTGATGCTCTCATCTTCGGCTACGTCACATGGCAGCACGATGTCTGAACCCAAATCTTTGGCAAACTCTTCCACACGACCTTTTAATTTGTCGTTCTGGTAGGTGAAAGCCAGTTCTGCGCCCTGTTTGTGCATCGCCTGTGCAATACCGTAGGCGATGGAAAGTTTACTGGCAACGCCAGTAATCAGAATGCGCTTACCGGAAAGAAAACCCATAGCTGTAATCCTTATGGTCATTGTAGTTGGCGGCCGCATGGTTAAAAAGTGAGCGACCGACGTTAATCGACGTGCGGATTCTAGCACGTCTCTCATAAATCAGGTAAATCGGCCCGCAATTTCCGCGATATGCAGCAAAAATCAACGCTCCCGCCGCCAGGCTTCGGCACTCAATGCTTCGCCAAAGTGGCTGCTGATCAGTCGTCGGGTCAGATCGTGCAGCGGGGAGGCCAGTACATCAGCGGTGCCGCCGCGCTCGACCACTTCGCCCTGATGCATCACCAGCACCTTATCGCTGATGTGCTTCATCATTCCCAGATGCTGGGTAACATAAATGTATGCGATACCATGCTTCTCCTGCAGTTCCAGCATCAGATTCACCAGCTGGGAACGCATGGTCATATCCAGTGAGGCCAGCGCTTCATCGGCCACAATCACTTTGGGTTGCAAAATCAACGCGCGGGCCAGCCCCAGACGCTGCTTCTGACCGGGTGCCAGCATGTGCGGATAATAGCCGGCGTGATCGCGCAGTAATCCCACCTGACGCAGGGTGGCGATAATGCGTTTCTCTCGATCCTCCGCGCTGAGATCGGTATTAAGCCGCAGCGGGAACTCCAGAATCTGGCTGATACGCTGACGCGGATTCAGGGAGGTTGAGGGATCCTGGAAAATCATGCGGATGCGCTGACTGCGATAGCCATAATCGCCGAAGGTCAGCGGATGATCGTCTATCAGAATCTCACCTTCGGTAGGGGCGACCATGCCGCTGAGCATCTTCGCCAGCGTGGACTTGCCGGAGCCATTTTCGCCGATTATCGCCAGCGTCTGCCTCTCGCGTAGGGTAAAACTGACCGACTTCACCGCCTCAACGTGCTGACGGCGGAACAGGCCCGTGCGATAGCGAAAGGTTTTACTCAGGTTGCGCACTTCCAGCAGGGTCTCCATGCTACTGGCCCTCCATATTCAGCGGGAAATGACAGGCATAAAGATGCGTTTTGCTGCCGGTGAGCCGTGGCGTTTCAATACATTTGCGCTGCGCATAAGGGCAACGTGGCCCCAGACGACAGCCAATCGGCAGGCTCTCCAGCGACGGGATCGCCCCTGACAGGGTATTGAGACGGCTTTTGTGCGGCAGGGATCGTCCAAAATCGGGCATCGCCCGAATCAGCGCCTGAGTATAAGGATGGTGCGGCGTACTCATTAAATCTTCGCTCTGGGCGGTTTCTACCGTCTGACCACAGTACATCACGTTGATACGGTCCGCCCACTGGCTCATGGTGCGCAGGTCATGACTGATCAGCAGAATGGTGGTGTTGTTGTTCTGGTTCAGACGGCTCAGCAGGCGGAAAATCTGCGCCTGCGTAGTGGGTTCCATGGCATTCGTCGGCTCATCGGCAATCAGCAGACGCGGCTGATTAGCCAGCGCAATCGCGATCATCACTTTCTGGCATTCGCCTTCGGTCAGCTCATAGGGGAAGCTGCGCATTATATCTTTGTGATCTTTAATGCCGACGCGATGCAGCAGTTCGATGGCGCGGGTTTTGCGCCAGAACCAGAAGCGTTTCAGCCACGGACCTTTATACGTCCAGAGCGGGATCACCTGCATCAGCTGACGACCGATGCTTTCAGAGGGATCCAGACAGGATTGCGGCTCCTGAAAAATCATCGAGACGTTATGTCCGATAATGCGGCGGCGCTCGCGCGACGACAGGCGCAGCAGGTCGACATCATCAAATACCATGCGATCGGCGGTGACACGCCAGTTATCGTTAGTTACGCCGCAGATCGCCTTGGCAACCAGACTCTTACCGGAGCCGGACTCACCGACCAGGCCACGGATTTCACCTTCGCCCAGCGTCAGATTGACGCGATCGACCGCTTTGACCGGTCCGTCAGCGGTCATAAATTCAATGGTCAGATTACGGATATCGAGTAACGGCATTTATTCCACTCCCGCTTCGACGGCGCGACGGATGCCGTCACCGAGCAGGTTAACAATTAATACGCTGACCATCAGCGCCACACCCGGCAGCATAACGGTCCAGGGGGCGACGTAGATCAGCTCCAGCGAATCACCCAGCATCGCTCCCCATTCGGGCGAAGGCAGCTGCGCGCCCAGATCGAGAAATCCGAGTGCGGCAATATCCAGAATCGCCATCGATAGCGCGCGGGTAATTTCGGTGATCAGCAACGGTAAAATGTTAGGCAAAATGGCGTAGCGCAGGATGTTGCGGCCTCTGGCACCGTCAAGACGTGCCGCCACCACATACTCTTTTTCCAGCTCATCATGCACGGCACTGTAAATCTCGCGCACCAGACGTGGAATCAGCGCCAGCCAGACCGCCAGCAATGCATGCTCGAGTCGTGGTCCGAGAAACGCCACCACGATAATCGCCAGTAACAGCGACGGAATAGAGAGCAGGGTGTCCAGCACGTGGTTCATCACCGCCGAGCGTATGCCATGCGTCATGCCCGCCAGTACGCCCAGCACCAGCGCGCCGAGCGTGGCGAACAGCGTCACCAGAATCGCCGAACCCACCGTCGGGCCCGCACCGCTCAGCAGGCGGCTCAGCACATCCCGACCCAGATCGTCGGTGCCGAGAAAGAAGGAAACATCGCCATAATGTGACCAGGATGGCGGCAGCAACTGATAACCCAGGAACTGCTGATCGATATCGTATGGCGCTATCAGCCCGCCAAACAGACAGAGCAGCAGCAGTGCGCCAAAGCCATACAGCCCGACCATCGAAATCGGGTTGCCATAGAAATGGTGCCAGCTCTGACGAAACGCGCTGGGCAGGCGTTTTTCGGCGTAAATATTATCGGAGGGCATACGCTTTCACTTTATTGTGCTTGAGTTCGGACAACATTTCTTTATAAAAATTACTCATATCAGAGGGTTATCCTGAGGACATGCTTTATGTTTCTTTATCATGGCTGACTCTGAGTAGCGTTAATTTATGTGTTTTGTGTACGCCTCTGCGTAGACGCAAAGAAGCAAAGAAGATGTACACATTGCAGACAGACACTAAGCTCAGGAAAGCGCTGGGTAAGCGCCGCGACAAAGCAGAGGTTATCTTCAACTCGTCCGGACTGAATGTCAGGCTCTCCATTCGAGGCGGCGTGACATTTTTCTACCGTTATCGCTGGGAGGGTTAACCCGTCAGCTGTCTACAGGGGATTATCCGTCGATATCCCTGTTACAGGCAAGGAAACGGCGTCAGCAATTTCGGCTCTGGATTGCAAAGGGTTATGATCCGCGTCGGCATATCATCCTGAACAGCCTGAAAAAAGTTATATTCACCTCCGGATAACAGGCAATAAAAACCGCCCTGTTGGGCGGCGGAGTAGATCTTAGCGGAGGCTACGCTGGCCGGACCCTGGCCTTTGTCGGGTGTCCGTCAGGCCCATCGTCATGGGTGTGGTCAGGATCCGGCTCAATGATCACGATATAATCTTTACCTATCCCATCGCGCGTTAATGTTACTAAATCTCCGGCAACAGGTTTGGTGTCAAACTCATGTTCCTCTTCAACGCCGGTATCTTCAAAAATTACAGCGAATTTCATTTTTCGTCCTCTTTCTGATAAACCGCGTCGTTACCGCGAGGTTTGTTGCTGACGCCTACTTAAAGAATTTTAGACTATCCTGAAAATATCAGGCATCTCAGTGGATTACTTCATGCCGATATTATGCGCGATTACCGACTGGCTTCAGGTGTCCCGGTGTTCAGACCGCTGTGGAAGCATGTCCGCCTGGCGGTTTCAGGTGCAGACGCTATGCGCGAATGGCTCACTACTGAAACCCTGCCGGAACCCGCACAGGAAATCGTTCATGATGCTGCATGAGTAATACACCGTAAATCTTCCACGGAAGACGGATAATCCAACACCTAAGACGTTCGCCTCAACAGAGATCACTTTTTGTGCAACATTGACAGATTCTTCATCATTTCCTGATTGTTCATTGATGACTTTGAGGGATAGTCGCGTCCTGAGAGTGAACTCTTTACTAAAGGAGATAAATCGGTGGCGAGAATAAAATGAAAGGAGCTTAGACAAGGGAATTGCAAACGATCAATATAGAATTAAATTTTGTGTGACAATGGATTTGAATTAAAAGAGACCGCAAAAAACGCAAAAGGGGGATGGCATGACAGATAAAAACTTCTTTAATGCATTAATAAAATGGATTGATGATCATACGGATGAAAAAATAAGCCTGGATAAAGTGGCTAAAAAAAGTGGATATTCAAAATGGTACCTTAACAGAATGTTCACAAAGCATTGCGGAGTCAGCCTCGGGAAATATATTAATAACACCAGAATGCAGGCGGCCTCGCTGAGTTTAAGGTTTACTGAAGCCACTGTTGCAGAGGTGGCTGATCAGTTCAACTACGACTCACAGCAAACGTTCACTCGCGCCTTCTCACGACATTTTGGTATGCCTCCCGGCATCTGGCGAATCACTGATGCTGCAAAAAAATCAGATAAGGACTCTCTCTGCTTCCCCAGCGATGACACCATTTTCAGGCAGCGATTGAGAGCTTACGTAATGCCATAGGTTTACCTGATTGCATCCTCAGAAAATTATTATCTACAGGACGGCGGGGAAGGACCGCGATGCATAAAAAATTAAAATCGGCCCTGAGATTAAACGTTTTATCTTTAAACACCCTTCATGGGTGCCTGGCAATTCAGGAACGGGCGGGTTTGTGCTTATTTCCAGCCGCTCCATTGCAGAAAATAAGCCTGATTCCTAAGAAAGATTAAAAAATTGTTTTCCCCGTGGAGTGCGCATCCGCCCAGCGAAGCTTATACGTCCATTCTTTATCAAGTGAACCGATTGAAAGCCTCATCTCCTTGCCCGTCTGCTTACAGTAGTCCCGTGCCGCACCAATGTTTTTCCACATAAGTAAACTACCCGGACTAAGGTCCGAATATTTCATGTTAACGCCGCCGTTTGGCACATCAAAATAGATAATGTGTTCACTCTCAGCCATGAAGAGCAGATCCATCGCGCATGGCTCGTTCCCAACAAAAAGAATATAGCCGAAGAGCATCCTTTTCATGGCAATAATAAGCGTGATCAGGTTCTCCCTGGAATAACAGGTTATGCTGTCAGAGAAACGGGATTTAAAAAGGAAGATATAATAGTCTGCCAGCTCTTCAGGGCTGAATTGATTCATATCACAGCAGCGGCCACCCGCACGTGTGAACCGGTTGTATTCGTTGCGGCGATTCTTTTCTGTTTTAACTGAATAGCTCTCTTTTACAAAGCACACTTTATTTTTTCGGGCAAAAGAAAAGTTAAAATTTATGAAGTTGTGCTTGTTGAAATGTGACATTTTATTGGTTTTTTCAGGGAAAAGCATCGAGGCATTTTTAGCCGCCGGCACCATGATCTCATCATAAGATAGCGGGAATTTTTTCCATTGATCGACACCTATCCGTGAGTGATCCAGCAGGGCATAGGCGGCAATATAGCCACCTTGCTTTACTTTATGAAAATACGTTGCCTCATGACCTGTGCGAGATGAGAAAAACCTGATCACGTCAGGATGCATATTAACACTCCCGCCAAAACGGTTAAAACAGTGCTCATAAATGCCAGCGTCGGATTTTTCCCAGCCGTAAAGCATTCTTTTGAAGTGGCTCATATAAAATGTTAAACCTGATAGTTGTTCTGATAAACCGAGTTAAAAAGATGGCTCCTGAATGTCAGCCACCCTATGCTATCTTTTCCTGTCACTAACTCCGGACAGATGGTCTCTGCTGTGACATTTTAATCAGGGCATTATGTATTTTTTTTATCAACGTAAAGGCAAGGAAATATCAAGAATCTATCAAGCGATGTCGTTTTATTGCTTTATATTTGTGAGGGCTGCCTGACATTTATATCAAGTTTATCTGAGTCACCCGCGTAATAGCCTGACCGGGTGACTTCATTCTCTTTCAAACAATCCGCTGGCTCTGCTCCCGGCGATGCTTATGATAATCCTCATCACACTCGCTTGAACAGAAAGCAGTTTCAGCCACTACGGGCTCATCTTTGCACCAGATGCATAAGCCGTTTGGGCTTTTAAGTTTGGCCTTACGAGCTGCCAGAGAGGCAGCGAGATGCGCTTCTTCACGCTCCTGTGCCAGATCAACTTCATCCATAAATGTTCATCTCCTCATTAATTATTACGCTTCGAACTTAAATCGGTTTCTGCAGGAACAATATTCGTGTACATCAATGCCTGCTTGCAGCACGACTTCTGAAAGACAAAAGTCATATGTTTATTCTATGTTTTGCCTTAGCGCCCTTAGCGCCCTTAGCGCCCTGAGCGTTAGCGGAGGGCATACCATTCCTTATGTTTCAGCGGATTCATGGCCGCACCAATCACGTCAGAAATCACATTGACCAGAATCACCAGCCCGCCAATCACCATCACGCCAGCGGAGATCGCCGCGTAATCCTGCTGGCGAATCGCGTTGATCAGCCAGCGCCCCAGACCCGGCCAGTTAAAGACCATCTCGGTGATCATCGCCAGCGTCAGCATGGTGGAAAATTGCAGACCCAGACGCGGGATCACCGGCGGCAGCGCATTATGCAGCACATGGCGGCGGATCACGGTAAACGGCGAAAGACCCCGCGTGGCCGCCGCTTTGACATAATTTTTGTCCATCACGTCGCTGGTGCTGTTGCGTAGCAGGCGGATCACTTCCGTCGTCGGCGCCATCGCCAGCACCAGCACCGGTAAAATCAGGTGGTTCAGGACGCTGATTATCATCTCATGTCGCCAGGGCGAAGGACTCATCCAGGCATCAATCAGCGCAAAGCCAGTGACACTCTGCACCGGATAGAGCAGGTCGTGACGACCGGACACCGGCAGCCAGCCCAGCGTCAGCGAGAAGAACAGCGTCAGCAGCAGCGCCAGCCAGAAAATTGGCGCAGAGAAGCCAATCAGCGCCAGCGCACTGATGGTTTTGTCCTGCCATTTATTGCGCATCACGCCGGCACAGATCCCCAGCGGGATCCCGACCAGCAGCGCGAACAGAAACGCCAGGATGCACAACTCCATGGTGGCCGGGAAAACCTCACGCAGTTGCAGGCCAATCTCCTGACCGTTGGTGCTGGAGACGCCGAAATCAAACTGCAGCATCCCTTTAAACCAGAACCACCAGGCGTCCGAGAGCGCCGCGCCTTCCAGCGGGGCGTCAGGCGTAAAGTAGCTCAGGCTGAAGCTCACCAGCGACAGCAGAAACAGGGTAATGATCAGTAGCAGCAGGCGCCGCAAAATATAGATAATCACTTACTTTTCCTTATCGCTTTCACGATAAACCCCGGCAAACGAGGCGTTGCCAAACGGACTCAGGACCAGCCCTTTAATATCATGACGAAACGCCTGCAGCCGCAGAGAGGATGCCAGCGGCAGCACCGGCAACTCCTGCGCCAGAATCTGCTGCGCTTTGTCATAACTGTCGATGCGGCCAGAGAGTTGTTGTGATAACAGCGCATTCTGCAGCGTTTCGTCAAAGGCCGGCGAGCACCAGTGCGCGTAATTGGTCTGCGAGCGAATCGCCGCACAACTGAGCAGCGGCCGGAAGAAACTGTCTGGATCGTTACTGTCGGTGGCCCAGCCTGACAGTGTCAGATCATGATTCATCGCCATCAGCTGCGCCTCCTGAAAACGGCCCTCAACCGGCACAATGGTCAGCCGGACGCCGACCTGCGCCAGATCCGCCTGCAACAGTTCGGCGGTTTTCAGCGGGCTGGGATTCCACGACTGCGACGCGGCAGGCACCACCAGCCGCAGATGCAGATCGCTGATGCCCAGAGCCGCCAGTGCGGCACGGGACTTCTCCGGATCATAGCTTGTGATGCGCGCATCATTATCATATGCCCATGAGGCGCGAGGTAATATCGAGGCGGCGGTTTCGGCGGTGCCGTAATAGATTGACTCCATCAACCGCTCATTGTTGATCGCCAGCGCCAGCGCGTGACGCACCTCAGGGCGGTCGAGCGGCGGCTTACGGGTATTAAAGGCCAGATAGGCGATGTTCATGCCGGGACGCAGCGTCATCCGCAGGCGCGGGTCATCGCGCAGGATGGTGAGCTGACTGGCCGCGGGATAGGCAAGCACGTCACATTCACCGGTCAGAAGCTTGGAAAGCCGCCCGGTGCCGCCCGAGCCGAGATCGATCACCGCCTGTTGCAGACGCGGCACCCCTTTCCAGTAGTGAGGATTGCGCGCCAGGCGGATGTACTGACCGGTACGGTATTCACTGAGCTGATAAGGACCGGTGCCAACCGGTTGTCTGTCCATCTCTTCCTGCCGGCCCTGCGCGGTGAGCTGGTCGGCATACTCTTTCGACAGCACTGGCGCATAGTGGGTCGCCATGTGCCACAGGAACGACGCATCCGGGCTGTTTAACCTGAACTCAACCGTTCTGTTATCGATTTTCTTCACGCTCTGCACGGAGTCTGAAAATTGCAGACTGTCAAAGTAGGGATAGTTGCCGCCATTGACGTTGTGCCAGGGGTGATTGCGGTCAAACATCCGGGCGAAGCTGAACACGACATCGTCGGCGTTCAGCGCCCGGGTGGGGCGGAACTGATTCGTCTGCTGAAACTGCACGCCGCTGCGCAGATGAAAGCGATACGTTGCGCCGTTATCGCGCACTTCCCAACTGGACGCCAGATCGGGCTTGAGACGATAGGTGTAAGGATCGACATCCAGCAGGCGGTCATAGAGTTGTGCCGCCAGCGTATCGACAGTCAGCCCGCTGCTGGCCATCTGCGGATTAAAGGTGTTCAGCGTGCCGCTGACGCAATAGACGAAGCCGGTCTGACGGATATCACCCGCAGGCGCTGACCACGCAGGGGCACTCAACACGCTGAGGCTTAGCAACAGCGAACATATTAGTTTTGACATAGAACTCAACGATTTTGAGGCATTAAACAGAGTGTATCGCAAAGCGGGCATTGTCCCAAAACCTGCAACCGCTGCCAGACTGATTTTCATCATCGCGGCGGTAAAAAGAGCGTACAGAAGGTGTGGTAATGAGAAAAATTCTCAATAACTTGTTTACAGATGATAATAAGAATGATTATTATTCATCTGCGCTTCGACGGTAGCTCTGCCGAAGAAGAGCACGACATTGCTCACATTGCTTCCAGTATCGTTGCCCGCCTGTTGGCGGGCTTTTTTTTGGCTTTTGCAGAGTGGCATGTCTGCCTGGACGGGGAAGGGATTGCAAGCAAAGGGGATCAAAGTGGTGAAGCGGTGAGGAAGACCGGGACGGAATAGGGCTCCTCGTTGATGCGAATACCAGGCAAATTGTGGAAAGCGAAAATCTCGCCGTTTATCGTCAAATATACCGCCTTATCACGAACCCGAGGAAAGACGTCACCATCTGAGGTGATCAGGAAAGGCTTTAGGTCGTCGTTCAGACTTTCTTTAAAAGATTCATCGCTTCGGGATGCATCATAAAGATAAAAACGGTATGAGAAGGCAGTTGTGGCACCCGCACTGGCTTCGGTGATGTAAAGGTTAATCCGGCTGCTGACGTTAACTTTCCTGATGATCGACTGTTCAAGCGGTGATATCTGCGAAAGTCGCCAGCCTGCAAAGACAATAGTCATCAGCATCAGCATCAGAACCAGTGTGCGCTTTTTAAAAACCGGAACGTTTTGCATAATCTATCCCTGCTCTTATCCAGTATTGATCGTCAGGGTCATCTCCAAAAGGCGCTGCGCCATACCAGACATCAAATTCCTCTCTGCGGGTTCCGGCCCGGTTTTGCGCCCAACCGGCTGCGCGAAGAAGAACAGCGTCTTTTATTCCAGCGGCATGCCCCACAGCACCATAATGAAAATTACCAAAATGTTCATATTGGCTCCCATGTTGAAATTTATAATCCCATTGGCCATGTCCTTTAACCTGGTTATAAAACCAGACATATGTCAGGGCTGAGGGTCCCCTGTGAAAACGTGCAACCATCATATTGTTTATCAACGAAACTCCAGCTGGAGTAAATGATAGAATATCATAAGGAGGAGAGGGAGATGCCGCTAAGGCAGGATATCTCATGATTTATGCCTTTTCATTCCAGCTATCTGAAAAAATAATGTTACCATCACAATGCTTCCAGGTTATTTTCTCGTAAGCAAACTCAACGCATTCAAGATGATTATGTTTTTCTTTTTCAGGGTCTTTAGTGTCATGCATAATAGGCGAAATACCGATAATTCTGACATTTTCAAGTAGTATGTTGAAGTATTCTTCTTCCTGACCTGCGTAGTTGATATTGTACCATCTGAACTCGGCTGACCTTAATGTTTGTCCAGTTGCCACTGCTTTATAAAGGTAGGGCGAAGATGAATCGAATTCTTTTTGAACGATGATGGGTGCATGTTTTCTTGTCCCTGTGGGCTTGCCTGTCATAGAATCAGTCGGCAGTCTTAAGTTATGAGAAAAACCCGTAACTTCAATACTTCCCTCTCGGTCTTTAACATCTACTGAACCATTGATGCTCGCACCACCATCATCTTTCAGCCAAAGATATGCTGGAATAGCCATATTAAAAATCCTTTAATGGGTTAAGTTATATTCCTTTTGGAGGATAGTTAATGCTGGCTTCGCATAAACCTCAAGTGCATATTAAAAAAATCGAAGGCATAATGATAAAGATCAATATTTAATAATTTCATATGTAATGGCTGGGGTCTTTCCACACCATGGTTATGTAGTGCGAAATGGATTATTCAATTAATTGCTGTAAATCTGATTAAAAAGCCACTTCAACTATTAATGGGTATTGGTATCATTAATTTAGTTAAGATTCAAACTCAGAAGAGTAAATCATGTAATCCCTTGAATTATAGATTGTGTTTATATCCGCATGCATTCGATGTATCTGACGCTGGAAAGTGTAATATCGCGCTTAACTTTTACAAAAACGCAGGTACTATAAGCTCATCTTCTGGTCACCCACTTCCTGGCAATGAATAAATTCCAAAAAAACGTTCAGGCTTTTCAGCATACATCCTTTCGCTATCTCTTTTTTGGACGCCTGTTCACCGTGCTGGGCAATGGGATTGCACCCATTGCGCTGGCTTTTGCGGTACTGGATATTGGCGGGTCTGCTTCTGATTTAGGGATAGTGGTTGCGTCCCGTTCACTGTGTAACGTGCTTTTCCTGCTGGTGGGCGGTGTTGTCGCCGATCGCTACTCACGCAGTCGGGTATTAGTTTCATCGGCAGTAGTTGCCGCTGTTTCTCAGGCTATCGTCGCCTGGTCTGTACTCGATGGCTCAGCAACTGTCATTAGCCTGACTTTGCTGGGTGCCCTGAATGGTGCGGCGGCAGGCATCGCACTGCCTGCATCGTCTGCGCTGGTTCCGCAGGTAGTTCCTGCAACGGATTTGCGTCAGGCTAACGCGTTAATTCAGCTGGGTATTTATGGCGGTACGGTAATGGGGGCATCGATGGGGGGAATTATCACCAGCGCTGTCGGGCCGGGCTGGGGGCTGGCAATTGATGCGCTGGGTTTTGCTGTTTCCGCGCCGCTCTATTTCCTGATCCGTGTGAAATCGAATAAAGCCGCGGCTTCGCAAGGCAATATCCTGCTCGATATCAAAGAAGGCTGGGCAGAGTTCGCCGGACGAAGCTGGATTTGGTCGATAGTCCTTCAGTTCGCCATTATCAACGTCGCGTTCAATGGAATTGTAGAGGTATTTGGCCCGATGATTGCTGACGCCTCTTTCGGGCGGGCGCGATGGGGAATTATTGTGGCTGCTCATAGCGTAGGTTTAATTGCAGGTTCATTTCTGGCCATGAAATGGCATCCACGTCGTGACCTTCTGATTGGCGCGATGCTGGCGGGTCTTTGCGCACTTCCAATATTTATGCTGAGCCAGGATGCGTCAGCAGCACTGCTGATAGTGGGATTCTTCATTGCTGGCATGTCATTGGGCCTGTTCGGCGTAACCTGGGCGCACTCATTACAGACTCATATCCCACCGGATAAGCTGGCTCGCGTGTACGCTTATGATGCGATGGGTTCCTTTATCGCCATTCCCTTTGGACAACTGGTCGCGGGTCCGCTGGCAACACACTTTGGTATGAGTGCTGTATTGCTGATGTCAGCGCTGGCCGTGGTGATGGCTACCGCTGGCGTCGGTCTGGTTCCTGCCATCAGGCAACCTGAAAAAATGGGGGCTAAGTCGCACAACACATAATGGATAGGTGGCTCAACGTGAAAAACAGCCCGGTTTATACCGTGTTGTTAATTCACAAAGCAGAGAAAAATCATAGGTTGGGGCGGCGTTAATTAACTCTCTGCTTTTATATCGTGCTTCTTCATCATTGCGCGCAACTGATGATAGGTGACGCCTAATAAGCCAGCCGCACGGCGTTGGTTATAACGTGCCTGTTGCAGGCTGGCTTCCACCAGATCCCGCTCCTGCTGATTCTGCCATTGACGCAGATCCAGCGGCAGGGCAGGCAGCGCGCTGCTATCCGCCTCCTGACTGGTCCGGATGACAGCAATCGGTTCAGGGCGTGAAGCAAACGGGTTGATAATCACATTATCCAGCGGCTGCTCGCTGCTGTTATGACGATAGACCGAGCGCTCCACCACATTTTTAAGTTCGCGAACGTTGCCGGGCCAGTGGTAATCAAGCAGAGCCTGCTGTGCCCGTGGGGTAAAGCCGGGAAAAAGTAACAGGCCGAGCTCGCGACACATCTGGATAGCGAAATGATCGGCCATCACCAGTATATCGCTGCGTCGTTCGCGCAGTGGCGGTAACTGCACCACATCAAAGGCCAGACGATCCAGCAAATCGGCGCGGAATTTTCCCGCTGCCGCCAGCGCGGGCAGGTCTTCGTTGGTCGCACAGACCAGTCGCACATTTACCTGCAGGGAGTGATTGCCGCCGACCCGCTCCAGCTGTCCATATTCAATTACCCTGAGCAGCTTTTCCTGAACCAGCATCGGTGCCGTTGCCAGCTCATCCAGGAACAGCGTGCCGCCGTCAGCACGCTCAAAACGGCCAAGATGGCGCTTCTGCGCGCCGGTAAAGGCGCCAGCCTCATGACCAAACAGTTCAGAATCGAGCAGATTTTCATTCAGCGCGGCACAGTTCAGCGAGATAAACGGCCCCTGCCAGCGGTCAGAGAGATAGTGCAGTCGGCTGGCGATCAGCTCTTTGCCCGTTCCACGCTCACCAATCACCAGTACCGGTTTCTCAAGGGGAGCCAGTTTGGAAACCTGCTCCAGCACCTCAAGAAAATTGTTCGACTCTCCCAGGAGATTATCGCTAGTGCCTGTCATGATGAATTTCGCCACCCCTTAATCATTTTGACTATCTTAAAACAAGCGGGAAGGGCTGTAAAATTTAAAATATGATAAAAATCAATAAATTATAAAATTGGCACGCATTTTGTATTAACTCAGCAGGACTTCACGTTTTAAAACATTAAAAGAGGAACATTATTATGGGTATTTTTTCTCGTTTCGCCGACATCGTTAATGCCAACATTAATTCCCTGCTGGAGCGTGCGGAAGATCCGCAGAAACTGGTCCGGCTGATGATTCAGGAAATGGAAGACACCTTAGTTGAAGTGCGCTCCACCTCTGCACGCGCACTGGCTGAAAAGAAACAGTTGTCACGCCGTATTGATCAGGCGGAGATTCAGCAGGCTGAGTGGCAGGAAAAAGCGGAGCTGGCGCTGCGCAAAGATAAAGATGATCTGGCCCGTTCGGCGCTGATTGAAAAACAGAAACTGACCGATCTTATCGCCTCCCTGAAACAGGAAGTGGGTCATGTTGAAGAGACGCTGGAGCGCATGAAAGGCGAAATCAGCGAGCTGGAGAAAAAACTGAGTGAGACACGTGCCCGCCAGCAGGCGTTGACGCTGCGTCATCAGGCGGCCTCTTCATCACGCGATGTTCGTCGTCAGCTGGACAGCGGTAAGATCGATGAAGCAATGGCACGGTTTGAATCTTTTGAACGTCGCATCGACCATATGGAAGCGGAAGCAGAAAGCCACGGTTTTGGTAAACCAAAGACGCTGAACCAGGAGTTCACTGACCTGAAAGCGGACGATGAAATCAGCGAGCAGCTTAATGCGCTGAAAGCCAAAATGAACCGCAGTGAGTAATCATCGACGTTGCGATAAGTGATTAAGGAGAGTCAATGAGCGCACTTTTTTTCGCCATACCGTTAACGATCTTCGTGTTGTTTGTCGCACCGATCTGGTTATGGCTGCATTACAACAACAAACGCAACGGCGGTTCGGAACTGTCGCAAAGCGAAATCCAGCGCCTGCAGCGCGTGACCCAGGACGCGCAGCGGATGCGCGAACGTATTGACGCGCTGGAAGCGATTCTGGACGCCGAACATCCAAACTGGAGGCAGCCATGATTAAAGGACGCAAGTTGTGGCGCAAGCCAGATGACGGGAAATTTATGGGTGTCTGCGCAGGCCTGGCAGAGTATCTCGATATTCCGGTTCGTCTGCTGCGTGTCATCGTGGTGTTATCGCTGTTCTTTGGCCTGTTTCTCTTTACGGTGATCGCCTACTTTGTGCTGGGTTTTGTGCTGGATGTGAAACCCGCCTCTGCCTCCCAGACTGAGCGCCAGCCCAGCGCCAGTGAACTGCTGGATCAGCTGGAGAGCACCCTGCAACGGGATGAGCGCAGCGTGCGCGACCTGGAACGCTATGTGACGTCTGAAACCTTCAGCGTGCGCAGCCGCTTCCGCCAGATTTGATTCTGCTACTGTTATTGCCGGGCCTGTTTCAGGCCCGTTCGCTTACTCAATGGAGGTGTTGATGTCTTTTTCGCGATCCACTGCTTTTCGTCACCGCGCGGCACCTGCATTGAAGTCGGCCGCTAAATTCATCATTATTAATGCTGTTACCTACGGTCCCGCCGGTGTCACTGGCTGGGCAGTGAAATCGGTAGCGCGACGCCCGTTACGTCTGCTGCTGGCTGTGGCGCTTGAGCCATTGCTGAAACGCGTGATGAACCGGGTGGCATCGCGCTTCATCAGGGAGAAAGATGAAAAGACTGCAAACTGAATTGATGGCGTTGATGAACCGTGGCGTTGATCGCCACCTGCGGCTGGCGGTAACCGGATTAAGCCGCAGCGGCAAAACCGCCTTCATCACCTCACTGGTTAATCAGCTTTTAACCGTTCACAGCGGCGCGCGTTTGCCGCTGTTTTCCGTGGTGCGGGATGAGCGCCTGTTAGGCGTAAAGCGGGTACCCCAGCGTGACATGGGCACGGCCCGTTTCACCTATGACGAAGGGCTGGCACAGCTCTACAGCACGCCGCCTGCCTGGCCCACACCCACCCGCGGCGTCAGCGAAATGCGCCTGGCGCTGCGTTATCGTCCCAATGATTCGCTGCTGCGTCACCTGAAAGAGACCGCGACACTCTATCTGGAGATTGTCGACTATCCCGGCGAATGGCTGCTGGATCTGCCGATGCTGGCGCAGGATTATCTCGCCTGGTCCCGGCAGATGAACGGTCTGCTGCAGGGCGATCGTGCTGAGTGGGCAAAGCCCTGGCGAACCCTCTGCGAAAAACTCGACCCGCTTGCACCCGCCGATGAAACCCAGCTGGCAGAGATTGCCGCTGCCTGGACCGACTATCTGCATCGCTGTAAATCTGAAGGCTTACACTTTATTCAGCCCGGTCGCTTCGTGCTGCCTGGCGATATGGCAGGCGCCCCCGCGCTGCAGTTCTTCCCCTGGCCGACGGCTGATGAAACGCAACTTACTAAGCTGGCGCAGGCGGACAAGGGCAGTAACTTCAGCATGCTGCAGCAGCGGTTTAACTACTACTGTCAGCATGTGGTGAAAGGTTTCTATAAAAACCATTTCCTGCGCTTTGACCGTCAGATTGTGCTGGTTGACTGCCTGCAACCGCTTAACAGCGGACCCCAGGCGTTTAACGACATGCGGCTGGCACTGACGCAACTGATGCAGAGTTTTCATTACGGTCAGCGAACCCTGTTTCGTCGGCTCTTTTCACCGGTAATCGACAAATTGCTGTTTGCCGCCACCAAGGCGGATCACATCACCAGCGATCAGCACGGCAATATGGTGTCACTGTTGCAGCAGCTGGTGCAGGATGCCTGGCAGAACGCGGCGTTTGAGGGGATTAGCATGGATTGCATCGGGCTGGCGTCGGTGCAGGCGACGCAGAGCGGGCTGGTCGATCACCGGGGCGAGAAGATCCCGGCCCTGCGCGGAAACCGGCTGGATGATGGTGAGCCGCTCACCGTCTATCCGGGTGAAGTCCCGCCGCGTCTGCCTGGTAATGCCTTCTGGCAGCAGCAGGGTTTTCAGTTTGAACAGTTCCGGCCGCAGCAGCTTGACGTCGATCGCCCGCTGCCACATATCCGCATGGATGCCGCGCTGGAATTTTTATTGGGAGATAAATTGCGATGAGTGATCCGCTGAAGCCGCGTATCGATTTTGCCCGTCCGCTGGATGAGAGCAGCACCACGCCGCTGCGCCCGGCGCAGACTTTTGAAGCGGAAGCGCAGGCGGCGTTTCTGGCGGTGCAGGATGAAGAAGTCGCTGTCGAAGAGGAGGGCGCAGGTGAACGGGCGGTGGAGGCTGCGCTGAAACCTAAGCGCAGCCTGTGGCGCAAACTGGTGACCGCTGGCGTGCTGCTGTTTGGCGTCAGCGTGATTGCGCAGGGTGTGCAGTGGACACATGACGCCTGGCTGACCCGCGACTGGTTTTCACTGGGCAGCGGCGTGGCGGGTGGTCTGATCGTCCTGGCGGGTGTGGGTGCGCTGACCACCGAGTGGCGTCGTCTCTATCAGCTGCGTCAGCGCGCCGAGGAGCGGGATGTGGGCCGTGAGCTGCTGCACAGTCATGGCATCGGCAAAGGCCGGGCCTTCTGCGAAAAACTGGCGCAGCAGGCAGAGCTGGATCAGGCGCATCCGGCCCTGCAGCGCTGGCATGCTTCGCTGCACGAAACCCACAATGACAGTGAAATTGTCCGCTTATATGCGCAACTGGTGCAGCCGGTGCTGGATCGGCAGGCGCGGCGCGAAATCAGCCGTCATGCTGCGGAAGCCACGCTGATGATTGCGGTCAGCCCGCTGGCGCTGGTGGATATGGCGTTTATCGCCTGGCGTAATCTGCGGCTGGTCAATCGCATCGCGGCTATTTACGGCATTGAGCTGGGCTACTTCAGCCGCATCCGGCTGTTCCGTCTGGTGCTGCTCAACATGGCCTTTGCCGGGGCTTCCGAACTGGTGCGGGAAGTGGGTATGGACTGGATGTCGCAGGATATTGCCGCCCGTCTTTCCACGCGCGCCGCGCAGGGCATTGGCGCGGGTTTGCTGACTGCAAGACTGGGCATCAAAGCGATGGAGCTGTGCCGTCCACTGCCGTGGCTGGAGCAGGATAAACCACGGCTCGGCGATTTCCGTCGTGAGCTGCTGGGCCAGTTGAAAGAGGCGTTGCAGAAGGGCGGTAATAAGTCAGCCTGACGCTCTCGTGACAAATTAAAGGCGGCATTGCCGCCTTTATTCTTTAGTGTGGCTGGCGCAGCACCTGTCGGGAGTCGATGACCAGACACTCACCCCGACAGCCCGACTCATCAGTGATCACCGGATCCGCTGGCAGCGTGTAGGCCATTCCATTTTTCTCCCTGATAAAATGCGCCATCCCGGCAAACATTTGTGACCACTCATCAGGATTTTCTCGGGCAGTACAAAAGTCCGCCATACGCGCCGGAGCTGTCAACTTTTCCTGACAGATCCCTTTCTGCAGGTGCGCGACTTAGCGTATTATTGTCTTATCTGAACCTGATTAAGGCGAACGCAATGCGTCTGGAAGTGTTCTGTCAGGACCGACTCGGTCTGACGCGTGAACTGCTCGATCTGCTGGTGGCACGCAACATTGATTTACGCGGTATCGAAATCACGGCGCTGGGCCGCATCTACCTGAACTTTTCTGCACTGGAGTTTGATGCCTTCAGCAATCTGATGGCTGAAATCCGGCGTACACCGGGCGTAACAGATGTGCGCACGGTAGCGTACATGCCCTCTGAACGCGAGCATCGTGCGCTGAGCGCCCTGCTGGTGGCGATGCCGGATCCGGTTTTCTCCATCGATCTGAAAAGCAAGGTTGAACTGGCTAATCCGGCCGCACAGAACCTGTTTAATCTCGATGAAGAGAAGATGCGCAACTTCAGCGCCGGTAACCTGATTAACGGCTTCAACTTCATGCGCTGGCTGGAGAGCGATCGGGTTGAAGCGCAGGCGCAGCATGTGGTCATTGAGGGCCGCGATTTTCTGATGGAAGCGCGTCCTATTTATCTGCCGGGCGAAGAGGGCCAGATCAACAGGCCAGTGGGGGCGATGGTGATGCTGAAGTCGACAGCCCGCATGGGTCGTCAGTTGCAGAATCTGGTGGTCACCGATGAATCGGAGTTTGACCATATCATTGCTGTCACGCCGAAGATGCGTCAGGTGGTGGATCAGGCGCGGAAACTGGCGATGCTCGATGCGCCTTTACTGATTGTTGGCGACACCGGCACCGGGAAAGATATGCTGGCACGCGCCTGCCATCTGCGCAGTGCCCGCGGCAAGAATCCCTTCCTGGCGTTGAACTGTGCCTCTCTGCCCGATGATGTCGCCGAAAGCGAGCTGTTTGGTCATGCCGCCGGAGCCTATCCGAATGCGCTGGAAGGTAAGAAGGGCTTTTTTGAGCAGGCTAACGGCGGCTCTGTGCTGCTGGATGAGATTGGTGAGATGTCGCCGAGAATGCAGACCAAGCTGCTGCGTTTTCTCAATGATGGCACCTTCCGCCGCGTCGGTGAAGAGCATGAAGTGCATGTCAATGTGCGGGTAATCTGCGCTACGCAGAAAAACCTGATTGAGCTGGTGCAGCGCGGGGAGTTCCGCGAGGATCTCTTTTACCGGCTCAATGTGCTGACGCTGCAACTGCCGCCTCTGCGCGATCGTCCGCAGGATATTCTGCCGCTGACCGAGATGTTTGTTGCCCGCTTTGCGGATGAGCAGGGGATGGCGCGTCCGCGACTCTCGCCGCAACTTAACGCTTTTCTGACTCGCTACGCCTGGCCTGGTAACGTGCGTCAGCTTAAAAATGCGCTTTATCGGGCGTTAACCCAACTGGAAGGTTACGAACTGCGTCCGCAGGATATCGTGTTGCCTGAACAGGCACTGGATGTGTCACTGGGCGATGAGGCGCTGGAAGGGACGCTGGATCAGATCACCAGTCGTTTCGAACGGTCGATTCTGACGCGGCTCTATCTCTCCTATCCCAGCACACGAAAACTGGCAAAACGGCTTGGTGTGTCGCATACGGCGATTGCGAATAAATTGCGGGAGTATGGTCTGGGGCAGAAGCGCACCGAAAGCGAGTAAACGGCAAACAGAAGATGAGAAGCGGATAACCTGGTTATCCGCTTTTTTTATTACTTCAGCGAGGTCAGCGCAGCGTCATAATCAGGCTCAGTGGTGATTTCATCAACCAGCTGGCTGTAGATCACTTTATCGTTCTCATCCAGCACAATTACGGCACGTGCGGTCAGACCTTCCAGCGCACCATCGGCAATTTCCACGCCATAATCATATTTAAACTCTGAGCCGCGCAGGGTCGACAACGTCACCACGTTGTTCAGGTTTTCTGCGCCACAGAAGCGCGACTGGGCAAACGGCAGATCGGCAGAGATGCATAACACCACGGTGTTATTCAGTTCGCTTGCAGCCTGATTGAACTTGCGCACCGATGAAGCACAGACACCGGTATCTACGCTCGGGAAAATGTTCAGAATTTTGCGTTTTCCTGCATACTCAGAGAGCGCGACGTTGACCAGGTTTTTCGCTACCAGCGTGAAAGCTTTGGCTTTATCGCCAGCCTGAGGAAACTGACCAGCAACCGGTACGGCGTTACCCTGAAAATGAACAGTCTGAGACATAGTGATTCCTTTTAATGATAAAAAAGATCTGACACAAAACGGCTAAAGATAGCCGTTGTTTATGACATAAATGTTAAGGGTTTACGAGTTCAATTGTGGAATTTAACGTGGCGGTCTGCCACTGCGTCGCACATTGTGGAGTGGAAATGAGAACGGTAAAAAGTTATCCCGAAGCCTGGCCGTTGCACACGCCGTTTGTCATTGCCCGTGGAACCCGGACTGAAGTCAAAGTGGTGGTGGTTGAAATTGAGGAAGACGGAGTAAAAGGCGTTGGCGAAGCGACGCCTTATGCGCGCTATGGTGAAAGCGAGGCGTCGGTGCTGGCGCAAATCGCCGCGCTGCTGCCCGCGCTGCAACAGGGCATGACGCGCGAGGCGTTACAACAGGCGCTGCCCGCCGGGGCGGCGCGCAACGCCATTGACAGCGCACTATGGGATCTCGCCTCACACCAGCAGCAGAGCAGCCTCTGGCAGCTTAGCGGCGTAACCGCACCTGAGGATGTGGTGACCGCGCAGACCGTCAGCATTGATACTCCCGAGGCGATGGCCAGCAGCGCGCTGGCGCTGTGGCAGCATGGGGCAACACTACTGAAGATTAAGCTGGATAATAATTTCATTACCGAACGGCTGATGGCGATTCGCGCCGCCGTGCCGGACGCGACCCTGATTGTGGATGCCAATGAATCCTGGCACGCTGAAGGTCTGGCGGCGCGCTGTCAGCTGCTGGCGGACATCAATGTGGCGATGCTGGAACAGCCCCTGCCAGCGGGTGAGGATGCGGCGCTGGAGAACTTTATCCATCCATTACCGATCTGCGCCGATGAGAGCTGTCACACCCGCGAAAGTCTGGCGGCACTGCGAGGTCGTTATGAGATGGTCAACATTAAGCTGGATAAAGCGGGCGGGCTGACCGAGGCGCTGGCGCTGGCCAATGCGGCTCTGCAGCAGGGTTTTGCGGTAATGCTCGGCTGCATGCTCTGCACCTCGCGGGCGATACGCGCCGCACTGCCGCTGGTGCCGCAGACCCGCTTTGCCGATCTCGACGGGCCGACCTGGCTGGCGGTGGATGCAGAACCGGCGATTAAAGTGCGCAACGGTCAGCTGATCATTGCTGCCAGCGCAGCAGATTAACCATCATCTCCAGGTAGGTTTCAGTGGCTTCATCCACTGAAATCACCGGCATTTCAGCGGTCACGCAGGGCAGGCTGAGATCTTTACACCAGCTGCCGAATGAGCCTGGTGTGTCATAACCAACGCTGCTGACCCGCGGAAGGCCGGTGTGGCTGGCCAGCCAACCACCAATCTCTGCCTGATGCGGGTCGTCAATACAGCCCAGCGGTTCATGCCATGAGACGATCCAGCGTGGTTTCAGCTGATGAATCAGCGCGCAGAGCGCCTGGGTTTCCGGTTCAGAAGCCGGATGAGCCCCGGTCGAGAGCGCCACATCACGCTCATCGGCAGCGCTGTTCCAGCGATACACCGTCTCGCCTGACTGCCAGTTCGCCGCCGGAAAGTTGCGGTTGAGATCGACGCCGTTAGCGTTCGCGCGCAGTCCGAGCTGACAGCCATCAGGATTGACCGCTAACACCACGTGGTGCCGACGCATTCCATCAGGCAGCGTCCGTAATGCGGCGGAGAGGGTGGCGATGGCCGCATTCTCATCACCGTGAGTGCCTGCCAGAATCAACCCGCTCTCGGGATCGCCCAGCGGCGCCGGAAACCAGAGCAGCGGCGCACCCAGCACTGAGCGGCCATACTGCTGATAGGGGACGTCCAGTTTGCCGCGCAGGGGACGTGGATGGAGTGGCGACATAGTTATTTCCTCAAAGGGTTTTACTAAAAGTAGCGGAAAAGCCGTGCGCGGAAAATAGCTATTTATCTGTCAGCCATTTGCGCTAAAGTGCCCTGCACAAGTTGCATCGGCAACAGACTGATGCAGCGCTTCTTTGGGGTAAAGGAGTGATAATGGTCAAGACCTTTCGCATGACGCTGGCAGCAATCAGCCTGAGCAGCATCATCACACCCGCCATCGCGGCGAATCCACCCGCTGGCGCACAGCTGGCTGAACAGCAGCAGATCGTTCGCCATATTAAAGATGAACCCGCTTCGCTCGATCCGCTTAAAGCGGTAGGCCTGCCTGAAATTCAGGTGATACGCGATCTGTTTGAAGGACTGACCAATCAGGATGCGCAGGGCAAAATCGTGCCGGGCGTGGCGCAGAGCTGGAGCAGCAGTGATAACAAAACCTGGATCTTTACGCTGCGTAATAACGCGCGCTGGTCGAACGGTGATCCGGTCACGGCTCAGGATTTTGTCTACAGCTGGCAGCGCCTGGTCGATCCGAAAAACAGTTCAGCCTTTGCCTGGTTCGCGGGCTTAAGCGGTATTCAAAATGCGGCAGCGATAACCAAAGGCGAAATGACGCCCGACAAGCTGGGTGTGGTCGCACAGAGTAAAAACCAGCTGAAGGTGACGCTGGATCGTCCGGTGCCGTGGTTTCCGGCGCTACTGGCTAACGTGGCGCTTTTCCCGGTGCCGCAGAAAATTATTGCGCAACAGGGTGACAGCTGGACGTCACCCGGCAAACTGGTGGGCAACGGGGCCTATCAGCTCAGCGAACGCGTAGTGAACGAAAAAATCGTACTGACACGTAATCCTCACTACTGGGATGATGCCCATTCGGTGCTGACGAAAGTGACTTTTGTGCCGATTAATGAAGAGTCGAGCGCCACTAAACGTTATCGATCCAACGATATTGATATCACCGAATCCTTCCCGAAAAACATGTATGCGCTACTGAAGAAAACTCTGCCCGGAGAGGTCTACACACCTGACCAGTTAGGCACCTATTACTACGCGTTTAACACGCAGAAAGGGCCGACGGCCGATGTGCGGGTTCGCAAAGCGCTCTCCTGGTCTATCGACCGGAAAGTGATTGCTGAAAAAGTGCTGGGAACCGGTGAGAAACCGGCGTGGCACTTTACGCCAGATGTGACAGCAGGCTTTAAGCCACTGCCCACGTTCATGCAACAGCACGATCAGAACAGCCTGAATGCACAGGCCAAATCGCTGCTCGCTGCTGCCGGTTACGGTCCCGGCAAGCCGCTGAAACTCAAACTGCTCTACAACACCTCTGAGAGCCACCAGAAGATTGCGATTGCTGTGGCCTCAATGTGGAAAAAGAACCTCGGTGTGGATGTCACGCTGGAGAACCAGGAGTGGAAAACCTATATCGACAGCCGTAACAGCGGAAACTTCGATGTGATCCGCGCCTCGTGGGTCGGTGACTACAATGAACCCTCCACTTTCCTGAATCTGCTGACGTCGGGCAACAGCAGCAACATCGCGCGCTTTAACAACGCGGATTATGATGCGGTTATCGCCAAAGCCAGCCGGGAGAGCAGCGATCAGGTACGTAACAGCGATTACAACCGTGCCGAGCAGATCCTGGCTGAGCAGGCTCCGATCTCCCCCATCTATCAGTACACCAATGGCCGCCTGATTAAACCCTGGGTCAAAGGCTATCCCATCACTAACCCTGAAGATGTCGCCTACAGTCGCGAACTGTGGATTGAAAAGCACTGAGTGCAGGTGGCCGGTCAACCGGCCACCCTCTGACATCTTTCTACACAGCCCGGAGATTGCAACTCAACACCGTCACGCTAGACTGTATCGTATTGATTTTAGTAGTGAGGCGACGGTGTGGACGTAATTGAAGGAAAAGCATTACAGGTTTCAGATGCCATAATTTCCTGCCAGCTGGATGGCAAGGGCGGGATGATCCCGATTGCTGAAGATGAAGTCATCCAGTGTGAGCAGCCCTGCTGGCTCCATCTGAACTATACCCACCGTAAGAGCGCGGAATGGCTGCAGTCGACGACACAAATCCCTGATGCCGTGCGAGACGCTTTAGCGGGCGACAGTATGCGTCCACGCGTCAGCCGGCTGGGCGACGGCTTTATGATCGTGCTGCGCAGCGTCAACCACAACAGCGATGCGCGTCGCGACCAGCTGGTGGTGATGCGGGTATTTATCAACGATAAGCTCATCGTCTCGACCCGGCGGCGTAAAGTTTCTGCCGTCGATGAAGTCCTCACGGATTTGCAGAATGGTAACGGCCCGATTGACTGCGGCAGCTGGCTGGTCGATATCTGTGATGCCCTGACCGATCACACCAGCGAGTTTATCGAAGATTTACATGACAAAATCATTGAGCTGGAAGATGCGCTGCTTGACCAGCGGATGCCGGCACGAGGTGAACTCGGCCTGCTGCGCAAACAGCTGATTGTGATGCGGCGGTATATGGCACCGCAGCGGGATGTCTATGCGCGGCTGGCCAGTGAAAAACTGGCCTGGATGGATGACACCGAACGCCGCCGGATGCAGGAAATCGCCGATCGGCTGGGACGCGGGCTGGATGATCTGGATGCGGGCGTGGCGCGTACCGCGATTCTGGCTGATGAAGTTGCTTCTGCGATGGCGGAGTCGATGAACCGACGTACCTACACCATGTCACTGATGGCGATGATTTTTCTGCCAGCCACCTTCCTGACCGGCCTGTTTGGCGTCAACCTGGGCGGTATTCCAGGCGGCGAATGGCGATACGGTTTCTCTATCTTCTGTCTGCTGCTGGTGGCACTGGCCGTCGGGGTAGCGGGGTACCTGCGCAAGCGGCGCTGGCTCTAGCGTTATGCGTAGCGTATCGGTTATCTGCGCTGAAAATCCCGTAAAGGACGCAAAAGCTGATCGACATCAAGAACCCATTGTCGCTGCTGACGCAAACTCTCTCCCGCAGGTGAATGCAACGTCAAGCGATGGGCGTTGCGCTCCATATTGTCTTACTTCCTAATTTAGAATTAATGCATAGCACATTTAATTCGAAACATGCCGGCCCGTGTGCCGGCTTTTTTTTTGCCCGCCTGGCTGTAACGCCGTTCCTTACCTAAGCTTAAAGTCCATTCGCAACAAAAGGAGTACGGCATGAGCGCGATTCTTAACAGCGAGCCGATCCCCACGGATCCGATCCCGATTCCTGAGCCTATTCCTCAGCCACAACCCCAGCCTGATCCGCCGACAGATCCGGAATTTCCGCCGATAATGGATCCACCACCGCATCGCAACATATAAAAAAAGGGCGTGCTGCCAGCAGCACGCCCTTAACCTTTCCAGCACTTATTTAATCTGAATCACATCCAGACGCGCGCTGGTATCCGGGGCATCCTCTTCATCAGCCCGCCAGCCAACAGGCTGCAGCGGCAGAGATTCCCGGTCAAAGGCGAGATCCCCGCCGTCAACCACCGCATCGCCATGCTTAATGCCTTTAAAATCGAACAGGTTGATATCCGCCATATGTGACGGCACCACATTCTGCATCGCGCTGAACATGGTTTCGATACGGCCAGGATAGCGCTTATCCCAGTCTCGCAGCATATCGGCTACCACCTGACGCTGCAGGTTCGGCTGAGAACCGCAGAGGTTACACGGAATAATCGGGAACTGACGCGCTTCTGAGAAGCGGATGATATCTTTCTCGCGGCAGTAAGCCAGCGGACGGATCACAATCTGCTTGCCATCGTCGCTCATCAGCTTTGGCGGCATGCCTTTCATTTTTCCGCCGTAAAACATGTTCAGGAACAGCGTCTGCAGAATGTCATCGCGATGGTGGCCCAGCGCAATTTTAGTACAGCCCAGCTCAGTTGCGACGCGATAGAGAATGCCACGGCGCAGGCGCGAGCAGAGTGAACAGGTGGTTTTGCCTTCCGGGATCTTATCTTTGACGATGGAGTAGGTATCTTCTTCGATAATCCGATACTCAACGCCCTGCGACTCAAGATATTCCGGCAGGATATGCTCAGGGAAGCCCGGCTGTTTCTGGTCGAGGTTAACGGCAATCAGGCTGAAGTTGACCGGCGCACTTTTTTGCAGACTGCGCAAAATTTCCAGCATGGTGTAGCTGTCTTTGCCGCCCGACAGGCAGACCATGATGCGGTCGCCTTCTTCAATCATATTAAAATCTGCAATGGCTTCACCGACGTTACGACGCAGACGTTTTTGCAGTTTATTGAGGTTGTACTGTTCTTTCTTGTCAACCGTTTGATTATCTTGCATTTTTACCTATCTCAAAATCCAGAAAGCGTAGCTAAAGGGCAAATTGCCGTGCGCGTTCAGCCAGACACTTCACTGCGGTGTCACGAATATGCAGCGTATGGTACGGATTGTTGCCGCGAATGCCAGTACTGGAGTGAAGTAATCAGCGGATAGCCGCCCGGGGAATCCGGCAGAGACTACCCGTTAAGGGAGCAGCGACATAAATCGATGCGGCGGTACTCAGTGAAAAATGAGGGCATGCCTTACCAGGTCATTACCCAAAAATTGCGGGCTGATGTGTCACGGATAGCGTTCAACTATGCGATGTCAGCTGGCTGGCACCTCTTTCCACTGGCAATCGATTTCATCATTGTGCGCAGAACAGGATGGCAGTGATGCCTGGTAAGCATCAGCCCGCGCATTCTCTTTTTTTGCCGCACAACCCGCAGTCATAAAAATGATTGAGATAATTAACAGATATTTCATCAGAGCGACCCGTTAACAAAAAAAAGAGCATGCACCGCTATTAATCAATCATGCATAAACGGAGTCCTGTTTATGCTTATCTGATTTTAAATTTCCCTTCGAATTGTTGCTATAAATTCGCAGGGAGTTAAATATCCTGATGCACTGTTAATTTCATTAACGCCTGAATCTGAAAAACGCTGCTGTTGAATATGCGTTGACACTGCCGGGTTATAATTGGGAATACGTAAGATGCACAGGCATCAGTGTTTTTTTGTATCCCATTAAATCTGAATCGATTTTACTGGCACATATCGCCACGTCCAAAACTGTTGCTTTTCAAAGCAGACGGGTGAAATTAAAGCCATTAAAGTGAATGTGAAAGTTAAAAAGGGCGGCTTTAATTTTTACACTCATAACTGTTTTTCCTGAGAGACTTGCTGTGACTTCATCGTTCCGCACATCATGATGGTAATGCGGGCAGCGTAACAAATCGTTAAATTGCTGGCTATATATGTGAATAAGGACGGAGCAAACTTTAAATTCGATGAGACATCCGGTAAACACTCACGATATAAAAATTATGGTGTCCGATTTATATTGACGCTGATACTCTTTTTACTCTGCTATGTTGCAGTCATGTATTGCGGCGTTTTGTTGCTGGTAAACCGACACGGATTACTGCATTTCCTGCTGCACTGAATTTATTATTGCTAGCCACAGGCTTTAAAAATCCAGCGATAAGCATGATGTAAAAAATGTCTGAGCATTTCCAGCAAACTTTCAGCGCCTTCCCCCACCAGACACTGTCCGGTCTCAAGCGCATTATTTACGGAATTACGATGATCCAGGATCATCATGATGGCCATAGCGCCCGCAATCAGCGTAAAGATAAGCATGCTTAGTACTGGCCAGCTACTTTTACGTACAGAAGCGGACAGGGTTTCGTCACGATGGTCAGAGTTCTGGCGCATTTTTCACCGGATAAATGGTTACCTTAATAAACAATCACGGATTATGACATTAATTCCCGGCGGGCTCTATATCTCAGGTCAGGCTGCATGATTCTGATAATAGATGAATCTGATGGAGAGGGCAGAAGGCAGTGCGTACCGATAACTCCCTTCTGCAACGTCCTGGCGCTGAACGGCCTGTGTTCAGCAGGAATGATCTTTATGGAAAGGAATTTACATCATCTCCAGCGACTGAACTCCTTTGATCTCAATGACCTTATCATAGAGGTGAGCATCGTTTGATTTGCGGGACAGCGTCACCTGAACGCTGAGCTCACACAGACCACTCTCCTCATCCCGGTTAATCACCGTCACATTGCCGTAGCGAATGCCTTCCCGCTGCATGACCAGCAGCACCAGCGGCACACTTTTGGGCTTAAGAAAAACCAGCAGCGTATGATGTTTACCGATGAGAAAATGGCTCAGGCGGCGGAAGACTTCCAGCACCACCAGCGCCAGCACTGTGCCATAAATGCCTATCTCATACATGCCGCTACCAATCACCAGACCAATCGCCGCAGTCACCCATAATCCCGCCGCCGTGGTTAAGCCTTTCACCACCTGCTTCTGAATCATAATGGTGCCTGCGCCAAGGAAACCCATGCCGCTGACTACCTGGGCAGCAATACGGCTGGGATCCAGTGCCACATGGTCACTATTGAGCATATCGGCGAAGCCATATTTCGATACCAGCATAAACATCGCACTGCCGATACCGACCAGAATATGGGTACGCAGTCCCGCTTCTTTGGCCCGCATCTGGCGCTCCATGCCGATCAGGCCGCCGAGAATACCGGCCAGCGCTATGCGAATTAACATATCCATTAACATGGCTTTACTCCGAATTAATAAGGGCCGAAAAAGGGTGACAGTTCAGCGATAACAGGTAAACAAGATAATTCTGCTTGCAAATGACGCCGGAGAATTTTGTAAAAAGCTGTTTCACCTCTCGACCCGTTGTGCTGCCTGACATATGCTGAGCCAGCCTTTTCCCCCACTTCCCGGAGTCCGACTGATGAAAGCAGCCACCTTTTTGCTGGCCGGTGCCGCATTATTACTCTCTGCCTGCAGCAGCAACAGTGATGATAACGAGCCACCGCAACAAGCCACCGCCGCCCACATCCAGCCACGGGTGGTGATGTCTTCCCTGGCAGAAAGCACCTGTTCGAATGCGGGCGGAACGCTGGCATTTTCGCATCAGCTGGATGGCTCAAGAGTGGGGATGTGTCAGTTAGTCAATGGACGTCGCTGTGATGAGCAGGCGTTAATTGGCGGGAATTGCGCGCGCTGATGATCAGGCCGGATTGCTCCGGCCCGCACAGTCAGGCAGAGAGTCGGTTCGGGCAGTTTTCACCCCGGTCGAGCTGGCTGAGATTATTCAGTGTCGTTTCAGAAATGGCGGTCAGCGCTTCGGCGGTTAAAAACGCCTGATGGCCGGTGAACAACACGTTATGGCACGCCGACAGACGGCGGAACACATCGTCCTGAATCACATCATTCGACTTATCTTCAAAGAACAGATCGCGTTCATTCTCATAAACATCCATGCCGAGCGCGCCGATTTTCTGCTGTTTCAGCGCGTCAATCGCCGCCTGTGAATCAATCAGGCCACCACGACTGGTGTTGATAACCATCACCCCATCACGCATCTGTTTAAACGCGTCGGCGTTGAGCAGATGATGATTTTCCGGCGTCAGCGGACAGTGCAGCGTAATGACGTGGGATTCAGCAAACAGCGTCTTCAGATCGACATATTCCGCGCCCAGTTCCAGCGCCTGCTCACTCGGGTAGGGATCATACGCCAGCAGCCGCATACCAAAACCTTTCAGAATCCGCATCGTCGCGATCCCGATTTTACCGGTACCGATAACACCCGCGGTTTTGTTATGCATGTTAAAACCGGTCAGGCCGTCGAGCGAAAAGTTTGCGTCACGGGTACGCTGATAAGCGCGATGAATACGGCGATTCAGGGTCATCATCAGGCCGATAGTATGTTCAGCGACCGCTTCCGGTGAGTAGGCCGGCACGCGCACCACTTCCAGACCCAGCTCTTTTGCAGCAGCCAGATCAACATTATTGAAACCGGCACAGCGCAGCGCGATATATTTCACACCCAGCCCGGCCAGCTCTTCCAGCACCGGGCGACTGCCGTCATCGTTTACAAAGATACAGACGGCATCGCAACCCACAGCGGTTTTGGCGGTGCTTTCAGAGAGTAAAAAGTCAAAAAACACCAGTTCAAAGCCGAACTGCTGATTGACCTGCTCAAGGTATTTCTGATCGTAATGTTTGGTGCTGTAAACCGCGATTTTCATCGTTGTGCTCCTGCAGAGGTGATAGAGCAAGGATAACGTTTTCTGACTGACTTTGCTGAAACAGCTGACTTGTGTCCGGCGCAGACCTTCACCTCTGGCAGATTACATGCCATCATCGTTGTCAGGATACTGTAAGGAAAAGGATTATGGCTTTTATGCCACGGATGTTCCGGCGACGGCTGGCCGCCATTCTGGCGCTGATTCTGCTGCTGCTCGGCCTGATCTTGACTGTCACGCAATGGCTGCCGCGGCTGGTCGGCATCTGGCTACCTGAAGATACCCGCATTGAGCTGTCGGGCGCACCGCGCTGGCGGGAGGGTGGCCTGTGGTTGCCACAACTTCGTTATCTCGCAGGGGATTGCTCCCTGGCAACGGTAAAGGCGGTGTCACTGGGCTGGCATCAGTCGCGCTGGAAACTGAATGCGTCAGAGCTGACGCTGGATAGCACCTGCCTGCAAAAATTACCTGCCAGTGATGGCAGCACGGCAGCCCCCAAAACGCTGGCCGAATGGCAGGCAATGCTGCCTGGCGCCGACGTTCATCTGGGCAAATTAATCGTTACGCCGTGGCAGACGTATGCGGGCGCGCTGGATCTGACGCTGGAAAAAGATCGTCAGCAACTCAGTTATCAGGGCGATAATCTGCAGCTGGCGGCAACGCTGACCGGTCAGCAGCTCGCTATCACTCGCCTGACGCTCACCCATCCTGCACTTCCTGAACCTGTCACGCTGAGTGGTCATCTGGCGTTACCCACCTTTGCCACCGATCTGCCGGTGAACGGCGAGGTGACCGGACAGCTGGCGCTGGACGCGCTGCCGCATCCCCTGAAGCTGACGCTTAACTGGCAGCAGCAGCAGGGCGAGCTACGCGTGGCAATGGCCGAAGTGACCAGGCCGCTTCTCAGACTGCCGTGGCAGATCAGCCGCGATCAGATTCGGATTGAAAAGGGCGAATACTTCTGGCCGCTGGAGGCTCAGCCGCTATCAGGGTTTGTTAACCTGACGCTGGATAACTGGCAGTCTGGCCTTGAAAGTAGCCAGATTAGCGGTCGCGTTAACCTGCTGACCCAGGGACGCGGCGGCAAGGGTAACGTGGTGCTCGGCGTTGGTCCCGGCAACCTCAGCCTGACCAACAGCAACCTGCCGTTTCAGCTAACCGGCGAAAGCAAGCTGGCCGACCTGCAACTTTACGGCTCCATTCCGGGCGTGCTCAGCGGCTCGATCCTCGATCCTCAACTGGTGCTGCAACCTAAATCGCTACTGCGCCTGCGGGGCCGGTTGCTGTCAACGCTGGAAGTGGACGAAGCGCGCTGGCCGCTGGCGGGCGTACGACTCTCCTCGCAGGGTATTGATGGCCGCCTGCAGGCCATTCTCAATGCGCACGATGCCAGTTTTGGCCGCTTCCGGTTGCATCTCGATGGCCGCGCCAATGATTTCTGGCCCGATAAGGGCGAATGGAACTGGCGCTACTGGGGAGGTGGCGAGATGCTGCCGCTGCAGGCGCGCTGGGATGTTAAAGGCACGGGCGGCTGGCACGACACCCTGATCCATCTGGATACCTTGTCCACCGGTTTTAATCAGCTGGCGTATGGCAGTGTCAACGTTGCAAAACCGCGTCTGACACTGACTAAACCGGTAAACTGGCAGCGTGATGCGGCGCATCCGGCGTTCAATGGGCATTTCCGCCTGCAGGCAGGAGAGACCCGCTTCAGCTATGGCGGACATCTGGCAGACTCCACGCTCGACTTTGAGGCTAAAGGTCGTGATCCCGGCTATTTTATCTGGCGAGGCAGTTTACAGGCGGGCAAGGTTGGCCCGCTGCGTGTTAACGGCCGCTGGGATGGCGAACGGCTGCGCGGCCAGGCCTGGTGGCCGGCACAGTCGCTGACGGTGTTTCAGCCGTTGCTCAGCCCCGACATGAAAATGCAGATCCAGGGCGGCCGTTTGCAGGCACAGGTCGCTTTTTCCGCCGCAAGTGAACAGGGTTTCCAGGCGGGAGGCCACTGGACGGTAAAACAGGGCAGCATCTGGACGCCTGACAGCCAGGTTAACGGTATCGACTTCTCGCTGCCGTTCAGATTCCATGAGCAGCAATGGCAATTTGGTCAGCATGGCCCGGTATCACTGCGCATTGCCGAGGTTAAGAACCAGTTTGCGATGCAGAATATTCGCGCTGACCTGCAGGGTAACTGGCCGTGGTCCGAACAGGCGCCGCTGACGTTGCAGGATGTCAGCCTTGATCTGCTGGGCGGACAAATTACGCTGCCCGCTTTGCGCATGCCGCAGCATGAGCCAGCCCGGGTGTCGCTGCGCAATATCAGCCTCAGCGAGCTGGTGACGGCGCTGAAACCTAAACAGTTTGCCATGTCGGGCAAGGTCAACGGTGAGCTGCCGCTGTGGCTCAATAATCCACACTGGCTGGTGGAGAAAGGGTGGATTGCCAACAGCGGTCCGCTGACCTTCCGGCTGGATAAAGATATGGCGGATGCGATTACCCGCAATAACGTGGCGACGGGCGCCGCGCTGGACTGGTTACGCTATATGGAAGTCTCCCGCAGCTGGGCCACGATCAATCTGGATAATCTTGGCGACCTCACCATGGAGGCGCAGGTGCAGGGCGTCAGCCAGTTCAGTAACCGTCGTCAGACGGTTAATCTCAACTATCATCATCAGGAAAACCTGTTTCAGCTCTGGCGCAGCCTGCGCTTTGGCGATAATTTGCAATCCTGGTTAGAGCAACATGCGAATTTGCCATCCAACAAGGACACTTCACCATGAGCCTGAGGGCACTACTGGTTCTGGCAGCCGGACTGCTGAGCATCGGCTGCGTGCCGCGCATTGAAGTCACGGCACCTAAAGATCCCATCACCATCAACATGAACGTGAAAATCGAACATGAGATCCACATCAAAGTCGATAAAGACGTGGAAGCGCTATTGAAAAACCAGAGCGGTCTGTTCTGAGGAGAGCAACGATGAAACGCATAAGCGCGGTGCTGTTCCTCGCTCTGACGATGGCGCAGCCTGCCTGGGCACTGACGCTGGATCAGGCGCGGCAATCGGGGCGGGCAGGTGAAACGCTCTCTGGCTATCTGGCGGCACGTGCGCAGGATAGTGAAACGCTGGCACTGGTGCAGCGTATTAATGCCGGACGTCAGCAGGAGTATCAGCGACTGGCAGAACAGAATAATCTCTCCACGGCCGATGTCGCCAGTATTGCCGGACAGAAGCTGGTGAGCCGTGCGGCAGCGGGGGAATATGTGCGCGGCATTAACGGTCAGTGGCTGAGAAAAGCGGCAGAAAGCAGTCAGTAACCGGCGAAAAAAAACCGGGCGCATGGCCCGGTCTTTTACAGCGTCATCCTGAGATGAGTGAGACTTATGCCGTCACGATCTGCTTGATAGCGTCTTTCGCTTCAGCGGTCGCTTTGCTGGCCACTTCCGGACCGTAAGCGATGCCTTCAGCAAACACGAACTCAACGTCAGTGATGCCGATGAAGCCCAGGAACAGCTTAACGTAAGGGGTCAGCAGGTCAGTTGGGGTATCTTTGTGAATGCCGCCACGGCTGGAGATAACGACTGCCGTTTTGCCTTTAACCAGACCTTCCGGGCCTGCTTCGGTGTAGCGGAACGTCACGCCAGCACGGGCAATCAGGTCGAAATAGTTTTTCAGCTGCGTCGGGATGTTGAAGTTGTACATTGGCGCGGCAATCACCACTTCATCATGAGCCTGCAGTTCTGCAATCAGTTCATCCGACAGGTCCAGAGCCTCCTGCTGACGAGGTGACAGCGGGGTATCAGAGGGACGCATTGCACCCACTAACTCGCCATCCAGTACCGGGATCGGGTTAGCCGCCAGGTCACGGACGGTAACCTCTTTACCCTGGGCCTTTGCCTGTTCGATGTAGAAGTCAGCGAGCTGGCTTGATTGTGAGTAGCCTGCAAGAATGCTTGATTTCAGAACTAAAACTTTGCTCATGGTGGTTTCCTGTCTGTTACGCGGAAGACTTTCCGCTCAATGGTTTACACTCTACGGTTATCGATGGCGCGGTGAAAGCGCAATATTTCGAGACCCATGTTCGAATTTATTGAATAAGCGTAACCGGGGCCAGCCGCCGGAACAGTTCAGAATGTGCTATGATGCGCGCAATTATTTTTTATTGAATCAGCTGGTTATCCCGGCTTGCAGGGCGCTGCTTCAGGCAGCGACACCGTCTGAGTAAGGTACGTCACTATTATGTCATCTCCCGATACTTCCCCACTGGCAGCGCTCTGGTCACGCCTCGAGGGTGTAATGCTGCGCGATCGCCAGCGGTTACAGCGCCGTTTACAGGGTGCCAGAAAAGCTAAAAATCCCGAGGCACAGCAGGGCATTGCCAGCGAGCTTGAGCAGGACTTTATCGCTGCCGAGCAGCGCGTGGCCCAGCGCCGTGCGGCCACGCCAGCCATTACCTTCCCGGACAATCTGCCGGTCAGTCAGAAGCAGCAGGATATTGCTGAGGCGATTCGCGATCACCAGGTAGTGATTGTCGCCGGTGAAACCGGCTCGGGTAAAACCACGCAGCTGCCGAAAATCTGTCTGGCGCTGGGGCGTGGTGTGACGGGTCTGATTGGTCATACGCAGCCGCGCCGTCTGGCCGCACGTACCGTGGCGAATCGCATTGCCGATGAGCTCAGCACTTCGCTGGGCGGCTGCGTCGGCTATAAAGTACGGTTTAACGACCAGGTCAGTGACCTGACGCAGATTAAACTGATGACCGACGGGATTCTGCTGGCGGAGATCCAGCAGGATCGTCTGCTGATGCAATATGACACCATCATTATTGATGAAGCGCACGAACGCAGCCTGAATATCGATTTCCTGCTCGGTTATCTGCGAGAGCTGTTGCCGCGTCGCCCCGATCTGAAAGTAATTATCACTTCCGCCACCATCGATCCACAGCGTTTCTCGCGTCATTTCAATAATGCGCCGGTGATTGAAGTCTCAGGCCGGACCTATCCGGTTGAAGTGCGCTATCGGCCGGTGATCGAAGAGGCGGATGACAGCGATCGTGACCAGCTGCAGGCGATTTTTGATGCCGTAGATGAGCTGGGCCGGGAAAGTCGGGGCGATATCCTGATCTTCATGAGTGGTGAGCGTGAAATACGTGATACCGCCGACGCGCTGAACAAACGCGATCTGCCACACACCGAAGTGCTGCCGCTCTATGCACGGCTGTCGAACGCCGAACAGAACCGGGTGTTTCAGTCGCACAGTGGCCGTCGTATCGTGCTGGCGACCAACGTCGCGGAAACCTCACTGACGGTGCCGGGGATTAAATATGTGATCGATCCCGGTACGGCGCGTATCAGTCGTTACAGTTTCCGTACCAAAGTGCAGCGCCTGCCGATTGAACCGATATCACAGGCGTCTGCCAACCAGCGTAAAGGGCGTTGCGGCCGCGTTTCAGACGGTATCTGTATCCGCCTTTACGCGGAAGATGACTTCCTGAGTCGTCCGGCCTTTACCGATCCTGAAATCCTGCGCACTAACCTGGCGTCAGTCATCCTGCAGATGACCTCGCTGGGCCTCGGCGATATCGCCGCCTTCCCGTTTGTGGAAGCGCCCGATAAGCGCAATATCCAGGATGGCGTCCGCCTGCTGGAAGAGCTGGGCGCGCTGACCCTGAACGAAGAGACCGGTCACTACAAGCTTACCGGTTCCGGGCGTCAGCTGGCGCAGCTGCCGGTGGATCCCCGCCTGGCGCGGATGGTGCTGGAAGCGCAGAAATTTGGCTGCGTGCGCGAAGTGATGATTATCACCGCAGGCCTGTCGATTCAGGACCCGCGTGAGCGTCCGGCAGATAAAAAACAGGCGTCCGATGAGAAGCACCGGCGCTTTGCCGACAAAGACTCCGACTTCCTCGCCTATGTGAATCTCTGGAACTACCTGGCGGAGCAGCAGAAAGCGCTGTCCGGGAATGTTTTCCGCCGCCAGTGCAAAAGCGATTTCCTTAACTATCTGCGCGTGCGGGAATGGCAGGATATCTACACCCAGCTGCGGCAGGTGGTGCGTGAACTTGGCATTCCGGTTAACAGTGAACCGGCTGAGCTGCAGCCCGTCCACTGCGCGCTGTTAAGCGGTCTGCTGTCGCATATCGGGCAGAAAGACACCGATAAGCAGGAGTATACCGGCGCGCGCAATACCCGCTTCGCGATCTTCCCTGGCTCCGGGCTGTTTAAAAAGCCGCCGAAGTGGACCATGGTGGCGGAACTGGTCGAGACCAGCCGCCTGTGGGGCCGCACGGCGGGCCGTATTGAACCAGAGTGGATTGAGCCGCTGGCACAGCATCTGATCAAGCGCAGCTACAGTGAACCGCACTGGGAGAAATCGCAGGGCGCGGTGATGGCCACCGAAAAAGTCACGCTCTATGGCCTGCCGATTGTCGCCGCCCGTAAAGTTAACTATGGCAGCATCGATCCCACCCTGAGCCGTGAACTGTTTATTCGTCACGCGCTGGTGGAGGGCGACTGGCAGACCCGACACGCCTTCTTCCGCGCAAACCAGAAGCTGCGCAGCGAAGTGGAAGATCTGGAACACAAATCCCGTCGCCGCGACATTCTGGTTGATGACGAAACGCTGTTTGCTTTTTATGACCAGCGCATTGGCAAAGAGGTGGTCTCGGCGAAGCATTTCGACAGCTGGTGGAAACAGGCCAGTCGCGAAAACGCAGAACTGCTGAATTTCGACAAGCAGATGCTGATCAAAGAGGGCGCGGATAAAGTCAGTCAGCTCGACTACCCCAACTTCTGGCATCAGGGCAACCTCAAACTTAAGCTGAGTTATCAGTTTGAGCCTGGCGCAGATGCGGATGGCGTGACGGTACATATTCCGCTGCCGCTGCTGAACCAGGTAGAGGATAGCGGTTTTGAGTGGCAGATCCCCGGTGTACGCCGTGAACTGATCATCGCACTGATTAAGTCGCTGCCTAAGCCGCTGCGCCGTAACCTGGTGCCTGCGCCCAACTACGCCGAGGCGTTCTTAGGAAGGGTGAAAGCGATGGAGATGCCGCTGCCTGATGCGCTGGCGCGGGAATTTCGCCGCATGACCGGCGTCACGCTGGAGCGGGAAAGCTGGCAGTGGGAACAGGTGCCCGATCATCTGAAAATGACGTTCCGGGTAGTCGACGAGCACAACCGTAAACTGCTGGAAGGCAAAGATCTCACTGCGCTTAAGGCACAGCTGAAAGACAAAGTGCAGGAAACGCTGTCGAAAGTGGCGGATGACGGGCTGGAGCAGAGCGGGCTGCATATCTGGAGTTTTGGCGATCTGCCACGCAGTTATGAACAGAAGCGCGGCAGCTACCAGGTTAAAGCCTGGCCTGCGCTGGTCGACGAGAAAGAGAGCGTCGCCATTCGTCTGTTTGACAGCGAGCAGGAGCAGCAAAAAATGATGTGGCGCGGTCAGCGTCGCCTGCTGCTGCTGAATGTGCCGTCACCGGTTAAATATCTGCACGAGAAGCTGCCGAACAAAGCCAAGCTCGGACTCTACTTTAACCCTTATGGCAAAGTGCTGGAGCTGATTGACGACTGCATCGCCTGTGGCATCGACAAGCTGATGGGGGAAGCGGGCGGTCCGGCCTGGGATCAAACCTCTTTTGAGCAGTTGCGTGACAAGGTGCGCGGCGAACTCAATGAAACCGTAGTGACCATCGCGAAGCAGGTCGAGCAGATCCTGACGGCTGTCTTCAACATCAATAAGCGTCTGAAGGGCCGGGTCGATATGACCATGGCGCTGGCGTTATCTGACATCAAAGCGCAGTTAAGTGGCCTGGTTTATCGCGGCTTTGTCACCGGCAACGGCTGGCAGCGACTGGCCGATACGCTGCGTTATCTGCATGGGATTGAGCGCCGACTGGAAAAACTGCCTGCCGATCCGCACAGCGATCGTGCGCGGATGTTAAAAGTGCAGGCAGTGGAGCAGGCTTATCAGGCGTGGCGCAACAAGTTGCCGCCGCAGCGTCAGGATGATGAAGAGGTGCAAAATATCCGCTGGATGATCGAAGAGCTGCGAATCAGTTACTTTGCTCAGCAGCTGGGTACGCCTTATCCCATCTCAGATAAGCGTATTCTGCAGATGATGGAGCAGATAGCGGGTTAAACGCCGGGATGCGCGCCGTAACCGGCGCGCATCCGATGATGGGGAGTGAGAGTGCGGACTACTGCGCGAGGGATTCCAGCTTATCTTTAAACGAGGTGACCGAAATCGCACGGTTATCAGCCAGGTAGCGATCTTTCGCTGCCGGTGCTGAGCTTTGTACCGCGATTAACTGCCAGCCTTTATCGCTGTTGAGCAGCAGTGGCGAACCACTGTCACCTGGCAGGGTGTCACACTGATGCGACAGCACGGCGCGCTGCGCCCAGCCGGTAATCAGGCAATCGCTGTGGGAGTAAAGCGTGTCCAGATGATCAGCCGGATAGCCCGCCTGCGTCACTTTGCGTCCGGTCAGCTTCAGCGCCGCAGTGAGATCGCTGCGTGAGCCATCGAACAGCGGAATAGGCGTAATCGCTGAGGGCGGATTGCGTAAAATCACGATGCCGTAATCATAGGGGGCTGCACTGCTCGGCACGATCCAGCCTTCACCATCCGCTTTTAACTTTGACGCCAGCGAGGGTTCAACCCGCGCATCAATATCATGAAGCTCGTAGCGCCAGCCTTTATCGCTGGCCATAAATCGCAGCGCAACCGGCTTATCGAAATTACCCGGCGGGGCAAGCAGGCAGTGTCCGGCGGTCAGCGCCAGATGCGGAGAGATGAGTGTGGCAGTACAGAGGTTGCCGCTTTCGGTTTCCAGCTGACCAATGGCATCCCAGGGGGCAGCGGTAATATCGGTGATTGCCTGGCGATGATCCTTGCCGAAGAACAGCATCTTAATTTCAGCAGGAGTAGGCGAGTCATCGTCATCATCGGCATGAACCGTGGTGGCAAAGCTGAAGAGTCCAACCATTAACAGGGTAGCCAGGCGCATAGAAATCTCAATGGCGAGAAAAAATTAACGTTATTGTTATTACGTAAGTACGGTAACTATAGTCGGTGAGCGTTGAAAAAGGGAGTTTTATTGGTTAATCAGTACGCTACAGCGGTTAAACAAAAAAGCTTGCTGCAACAATGCCACACAGGATCATCACCAGCAGAATAATTTCGAAGCGATAGCGACGCACCATATCATCCACTCCAGTAAAGAAACACCCGGCAGAACCGGGTGTTTTTAATCATCATCTCGTGGCCGTGCGCTGAAGGCGACCTTAGTTTTTAGCTGCTGGTTTCACAACTTTTTTGTGGTGAACTTTTTTAGCAGCCTGAGCTTTCTGGGCAGCTGGTTTAGCTACTTTTTTGTGGTGAACTTTTTTAGCAGCCTGGGCTTTCTGAGCGGCTGGCTGAGTGGCTTTTTTGTGGTGAACTTTTTTAGCGGCCTGGGCTTTCTGAGCAGCTGGTTTAGTGACTTTTTTGTGGTGAACTTTTTTAGCGGCCTGGGCTTTCTGTGCAGCAGGTTTAGCTACTTTTTTATGGTGAACTTTTTTTGCAGCCTGCGCTTTCTGCGCGGCATCTTTTTTCACAGCTTTTTTGTGGTGTTTCTTAGCAGCCTGCGCTTTCTGAGCCGCTTTATGGTGTTTCTTGTGCGCAGTTTTGTGAACGGTTTTAGCCGGTGCTGCAGCGGTAGTAGTGGTTGTTGCGGCTGGCGCAGCAGCTGGAGCAGCTGTGGTGTCAGCAGCGAAAGCAACAGAAGACATACCCATAGCAGCGGCGACAACCAGTGCAAATAATTTTTTCATTGCAAATCCCTCGAAGACTATTTTTTCATGTGTAGCCCACTGCGGGGCCGGTGAAGAGACTATAGGGATATCAATGAACGGTGTCCGTGGGTGTTTGGTATCGGCGTGTAACCGATTGTACAAAGGCGGGAAAGGGCGGTCAGCAGACCGCCCGAGAGCTTAGCTATTCAGGTAACGTTGTTCAAGGTGCTGGCGGAAGAAAGCCGGATTCAGCGCTTCGCCGGTGGCGTTGATCAGCAGCTGATCGGTGGAGAAGCGGCTGCCGTGCTGCCAGATGTTCTGTTGCAGCCAGTCGAATACCGGCTGCAGCTCACCGTGCTGAATCAGCTCGCTGAGCTGAGGAATCGCAAGATGTACCGAGCGGAACAGCTGTGCGGCGTACATCGCGCCCAGCGTATAGGTCGGGAAGTAGCCAAAGGCGCCGTCGGTCCAGTGAATATCCTGCATACAGCCATCGCGGTAATTACCCCGGGTATCCAGACCCAGCGACTGCATCATTTTCTCATCCCACAGCGCCGGGATATCCTCAACCTCAATCTCGCCTTCAATCAGCGCCTGCTCGATTTCATAGCGCAGAATGACATGCGCCGGATAGCTGAGCTCATCGGCGTCAACCCGGATCAGTCCAGGCTTAACCTGCTGGGTCAGGCGCACAAAATTATCCGCCTGCAGGGCAGGCTGATCGCCAAAGGTGGCGATCACCTGCGGCAGAATGCGCTGCAGGAATTCGCGGCTGCGACCAAGCTGCATCTCCATAAACAGGCTTTGTGATTCGTGGATAGCGGTGGAGCGCGCCAGCGCCACCGGCTGCCCGCGCCACTGCTGCGGCAGATTCTGCTCATAGCGGGCGTGGCCGGTTTCGTGGATCACGCCCATCAGGGCGCTGAGAAACTCATTCTCGTTGTAACGGGTGGTAATGCGCACATCTTCCGGCACGCCACCGCAGAAGGGATGCGCACTGATATCCAGCCGGCCATGGTTAAAGTCGAAACCCAGCGTTTCCATGATGCTCAGGCCGAGCTGACGCTGAGCAGGCAGGGCGAACGGTCCCTGCGGCGTGACAACAGTCTGTTTCGCCTGTTTTTCCACGACCTGCTGTAACAGATCGGGCAGCCAGGTTTTCAGTTCGCCAAAGGTTTCATCCAGCCGGGCGCGGGTCATCCCCGGTTCATAAAGATCCAGCAGCGCATCGTAACGCGAGCAGCCAGTGGCGTCGGCGCGGCGCTGGGCCTCTTCGCGGCTCAGACGCACCACCTCTTTGAGATTGGTGGCGAAGCCCTGCCAGTCGTTGGCGGGACGCTGAGTGCGCCATGCATGTTCACATACCGAGCCGGCGATTGATTTGGCTTCAACAAAATCATCAGGCAGCAGGGTGGCCTGCTGGTAAGCGCGCTGCATCTCGTTGAGATTGGCCCGCTCAACATCGTTGAGTGACTGCTGCTCTGCGGCCCTGAGCCGCTCACCAACCTGAGGGGCAGTGAGGATCTGGTGCTGCAACACGCTCATTTCGGCCAGCGCTTCACCACGCGCCTGACTGCCGCCCGGCGGCATGGTGGTTTGCATGTCACATCCGGCGATGGCCGTGACGTGGCTGAAACGGGAAAGGCGCAGGAACGTCTTGGTAAGTTGTTGATACGCTGAGGTCACGTAAGACTCCTTGTGGTTTTTAACGCAGCGGAATTTCCCGCAAGGTTAGATCAACCGGCCAGCAAAAGCGAACGCTGGCGCCGCCCAGTGGACTGGACTCAATGGTCACATTGCCGCTCAGCGCCTGGGCAATAGAGTGAACAATCGCAAGTCCCAGTCCGCAGCCGCCTGTAGCGCGATCGCGGCTGGGGTCCAGCCGGACAAAGGGTTCGAAAACCCGCTCACGCTCTTCAGGCGGAATGCCGGGACCGTCATCTTCCACCTGCAGACACCCTATCGGACCGTCGAACCACAAACTTACGCGCAGCCGCTGTTGCGCATAACGCAGCGCATTGTTGACCAGGTTATCCAGTACCCGCTCCATCAGGCGGGTATCAGAAATGCCGATGTTTTCACGCTGCGGCAGCTCAAGGTCGAGCCGCACGTCGGGATTAATGGTGCGGAAATCGTCAAGCCGTTCGCGCAGCCAGTTGGCCAAATCCAGTGTTTTCAGATTGAGATCGACGCGCGGCCGATCAAGACGTGCATAGGTCAGCAGCTCCTCAATCAGGCTTTCGAGCTGGCCGATGTCGCGATTCAGCGCCACCCGTTCGCCATCCGTGAGGTTGTCGCTCATCTCCAGCCGGTAACGAAGGCGCACCAGCGGAGTGCGTAGCTCATGCGCAATACCGTCAATCAACTGCTTCTTACTGGCGACCAGCGTATTGATGTTCTCAGCCATCTGGTTAAAGGCGATACCGAGCCGGAACAGGCTGGAGGTGCTGTCAAAATGGGTGCGCACGTCCAGCTCGCCACGGCCAAAGCGCTGTGCCGCTTTTTCCAGTCGCTGCATCTCCTGCCAGTGGGGGCGCAGCCAGATAAACACCGGCAGCGCCAGCGACATCCCTATAAAGATCAGCAGGGCAATATCCAGTAGTCGCATCTGATGCAGATAGAAGAGATAGGGAATCGGCCCGACTGACAACACGTAGTGGCTGCGCGGAATGTGCTGCAAAAAGGTGTATTGATCGTCGAGCGCCACGATCTCTCCGGCGCGCAACCGACGCATGTTGCCTTCATCAAGCTGATATTTATTCATCGGCTCGATGTGCAGGTCGAACGACAGGCCGAGATCGAGACTCTTGATGGTTTTATTCCAGTCACGCGGCGGGATCTCGCGCAGTTCGCTGCGGATCAGGTAGAGCGAACTGGCCATCAGGTCATTCATTGACTGGCGGCCCGCACGCTCAGCGGTGAACTTGTAGACCAGCCCCACCAGCAGCGCCATCACCAGAAAGCAGACAAACAGCAGCAGATAAAACTGAATAAAAAGCTTTCTCATAGTCCGCGGGTATCCCAGGCCTGGGGCGCAAACAGATAGCCTTTGTTACGAATGGTTTTAATGCGGAACGGCTCGGTGGCGCTGTCGTGCAGCTTTTTGCGCAACCGGGAGATGGCCACGTCGATGCTGCGGTCAAGGCCGTCATAGCTGACCCCGCGTAACGTTTTCAGCAGCGCATCACGGTTGAGCGTCTGGCCCGCATGGCTGGCGAGTACCCACAGCAGATCGAAATCCGCGGTGGAAAGGGCGATCTGCTCGTCAAACAGCGTGACCTGGCGGTTCAGCGCATCGATGGTCAGCGAGCCAAAACGCAGCATACGGTTGGCGGCGGGTGCGCTGGGCGCATCGTCCGGCTGTCCCTGCTGCGACTGACGCAGATGAAGGCGCAGGCGGGCCAGCAGTACCGCCGGCGGCGTGGTTTTCAGAATGTAATCCTGCGCACCCATCTCCAGGGCCAGAATATGGTTCATGTCGCTGTCCAGTGACGTGAGCAGCACGATCGGCCCCTGCCAGTTGGCCCGCAGGTCACGGCAGATAGTCATGCCATCTTTGCCTGGCAACATGATATCCAGCATCACCAGATCGGGCTGCTGTTCGGCAATGACCGCTTCAGCACGGTCGCCGCGCATCTCGACAATCACCTCAATATCATGACGACCCAGATAGGCCGCAATCAGTGAGCCCACTTCGGGTTCATCTTCTACATAAACAATTTTGTTCATAGTTCACAAAGCAGAGACAGGGATGGACGGAAGCATATCTTTTCCTGGTCCTGAGCTCTACGTTACCGCACGAAATATCCGTGGCTTGCTGGTATATAACCGGCAAAATGTGCAATCATTAGCGCGGCCTTTTTGCGCCAGGTTTGGGATATTGATGATTATCATGAGGAGCGTTAGTGTGTCTGATAAAGAGCTGGCATCAGCCATATACCCCGACCGCATCTGCTTCAATTACAGTGACTTTCTCTCCGCTTCCTGCAAAAAGCGCTGGAGCTTCGTCGATGCTATTTATGGTGTGATGCCGATATTTGGCATGGTGACACGTAAATCGGCACACCGCTTACAGGGCAGTGACGACCCGTTAAAAGAATTAGCATTACAAATCATTTCTACTCAGGTCAGCGACGAAATTAATATCGCGCGCCTGATTACCCTTGCGGAACAACAGCAGATTAGTCGCTTCGATATTCAGCTTCCTTATCCGCTTTCGGCGGAGCAGCTGGACGCGATCCATCATGAATATTCCAGGCCGCTGAATCTGACACAGCAGGATGACCTGTTGTGTGTCTCAATACCTGTGCAGTCACACTGAGAACCTCTCCCATCAGGCTCTGAACCTGGGCAGTGCTCACCATCCTCACGTACTGTCTGTACGCCTGGTTGCTCCGCGCTGGCCGGGTTCGCACTGCCTGCAACCATTACGCCTGCCGGGCCAGGCGCTAAGTCGTCAGCTGCCACACGGCTGGCAGCGTCGCGGCAATCAGCAATCCCATTGCAATCCGCTCCAGCGAAGTCAGCGCAAACTCTGCGCGGCCACCGCGTCGTGCAAACAGAAACAGCAGCAGGCCCGGTGTATAGAGCACCACAGACATCATCAGGTGCAATGGCCCCGAGGCGTAAAGCAGCCAGATGCCATACAGGCTGGCACCGATACCGGTCGCCATCGCCAGCGGTTTATGCTGTCCGCGTACCACTTTGATCAGATATAACCCCACCAGCAGATAGGGCACCAGAATCATCTCAGAGGCGATGGTCAGCAGGTTGTTGTAATTCGCACCAGTCAGGGCAATCAGGATCAGGCAGAGCTGAATACTGCCGTTGGTCAGCCACAGTGAGGCGGCTGGCGCGTTATGGCGGTTTTGTCGGGCGATACTGCGTGGAAATGCACCCTGTTGCGCAGCAATCAGGGGCACTTCAGCGGCCATAATCGTCCAGCTCAGATAGGCACCGCACACCGAGATAACCAGACCCACCGCAATCACCGCATCGCCCCAGTTGCCCATCAGTCGGGTCATCAATCCCGCCATGGAGGGGTTACGCATCTGAGCCAGTTCAGCACGTGGAACCACGCCAAGCGACAGCAGTGTCACCAGCAGATAGACCAGCAACGCTGCCAGCACGGCGAATAATGTAGCCCGGCCCACATCCTTTTTCTGGCGCGCGCGTGCAGAGACCACCACCGCCCCCTCGACGCCGATAAAGACCCACAGGGTAATCAGCATGGTCTGTTTGACCTGCTCCCATAGCGGTTGTCCCAGCGTGACGCCGGAAAAGTCAAAGCGGAAGCGATCATAGTTGAATGCCATCACCGCCAGCACAATAAACAGCAGCAGCGGCACCAGCTTGCCGAGCGTCGCCATCAGATTAATGCTGGCAGCGGTCTGCACGCCGCGCAGCACCAGCCAGTGAACCAGCCACAACAGCACGGATGCACCCAGCATCGCCTGCCAGGTGTTGCCATCGCCAAAGATAATCCGGTCCGGCGTATCGGTGAAGAAGCTCAGGGCAGAGAAGACAATCACCAGATAGGAGACGTTGGCGATCACGGCGCACAGCCAGTAGCCCCACGCGGAGCAGAAGCCCATCAGCTCGCCGAAACCGGCACGGGCATAGGTAAAGATGCCGCCATCCAGCTCGGGTTTAAGGCGGGTCAGCAGCAGCATCGCCAGCGACAGAAAGATGATGCCGACGCCGGTAATCAGCCAGCCCAGCAGCAGCGCCGCCGGACCAGCCACTGCAGCCATATTTTGCGGCAGACTGAACACGCCTGCGCCCAGCATTGAGCTGAGCACCAGCGCCGTCAGCGCACCGAGACCTAATTTTTTCTCCAAAACAACCTTCCCGCTAGCATATATGGCTGGGTAAATCGGATTTTGTCGCTGGGTTATGTCACACCAAAGGCACAATACAGGGACAATATCCGGTAAAACAGGCGAGGGATTTTACGGAGTGTGGCAGGGGATGGCAATGCGTGACTATGCAAAACAGCGCAGGAATTATGCAAACAGCAGGGCGGCAGGCGCCGCCCTGAGGAGGATTACTTAAACAGGTCAGCCGTGACGGTCAGGTTACCGCCACTCTGGTTCTGCCACTGGCGGGTAACGTGGTAGAACTTGGCACCTTTGTCCGCCGCACGTTTCGCCACTTCTTCTGAAATCTCAGTTGGCGTACCGAAGTGACCGGTGAAGGTTACGGTATCGAACGGCTGCATCTGAGCAGCAGTAATGGCATTCACTTCCTGCACCGATTTACCGTTTGGCAGATTGACGGTATAGCGCTTGCCGGTAGAGCTTTGGGTTTCGAAGAAACGGCCCACTTTGTTGCTTGGCGTTTCAGACGAGGCCACGCCTGGAATCTCTACGTTAGCCGCCGCAGCGCCACCGGTTGCCAGTGCGGCTTTACCCGCTTCTGAATCGGCAGGAATCGCATTTGGTGTCTGCACCGCGCGCTCTTTAGCATCCGCTTTATAGACATAGGCGGTGACATACTGATTGCCACCGCTGTTGGCATCGATCTGGCGAACGATAAAGAAGGAGGCTGCGCCTTTCTGTTTTGCGGCTTTCGAAATTGCGTCGTTTACATCCGGCTGGCTGGCAAAGAAGCCGCTGACCGAAACGGTATCGAAGGGTTCGAGTTTATACGCTTCTGCTTTTGGCAGTTCGTTTACGCCGTTGAAACGACGGTAAGTCGTTGACTCTGTGGCTGCCGGGGCATCGGCTTTATAGAGGTCAGCCGTAACGCGCCAGTTACCGCTGTTACCGTTGCTGTCGTTGATCGCCTGGATGTAATAAGAGGCCGCGCCCATCTGATCTGCACGCTTAGATACCGCATCGGCAGCGTCGCCAATTGCGTTGAAACGGCCGGTGATATTAATACGTTCGAATGGCTTCAACGCGGCCGCTTTTTCTGGCGTAAGTTCCTGCGCAGCGAATGCGTTGGCTGCCAGCAGGGACAACAGAGTGGTCGCCAGAATAGTGTTCTTCAGCTTCATAAAAATAATCCTTCGCCTTACGCAAAAATGAGTACGAAAACGTGCTGGACTCTTGATGTATAACAGAATAGCCGCTGATTATTGCATGTTATAAACAGACTGTCGCAGCGATTTTTTGTGTCAGATCGCGTTATTCAACCATGATTTTTTCATTTGTTTGTCATCAAATGCAGTTATGGCCAGTTTTAGTGACAGTTACCACTAAAAGCGGTAACTATTAGCGATAAAATAGTTAATGCATTGTTAAATAAAGGTTTTTGTTGTTGATTAATTCGTCCTCGTACAATTATCTCTGGCAGATTATCTGCCTGTGAGACTATTTTGCAGTGGGATAACGCAGGTTTCTTAACAGAACACTGCATAATTGGGTGAATGTCATCACTCTGCGTGGTCGCTGTAGATCGCTCGTCACATTTTCAGTAGCTTATAAACACTTTGAAATACCTGCGTTTCGTCCAAAAGCGGCTGAAATCGCGTTTCAGTCGCGCTCTCGTGGTGCAGGTTCGGGCCATCATCCTTTAACCGATGAAAGGAAACACTATGTTAATTGGAATACCCAAGGAAAGGTTGCCAAACGAGTCGCGCGTGGCCGCCACGCCTAAGACCGTGGAACAACTCATCAAGCTGGGTTTCAGCGTCACCCTTGAGCATGACGCCGGTAAACGCGCCAGCTTCGATGATGAAAGCTATATCGCAGCCGGTGCCACACTCAGCGACAGAGAGCAGGTCTGGCATTCCGATATCGTGCTGAAGGTGAATGCGCCGGATGACGAAGAGATTGCGCTGACGCGTGCGGGCAGCACGCTGGTCAGTTTTATCTGGCCCGCACAGAATCCCGAACTGCTGTCAAAGCTGGCCGCACGTCAGGTCACGGTAATGGCAATGGATTCAGTGCCGCGTATCTCACGGGCGCAGTCGCTGGATGCCCTGAGCTCTATGGCGAACATTGCCGGTTATCGCGCCATTGTCGAAGCCGCCCATGAATTTGGCCGCTTCTTTACCGGTCAGATCACGGCAGCCGGTAAAGTGCCACCGGCAAAAGTGATGGTGATTGGGGCCGGTGTTGCCGGGCTGGCCGCGATTGGCGCAGCGGGCAGCCTGGGTGCGATTGTCCGGGCGTTTGATACCCGTCCCGAAGTCAAAGAGCAGGTGCAGAGTATGGGCGCCGAATTCCTCGAGCTCGACTTTGAAGAGGAAGCGGGCAGCGGCGACGGCTATGCCAAAGTCATGTCCGAGGCTTTCATCAAAGCTGAGATGGCGCTGTTTGCCAGTCAGGCCAGAGACGTGGACATCATTGTCACCACGGCGCTGATCCCAGGCAAACCGGCTCCGAAACTGATCACCGAAGAGATGGTCGCCAGCATGAAGCCGGGCAGCGTCATTGTTGATCTGGCGGCGCAGACCGGCGGCAACTGTGCGCTGACCGTCGCTGACCAGGTTACCGTCACGCCGAATGGCGTGAAAATCATCGGTTACACCGATCTGCCCAGCCGTCTGGCGACACAATCCTCCCAGCTCTACGGCACCAATCTGGTCAATCTGATCAAGCTGCTGTGTAAAGAGAAAAATGGCGAAATCCAGGTCGATTTCGAAGATGTGGTGGTGCGTGGCGTCACCGTGGTACGCGATGGCGAAGTGACCTGGCCAGCCCCGCCGATTCAGGTCTCCGCCGCGCCACAGGCTGCCGCTGCCGCCGCGAAGCCGTCAGAAAAGATTGAGGCGAAGCCCGTTTCACCGTGGCGTAAATATCTGCTGATCGCCCTGGCTATTGTGCTGTTTGGCTGCCTGGCAAACGTGGCACCGGCCGACTTCCTCTCCCATTTTACCGTGTTCGCGCTCGCCTGCGTGGTGGGGTATTACGTGGTCTGGAACGTCAGTCATGCGCTGCATACACCGCTGATGTCCGTAACCAATGCCATTTCCGGCATCATTGTTATCGGTGCGGTCTTGCAGATGGGCCACGGTGGCTGGGTCACCTTTATCTCCTTTATTGCCGTGCTGATTGCCAGCATCAATATCTTTGGTGGCTTCACCGTCACCCAGCGCATGCTGAAAATGTTTCGTAAGGGGTAACACATGTCTGGCGGATTAGTCACTGCAGCCTATATTGTGGCTGCGATTCTGTTCATCTGTAGCCTTGCTGGTCTTTCGCGTCATGAGACCTCAAAGCGGGGTAATATTTTCGGTATCAGCGGTATGGCGATTGCGCTGATCGCCACCATATTTGGCCCGGACAGCGGTAATGTGGTCTGGATCCTGCTGGCGATGGTCATCGGCGGCGCTATCGGCATTCGTCTGGCGAAGAAAGTCGAAATGACGGAAATGCCAGAGCTGGTGGCGATTCTGCACAGCTTTGTTGGCCTGGCCGCAGTGCTGGTGGGCATCAACAGCTATATCGACCATGCGCCTGGCCTGCCAGCGGTGATGGAGAATATCCATCTCAGTGAAGTGTTTATCGGTATCTTTATCGGTGCCGTCACCTTCACCGGCTCGCTGGTGGCGTTTGGCAAACTGTGCGGCAAAATCTCTTCACGGCCGTTAGCGTTACCGCATCGTCACAAGCTGAATCTGCTGGCGCTGGTGGTTTCGTTCCTGCTGCTGCTGTGGTTTGTTAACACCAGCAGCACGGCTGTGCAGGTGTTTGCACTCTTGCTGATGACGGTCATTGCGCTGGCGTTTGGCTGGCATCTGGTCGCGTCGATTGGCGGCGCGGATATGCCGGTCGTGGTGTCGATGCTTAACTCCTATTCAGGCTGGGCCGCCGCCGCCGCTGGTTTCATGTTGAGCAACGATCTGCTGATTGTGACCGGTGCGCTGGTGGGGTCATCCGGTGCGATCCTCTCCTACATCATGTGCAAAGCGATGAACCGTTCGTTTATCAGCGTGATCGCGGGCGGCTTTGGTACTGAAGCCAGCAGTGGCGATGAAAGTCAGGAAGCGGGGGAGCATCGTGAGATTACGGCTGAAGAGACCGCTGAGATGCTTAAGGCTTCCAGCTCGGTGATTATCACCCCAGGCTACGGCATGGCGGTAGCGCAGGCGCAGTATCCGGTCGCGGAAATGACTGCCCGACTGCGTGCGCTTGGCATCAAAGTGCGCTTCGGTATCCATCCGGTGGCGGGGCGTCTGCCGGGTCACATGAACGTGCTGCTGGCAGAGGCGAAAGTGCCTTATGACGTGGTGCTGGAGATGGATGAGATCAACGACGATTTCAGTGACACCGACACGGTGCTGGTCATTGGTGCTAACGACACGGTCAACCCGGCGGCGCAGGATGATCCCCGCAGTCCGATTGCGGGCATGCCGGTGCTGGAAGTGTGGAAGGCGCACAACGTGATAGTGTTCAAACGCTCAATGAACACCGGCTATGCCGGGGTGCAGAATCCGCTGTTCTTCAAAGAGAATAGCCAGATGCTGTTTGGCGATGCCAAAGCCAGCGTGGAAGCGATTCTTAAAGCGCTGTAATTAAAAAGGGCGGCTAATCAGCCGCCCTCTCTGTTTCTGAGGAGGATTAATCCTCCTCATCCTCTTCATCATCCAGGTCAATCGGCGATTTGAAATCGTCCGGCTTAAGCGCCAGCAGATCGCAACGCAGATGATCAATCACCTGTTCCGCCGTATTACCGAGGAATGCCGCCGACAGGCCGGTGCGTCCAATCGTGCCCAGCACCACCACACCGGCTCCCAGATGTGCCGCCAGATCGGGGATGACCTCTTCCGGCAGGCCCTTAGCCACATGGGTGAACTCTTCACCAATCGAGAACTTCTGCCGTAGCGCTTTCATTGCCACCAGATGCTGACCACGGATCGCGTCGTTGTAGACGCTGGGATCAAAATCGGGCAGTTCGATAGCAATATTGATAGGGGTAATCGGGTAGGCGCCGACCAGATGCACTTCGGTCTGATTCACCTTTTCCGCCAGGATCACCGTTTCACGAATCAGCTTCTGATTCAGGCCATCGTGATGCGGCTCTTCGCTGGCAAGATTGACCGCGACAATCGCTTTACCGCCTTCCGGCCACGGCTGATCTTTAACCATCCACACCGGACACGGGCATTTACGCAGCAGGTGCCAGTCGGTTGGAGTGAAAATCACTGACTCAAGGCGATCGTGCTGATGCGCCATCTTCAGCACCAGGTCATGCTGATGGGCGAGCACTTCCTGAATAATGGCTTCGTAGGGACGGTTGTGCCAGATCACTTTGATGTCAATTTCGACACCGGCATCAAGGTAAGCGCGGGCCTGCTCGCGGATCCATTCGGTACGCTGGCTGATCACGCCCTGGCGCATCGACGCGCGCTCATCCGGCGAAAGCAGGGTGGTCATCTCATATGAGAAGTCATAGATAGGCAGGAAGGCTTTAATTCTTCCGCCAAGACGTTGATTCAGATAGACCGCACGTCGCAGCGCGGGCTGATCGTCTTGCTGGGCATCAATGGCGACCAGAACATTTTGGTACTGGGACATGAGGCGTTCTCCTTAAACCAGAGCGACTGGAATAAAGATAGCCTATGTTGCACAGCGGAAGAAGTGAAAAAGTTACTGCCGGATCAACAAAATAAGATTTATTGATCCGGCTGAGGATCAGGCGGCCTGGTGGCTCTGACCGGCGAGCTCTTCCAGCAGGGCGTGGTTTTCAATCGTGATGTACTTGCCTTTCACCGCCAGCATACCGGACTTCTGAAAACGCCCCAGCAGGCGGCTGATGGTTTCAACCGTCAGGCCCAGGTAATTACCGATATCGCCACGCGTCATGGTGAGGCGGAATTCGCGCTGTGAAAAGCCGCGCTGGCCAAAACGACGGGAAAGGTTCCAGATAAACGCCGCCAGGCGCTCTTCAGCATTTTTCTTCGACAGCAGCAGGATCATGTCCTGATCGCCTTTGATTTCACCGCTCATCAGACGCATCATCTGCTGACGCAGGGCCGGCATTTTGCCCGACAAATCATCAAGCGTTTCAAAAGGGATCTCACACACCATTGCCGTTTCCAGCGCCTGCGCAAAGCTGGGATGGCTGGAGCCCATAATCGCGTCAAAGCCGACTAAATCGCCCGCCAGATGGAAACCGGTGATCTGCTCATCACCCTGTTCAGTGATGGTGTAGCTTTTAATGGTGCCGGAGCGAATCGCATACAGAGACTTGAGTTCATCGCCTGCTTTGAAAAGCGTTTGCCCTTTCTGAATGGGTTTTTTACGCTCAATGATATTGTCGAGCTGATCCAGCTCATGTTCATTTAGCGTAAAGGGGATGCAGAGCTGACTGATGCTGCAATCCTGGCAGTGAATGGCACAACCGCCCGACTGAATACGACGAATGCTGCGTTTTTCAGGGATCATAATGGTTTGCTCGACGATTATTGACTGGGGTCAATTTTAACATTTTTTGTGCTGAAGGGAACTCATCCGAGCAGTTTTACACTTACAAATATTATGGACTAAGCACACAACGACAAACGCTGATGTGACGGGCTTCTCAGAATCCCGACAGGGCCGGCTGTCAAGAAAACTTTCCGCTTATGTGATCTGTCACACGCTTCTGCACTGGCAGTGACTTTCGAAAAAGTGGTGTGGGCCGGTGATTCCAGCTTTTGCTACGCTAACGGGTAAAGCGTGATTTGCACATTCCATCAATTTTAACCAGGTGTGAGAAAACCATGAACCTTGATGATAATGATCTCTTTCGGGATGCCATGGGCGATGTCACGCCGTTAAAAGACACCACCACTACCTTGTGGCTTAAAGCACCCTCAACGAAGGCGCCACGAAAACCGCCAGGTGAATCGGAGGAGGAAAATTTCCTGACCCGGGGCGATCTGGAGATCGTTTCACTCAATACCCCGCTGGAATATAAAGCCGACGGCATTCAGCAGGGGATTCTGGATAAACTGCGCAGAGGAGAGTATCAGCTGGATGCCAGCCTCAATCTGTTGCGGCAACCGGTCGAAACCTGTCGTCAGGCGCTCTTTAACTTTATGATGCAGGCGCACAAACAGGGATTGCGCAATCTGCTGATCATCCACGGTAAAGGTCGTGATGATGAATCTCATGCCAACATTGTGCGCAGCTATCTGGCGCGCTGGCTAAAGCAGTTTGATGACGTACAGACCTTTTGCGTGGCCCAGACCCGGCATGGCGGGGCCGGGGCGCTTTATGTCGGATTGCGCAAAACCGATAAAGCCCGGCTTGAAAACCGCGAGCGGCATGCGAAACGCAGCCGCTAACTGTGAAACTTACGGATGGTGGACATCAGCACTTCAGCACTCAGGCTCAGTTCTGCGCCGGTGCGGGTAATGATGCCCACCGGTTCGCCCGGCCCGGAAGAGGCTATCGGCAGCGCACAAACCGCGTTGTGGCTCAGATCCTCTTTAATCGCCCCGGAAGGGACGAACCAGATGTAGTCGTAGCGAAGAGCCAGCTGGCGTGCCAGTGAAGTCGAAGAGGTCTCAATGCAGTGAGGCGGAAGGGTGCAGCCCTGTTCATCCAGCATCTGCTGGGCAATCCGGCGCGGAGCTGTGCCCTCGGGCGATATCACCACCGGCCACTGCATAGCACGCGAAAGCGTGACGTTGTCACTTAAAAGCGGGTGTTCCGGCCTGACCACCAGCTTGAGCGATTCCAGAAATAGCAATTCATAGGTCAGCCCGGTCATCATGGCGCTGTCCGCCATCCGGCCAATGCCGATGTCGAACTCACCGCCGCGCAAGCCCGCCAGCAGCACATTATTGTGAAGTGTCGCCACCTGAATGGTGGTGTTGGGCTGCAATTGATGAAAACGATCCAGGATACGTGGCAGCATCCCCATCGCGGCAGTGGTCAATGCCCCCAGCCGGATAATCACCGGCGCATCGCCCGGCTGCTCATTAAAACTCTGTCCGGCATGGTTTAGCGCGTCGAGTACCCGTACCGCATGGGTCAGAAACTGCTCTCCCATGGTGGTCAGCTGCGCGCCCAGCCGGCCACGTTCAAACAGACGAACGCCAGTCAGCTCCTCCAGCTCATTCAGGGTCTTGGAGAGGGCAGGCTGGCTGAGGCTAAGCGTCTCTGCCGCCCGGCCCAGTGTGCCTTGCTGCGCAACCGCAACAAAGGTATGTAGATGGCGCAAGCGAATGCGCTGATTGAAAAGGATATTTTTTTCCATATCCTAAACTTAATGAGAATGACCGGCTTCAGGCAACTGTTTAAAATGAATTCTGTTAACTTTGCTGCAAATTTATTTTAACAAACGAGTCGAAATGACCGCGTTACCCTTTAACTCTCTGATTAAAAAGCGCTCAGCCGGGTATGCCGCTGAAATACGCCATCCTCTGACTACGGTATATCAATAACTTAACAGCTTAAAGTTGAATAATTCTCAATATCATATAAAAATCTGACCGCTTAAGGTTAACGATCGGCTATCATTAGCGCCGTTTTTTTTACTTAAACTGATGTCAGATTTCGTTACTCCAGAGGAGTGTTCATTGACCAGCGTCGAGGCGGTAGATGTCCGCCAGCTTATCAACCAGCAGGGGCTGAGCCACTGGCAAAAGCGGCTCATTGCGCTCTGTTTTATCGTGGTGGCACTCGATGGCATGGACATTGCGATCATGGGATTTATTGCGCCGACACTGAAAGCCGCGTGGGGGGTGAGTAATCATCAGCTCGGGGTCGTCATCAGCGCAGCGTTAATCGGGCTGGCGCTGGGTGCCATGGTGGCAGGACCGCTGGCTGACCGCTATGGCCGTCGCATGATGATTATCCTCAGCGTCTTCTTTTTCGGTCTCTGGACGCTGGCAACGGCGCTGTCACAAAACATTGAGCAGATGATGCTGTTCCGTTTCCTGACCGGGCTGGGACTGGGTGCGGCGATGCCCAACGTCGGCACGCTGGTGGCGGAATATGCACCTGAGCGGCGGCGGGCTTTTATCATCACGGTGGTGTTCTGCGGCTTTACCTTTGGTGCCGCCAGCGGGGGATTTGCTGCCTCCTGGCTGTTACCGCGCTATGACTGGCACTCCGTGCTGCTGCTGGGCGGTATTCTGCCGCTGCTGGTGTTGCCATTACTGATCCGCGGCCTGCCGGAGTCGGTGCGATTTCTTATCAGCCGTGGCGCACCGGCTGCCCGCATTCACGCCATCCTCGACCGGATGATGCCGGGCAAAACCGCGCCCGACTGTGCGTTTCACGCGCCTGAGGCCACCGTGCCGGTGAGCGGCGCGATAGGCACCGTACTTTCACGCCGCTATCTGTTTGGCAGCACCATGCTGTGGGGCGGCTACTTTATGGGGCTGTTCATGGTTTACCTGATTGGCAGCTGGCTGCCGTCGCTGGTCAACACCCTGGGCATGTCAGTGACCGAAGCGGCGATTATCACCGCGATGTATCAGGCGGGCGGGACGCTGGGCTCCCTGTTTGCGGGCTGGATGATGGATCGCTTCAACGCTAATCTGGCGCTGGCGGCGATCTACGGCTGCGGCGGTCTGTTTATTGTGGCACTGGGCTTTTCACCCGCGGAAGTGGGCATGATGAGTGCCATCGCCTTTTGCAGTGGCTTCTGTTTCAACGGGGCCAATACCGGTATGAATGCCTTATCCGCCAGCTATTATCCTACCCACGCCCGCGCTACCGGTTCCAGCTGGATGCATGGAGTGGGCCGCATCGGCGCGATTTTAAGCGCCTTTGTTGGCGCAGAGATGATGTCTCTTGGATGGTCTTTCAGCGTAATCTTTCTGCTGCTGGCAATACCGGCTGTGATCACCACCCTGATGCTGCTGTTAAAAAACCGCTACGGCTTTAAGCCGATCACAGATTCGTGATTTTTTCCGCTGAGGCCAGCGTGTTGCATTACATTAGCAGCAACGCTAACGGTGTCAGGTGGATAAGATGGACAACTTTCTCAGTGCGGATCTCATCCGCACCCGTTTCTCTCAGGCGATGTCAGCTATGTATCAGCAGGAAGTGCCGCAATATGGCACGCTGATGCAGCTGGTGGCGACCGTCAACGACCGCGCGCTGGAAGCGGATATCGCGCTGAAAGATCGTCTCACCGCAGCCGATGAGATCGACCGACTCAACCTGGAACGTCACGGTGCGATCCGTGTGGGCACGGCAGATGAATTAGCCACACTGCGGCAGCTGTTCGCGGTGATGGGAATGCACCCGGTTGGCTATTACGATCTCTCTCAGGCTGGTGTGCCGGTGCACTCCACGGCCTTCCGGCCGGTCACCGATGCGGCGCTGCGGCGCAATCCCTTTCGGGTCTTTACCTCGCTGTTACGCCCTGAACTAATCGACGACCGCGCGCTGCGTGAAAAGGCGGCGGAGATTCTTGCCGCGCGCGACATTTTCACCCCCCGTTGCCGGGCGCTTCTGGAACTGCATCAGCAGCAGGGCGGATTAACCGACAAGCAGGCCACTGAGTTTGTTACCGAAGCTCTGGAAACCTTCCGCTGGCATGCCCATAGCAGCGTGGACAGTCAGACCTATCAGGCGCTGAACCAGCAGCATCGGCTGATCGCTGACGTGGTCTGCTTTCCCGGCTGCCACATCAACCATCTCACGCCGCGCACGCTCGATATTGACCGCGTACAGCAACTGATGCCGTCGCGCGGTATCGATCCGAAAACCCTGATCGAGGGACCACCGCGTCGTCAGGTGCCGATCCTGTTACGTCAGACCAGCTTCAAAGCGCTGGAAGAGCCTATCATCTTTCAGGATGGGCATCAGGGAACCCATACTGCACGCTTCGGTGAAATTGAGCAGCGCGGCGTGGCGCTGACGCCCCAGGGCCGTGCGCTCTACGATCGACTGCTCAGCGAGGCGGGCAGCGGTCAGGATAATCAGCAGCATCAGCAACATCTGGCGGCGATTTTCCGTGACTTCCCCGACGACGAAACCACGCTGCGCCAGCAGGAGCTGGCCTGGTTCCATTATCGCCTGAGTGAAAAGGGCATCGCGACGCCGCCGGCTCAGGGAGAATCGCTGGAGACCCTCATCGAAGAAGGTCGTGTGCTGGCAGACCCCATCATCTACGAAGATTTTCTGCCCGTCAGCGCGGCGGGCATTTTTCAGTCCAACCTCGGCGATCGGACGCAGGTTCGTTCGGCGGGACAGGCGAGCCGCCAGGCATTTGAAGCCGCGCTGGGCGCTGTCGTGCTGGATGAGATGGCGCTATACGAAGAGCGGCAGCAGCGCTCGCTGGCGCAGTGCGGCTTACGGCCAGACTGACGCCTCTGCGGGCAACAGGCGCGTTGCCCGCAACGCTTTCTCCGCACCCGCCCTGCTAAGGCCAGTGGACCTGAAGTGGGGCAACGCGGGTAATATGCTGACAGGACTGGGGAAAAACAACGCTTTACCGCTCAGCGCAGGTTTACCCGCGTGAGTATCTTAATCTATTAGCAGACGGACTGATTAACAGCAGCACAACCGCACGTGATAACAGAGCAACGACGCGCCACTCCGGCGCTGGCAGCGTCATTGACCCACTGCGAAAAGATAAACAACGTTGAATCATAACCGTAACTGACTCTCTGAACCTGTTGATGAGCATGTTCACGCCTGCCCCTCACGTTTCGGCATATTCTGCAAATCCCTTCCGTACCTGGACAATGCTGGCGGGCCTGCAAATAATGGAGGGACGTTTGAACAGGGAAACAGGAATGAAAAACGAAACAGGTCTGAGGATCATGACTGCTGAGGGGGAGTTGCGTGGATGCATGGATGATGACCTTTTCGTATTCAAAGGCATACCTTATGCGGCGGCACCGCTTGGCGCACTGCGCTGGCGTCCGCCACAGCCGGTAACGCCCTGGCAGCAGGTGCGCGACGCCACCGCGTTTGGGGCTTCCGGCTGGCAAAATCGCATCTACTGCCAGGCCGTGGGCGGTGGTGATCCGGGTGAGTTCAGTGAAGATTGCCTTTACCTTAATGTCTGGACGCCCGATGTCGCGCCTGTGAAACCCCTGCCGGTGATGGTATGGCTGCACGGTGGTGGCTACACCATTGGTGCTGGCGGGCTGGCACCTTACAATGGCAAGCCGATGGCTTCACGCGGTGCGGTAGTGGTGACGCTGAACTACCGGCTTGGCCATCTCGGTTTCTTCTCTCATCCGGCCCTGGATGCTGAATACCCAGTCGCCAGCACGGTGAACAATTTTGGCCTGCTCGATCAGATTGCCGCGCTGCAGTGGGTACAGCGCAACATTCCTGCTTTTGGCGGCGACCGCCGCAATGTGACACTTTTCGGTGAATCCTCTGGCGCACGCAGCGTGCTCTCACTCTGCTGTTCACCGCTGGCTGAAGGGTTGTTTCATAAAGGGATTGTGCAGAGCGCCTATAGCCTGCCGGATACGCCGCTGAAAAAAGCGCGCCAGCAGGGCATGGCGGTAGCCCGCCACTTCGGCCTGCCGCCCGATGCCAGCGCTGATGACCTGCGTGCACTGCCCGCTGATGCTTTCTGGCCGCTGGAAGGGCCGCTGGCGATCCCGCCAGTGCCGATTGCCGGCGATGCCGTTCTGCCCGAGCCGATGCTGAAAACCTTTTTAGCCGCCAGACAGCACCGTCTGCCACTGATGGCGGGCAGCAATAGCGATGAAGCCAGTGTGCTGGAATATTTTGGCGTGGATGCCACCGCAATATTGCATCAGCTGCGCGATAAAAATCGTCTCACCTATCGAACGCTTAAATGGATGTATGACATTCATGACGATCAGCGGCTGGGTCGTGCCGTGGCGCGTGATATGGCGTTTAGCCTCATGCCGTGGCTGGTGATGCGGGCGCAGCACAATGCCGGAATGCCCGGCTGGCGCTACTGGTTTGATTATGTCTCAGAGCATGCGCATGACCTCTATCCGCACGGCACGTGGCACGGCAACGAAGTTCCTTATGTTATGAATACGCTGAGCCAGATGCCCGACCCCAATGAAGAGCGTCCCTTCAGTGAGGCCGATCGGGCATTTGCTGAACGGGTCAGCGAATACTGGTTTACCTTTGCCCGTGATGCCACAGAGTATAAACACCAGCTGGAGGGCGAGGTCGTCTGGCCAGCCTGGCATCCCGGCAATGACGTGACAATGTCACTCGGTAACGAACGGCAAAGCGGACTGGTGCTGAAGCGTAACTTTATGCGTGCCCGCATGCGTCTCTTCCGGCTACTGATGACCCGAATGGTCAGGCTTTAAGCGGCTAATTTAAGTTAGCCTGCTAACCATCCAATTGCGCGAATGGAATTATTTTGCTTTTTTAAGAGTAACTTTTTGATTTTAAGAATTTTAAAGTGAAACCCACAACCGGGACGCTGTAAAATATTAGGTAACAAAACAGTTACATCTTCACTATTGCATGCCGATAAACCTCCTATGCCCGACGCTTACGGGTCAACGTGTATAGGATTTTGGTATGGGAATGCTCAAAAATTTTACCATTCGCGCAGTGATGCTCTCTATTCTGGGCCTGTTTTGCTTACTGTGGAGCGGCGTCGGGCTATATAGCATCCACTCTCTTGGCGCGCTCAGCGAAGGCAACGATGTGGATCGTCATCTGGTTGAGCAAATGACGGTGCTGAGCAAAGGCAACGATCAATATTTTCGTGTCATCACGCGCTTATCCCGCGTGATGGAAGGTAAAGCCGCAGGTAAAACACTGACCGACGAGGCTTATGCACCGGTGCAGCAGGCGCTGGATAGCATGACTCAGCAACTGGCGCGCTTTAAGCAGCTGGCACCCGGCCCAATGAACCCGGATGTGGTAGATGGCGTGATTCAGAGCTGGCAGAAGCTGCTCGATGAGGGTGTGACGCCACAGCTGCAACTGGCCCGTCAGGGGTCGCCCGATGCGTATCGCAATCAGGCAAACAATGTCACACCACCACTCAGTCGCGCTTTTGGCGTCAGCGCTGAGAAATTCAGCCAGGGCGCAGCTGAAAAGCTGGATACCACCCGGGTTGAAGTTGATCACCTCACCGCGATGACCAAAACGATTATCACCATCACGGTGATCATCGGCCTGTTTATTCTGCTGTTCACCGACCGCTATCTGGTGGCGATGCTGGTCCGTCCGCTGGAAAGCATTCGCACCCACTTTGCGGTGATTGCCACGGGCGATCTCAGCCAGCCGGTATCCGATTTCGGTCGTAACTGCGTCGGTAAACTGGTTCCGCTGCTAAGTGCCATGCAGGATAGCCTGCGTGAAGCTGTCAGCGCCATTCGCAGCGGCACCGAGAATATCTCGCGCGGTGCGGCAGAGATCTCTGCCGGTAACAATGACCTCTCTTCACGAACCGAAGAGCAGGCCGCTGCGCTGGAACAGACGGCGGCCAGTATGGAGCAACTGACGGCGACGGTGAAATTCAACGCCGACAACGCGCGTCAGGCGAGTCTGCTGGCAGAAACCGCGACCACCACAGCACAACGTGGCGGCCAGCTGGTGAGTGAAGTGGTCACCACCATGGATGGCATCTCTGGCAGTTCGAAGAAAATCGCTGAGATCACTAACGTGATTAACGGCATCGCCTTCCAGACTAATATTCTGGCGCTCAACGCTGCAGTCGAAGCGGCACGCGCCGGTGAACAGGGTCGGGGCTTTGCGGTCGTGGCTTCTGAAGTGCGTAACCTGGCACAGCGCAGCGCCAACGCCGCCAAAGAGATCGCGACACTGATTGAAGAGTCCGTTCAGCGAGTGGATAAAGGCGCTGAGCTGGTGAGCACCACCGGCGGCACCATGAATAATATTCTGAAATCGGTGCAGGATGTGGATGCGATCATGAAACAGATCGCCTCCGCCTCGGAAGAGCAGAGCAAGGGCATTTCTCAGGTGGGAACGGCCGTCACCGAAATGGACAGCGTGACGCAGCAGAACGCCTCACTGGTCGAAGAGGTCTCTGCCGCAGCGAGCGCACTGGCACTGCAGACGGAAGCCCTGCAGGCCTCCGTGTCGAAGTTCCGTCTCTCCAGCGACCGCCAGATCGCACCGGTTAGCAGCAATAAGCCTGCCGCGCCCAAAGGTCCTGTGCTGAGTGCGCCTCAGGCGAAACCGGCTGATGGCGACTGGGTGACCTTCTGATCCCTGCAAAGCCACGCCACCAGTTCCGCCAGGAACGGTGGCGCATCCTGCACGGGCCGTTGCAATAAACTGTAGACGGCACCGGTTTTGACCTCGCCAGCGAACGGCTTAATCAGCCTGCCGCTGGCAATATCACTCTCCACCAGATTGCTGTCGGCAATCGCCACGCCAAATCCCTGAATCGCTGCACTGATCGCTAAGTCCATTGTGGAAAAATGCTGGTTTCGCTTCATGCTCAGCGTCACCTGCTGCGCCTGCAGCCAGCACTGCCAGTCGCGCGTATCCGCCGTGGGATGCAAAAAGGTCATTGCAGCCAGCGCCGCCGGCGAGTCCGGGCAGGGCTGATCCGCCGCCATCACCGGCGTCAGTGACTCACTGAACAGGCAGATTCCCTCCGGATGCGGTTTGCCATAGACAATCGCCGCATCAAAGTTCTCAAGCTGCGCGGCATGATCCAGCGTCGTTGTCAGGGCCACATGCAGTTCCGGGCGCTGTTGTTCCAGCGCCATCAGCCGGGGCACCAGCCAGCGCATCGCACAGGTCGGGGCTTTCAGACGAATGCTGACCTGACTGCGGCGGACCTTTTCGCTGGCCTGAGCCATCAGCTCAAAACCCTGGCTAAGGTCGGGCAGCAGCGCGGCGCCCTGTGGCGTCAGCCGCAGACCGCGCGCATGGCGGTCAAACAGCGTCACGCCCAGCCACTGCTCCAGCGCGGCAATTTTGCGACTGACGGCGCCCTGAGTCAGGCACAGCTCGCGGGCAGCATAGGTCAGATTGAGATGACGGGCGGTCACCAGAAAGGCGTGAATGGCATTGAGCGGTAGCGATAAGCGTGACACGGTAAACCTCAGCTATGCATTTTTGTCATGGCTATTATGATGACATTTCGCTTGCCGACTCAAGTCGCAGCCCGTTGAATAGCGATTTACCGCATCTGACCGCTTATGCCCCCTGATGGAGAGACTATGTCACTGAAAACGCCTGTCGCTATCCACTCAAAATTGCCGGACGTCGGCACCACTATTTTCAGCGTGATTGGCCAGCTTTCGGCGCAGCATCGGGCCATTAATCTGTCGCAGGGCGCGCCAAATTTCCCCTGTGATCCGGCGCTGGTCGATTCCGTCAGCCGTGCGATGCAGGAAGGCCATAATCAGTATGCCGCCATGATGGGCTTGCCAGCCTTACGCGACGCACTCGCCAGCAAAGTGCAGGCGCTCTATGGACAGAAATATGATGCCGCCAGTGAAGTGCTGATCACCGGCAGCGCCAGCCAGGGACTCTATATGGCGATTACCGCGCTGGTTCATCAGGGCGATGAGGTGATCTTCTTTGAACCGGCATTTGACAGCTACGCGCCGGTGGTGCGGCTGCAGGGCGCAACACCGATAGGCCTGAAGTTGCAGGTGCCGTCATTTGCCATTGACTGGGATCAGCTGCGGGCCGCGATCACGCCACGCACCCGGATGATCATTATTAATACGCCGCACAACCCCAGCGCACAGGTGCTGACCCCCGAGGACCTCAATCAGCTGGCGGCCCTGATTCGTAACACCGACATCGTGGTGCTCTCTGATGAGGTTTATGAGCATATTCTGTTTGATGGTCGCCCGCACTGTGGGATGGCGACGCATCCGGAGCTGGCGGCGCGCAGCGTCATCGTCTCCTCTTTTGGCAAAACCTTCCACGTCACCGGCTGGCGGGTAGGCTACTGTCTGGCACCAGCAGAGCTGATGACCGAGCTGGTGAAAGTGCATCAGTTTATGATGTACGCCGCAGATACGCCGATGCAGGTCGGTTTCGCACACTATCTGCAGATGCCAGAGAACTATCTGTCGCTCAGCGCCTTCTATCAGCAGAAGCGCGATCGGCTGATCGCCCTGATGCAGAACGGCCCGTTCCGACTGCTGCCGAGCGCCGGTTCGTTTTTTATGCTCGCCAGCTATGGACATTTCAGTGACGAGTCGGACAGTGAAATGGTAAAACGTCTTATCGTCGATCACGGTGTGGCCACCATCCCGCTGTCGGCGTTTTATATGGATGGCACTGACAACAAACTGATTCGTCTCTCTTTTGCGAAAGACGAGGCGACACTAGAGGCTGGCGCGGCTGCGCTATGTGCTTTTTCTCACTGAATCACGCCACCGCGTGAGGCAGCACCGGGAACAGGTAACCAGGACTTTTCGGGGTAAATAATGAAGAAACTGAACGCGCTTTTTCTCGCTCTGGGCATGATGACATCGGTACAGGCACTGGCACAGGATTTACGTTACGGCGTGGAGTCACAATATCCGCCGTTTGAAAGCCGCAATGCAAAGGGTGAGCTGGAAGGCTTTGATATTGAGCTGGGCAATGCCATCTGCAAGGCAGGCAACTTCAGCTGCCACTGGGTCGAGAGCAGCTTTGATGCGCTGATCCCGGCACTGCAGGCGAAAAAGTTCGATGCCATCAACTCGGCGATGAACATCACCGAAGCGCGCGCCAAAAGCATCGCGTTTACTCAGCCAATCTACCGGATTCCGACCATGTTAGTGGCGAAAAACGGTGAAAATCTGGCACCGACCGCCGAGGGTCTGAAAGGTAAAAACATCGGTGTGTTGCAGGGATCGATTCAGGAAACCTATGCGAAGAAGCACTGGGAGACGCAGGGCGTGACGGTCACTTCATATCAGGATCAGAACCAGGTCTACAACGACATGGTCGCAGGCCGCCTTGATGGCACGCTGGTGATGTCCGCTGCCGGACATTCGGGCTTCCTCGATAAGCCGCAGGGCAAAGGCTTTGGCTTTATCGGCAAGCCGGTTGAAGATGACGCGATTCTTGGCTCGGGCATCGGTTACGGCCTGCGCAAAGATGACGCGTCGCTGAAGCAGTCACTGGATGCGGCGATCGCCAAAGTGCAGGGCGATGGCACCCTCAAAAAGCTGGCTGAAAAATACTTCCCGGGTATTGATGTCAGCGCGAAGCCATAATCGCAATCGGGCGCGTCCTGCGCCCGATCTCCCCGCTTAACCCGCCGCCAGATAGCAGAGCTTTTCCGCCACCTGATAGGACTTCACAAACGACGGTATTGGCAGAAACTCGAAGCGTGAGTGGAAGTTGTGCGCGCCAGTAAAGAAGTTTGGCGTCAGCAGACCTTTGGCTGACAGCGCAGCCCCGTCCGTGCCGCCACGCATCGGAATCACCTTCGGCTCAATCTCCAGCGCGGCAAAGGCACTGAAGATCAGGTCAATCGCCCGCCGATCCTCACCCAGTGCATTGCTGATGTTGCTGTAGATATCGCTGATGGTGATGCTCACGTCGCCGGTGGGATAACGCACCGCAAGATCCTCAGCCGCCTGCTGCAACTGCTGCTTGCGCGCCGCGAAGCTGGCCAGATCAAAATCACGGATTGAAGCTTTCAGCGTCGCCTTGCTGGCGTTGGCCTGAATCTCATTGAACCAGATGTAGCCTTCACGACCTTCGGTGTGCTCCGGTGTCTGCTGCCGATCAAACAGGCTGATATAGTCATGCGCCATCAGCAGCGGATTGACCAGCACGCCTTTGCCCGACATCGGATGGGCCGGCACGCCGGTAAACACAATTTCTGCTGCGGCACCGTTGAAGTTTTCGTACACCACTTCGCCCAGTTCGCAGCAGTCGATAGTCCAGGCGAAATCGACATTAAAGCGGGTTTCCAGATCGAGTGCTTTAGCGCCGCGCAGACCAATCTCTTCGTCCGGTACAAAGGCCACCACGATGTCGCCGTGGTCGCCGTTAAGGTTCTGCATCAGGGTCATTACCACGGTCACCGCCGCTTTGTTGTCTGCGCCCAGCACGCTGGTGCCGTCGCTGAAGATCACCTGCTGACCCACGTAGGGCGCGATCTCCGGATGCTCATCGCGGCGCAGCCAGATATCCTGCTCTTGATTCAGACAGAGATCGTCACCCTGCCAGGTAAGGATCTGCGGATGAATATCGGGCGACAAACCCACATCCACCGTATCAATGTGCGTAATAAATCCGATGCGCGGTGCGTCAGGACGGTTGCCACGTTTCACTGCCGTCACCGTGGCATGCTCATCAATCACCACCTCATCCAGCCCTAAGGTGCGCAGTTCATCCGCCAGCAGTTCCGCCATGGCGTGCTGGCTCGGTGTGCTGGGCAACGATGTCGATTTCGCATCGCTCTGACTGCTGACGGCGAGGTAACGGAAAAAGCGTTCGGTGAGTTGCGACTCAAGTTTGTCTGTCATCACTATTCCTTATTAGCCAGCTACGGGCGGGGTTCGCTATGGTGCCGAATCGTGCTATCAATGAAGCATCTGAATGATTCATTTAGATATTGTGATCACCGGAAGTCAATACAAAGCGAGGATGATAATGAAAATCAAGATAGCCACCTTAGCGCTTGTTACTGCTGGGATAGCGCTGGCTGGCAGCGTTAACGCCAAAACGCTGGTCTACTGTTCTGAGGGATCGCCAGAGAATTTTAACCCTCAGCTCTATACCTCGGGAACCAGTGTTGACGCCAGTGCAGTGCCGGTTTTTAACCGGCTGGTGGACTTCACGCCGGGCACCACCCATCTGGTGCCGAGCCTGGCGGAAAGCTGGGAGATCAGCCCGGATGGTACCGTCTATACCTTCCATCTGCGCAAGAGCGTGAAGTTCCAGAGCAACAAACAGTTTAAACCCAGCCGCGACTTCAACGCGGATGATGTGATCTTCTCGTTTATGCGCCAGATGGACCCGAAAAATCCCTATCACAATGTCTCTGGCGGCACCTATTCCAACTTTGAAAGCCTGGAACTCTCCACGCTGATTAAACGTATCGACCGGGTGGATGACCACACCGTGCGCTTCACGCTCGCCCATCCGGAAGCACCGTTCCTGGCCGATCTCGCCTGGTATTTCGCCTCGATCCACTCGGCTGAATATGCTGACGCCATGCTGAAAGCGGGAACGCCGGAGAAGGTCGATATGAACCCGATTGGCACTGGCCCGTTTGAGCTGGTGCAGTATCAGAAAGATTCCCGCATCCTCTACAAAGCGTTCCCGGACTACTGGCAGGGCAAGGCGAAGCTGGATCGTCTGGTGTTCAGCATCACGCCGGACGCCTCCGTTCGCTACGCCAAGCTGGAGAAGAATGAGTGTCAGGTGATGCCATTCCCGAACCCCGCCGATCTCGACAAAATGCGCGCCAACCCGGATATCACCCTGGAACAGAAGGCGGGTCTGAACACCGGCTTCCTGGCGTTTAACACCACCAAAGCGCCAACCGACAACGTCAAAGTGCGGCAGGCGCTGGCGATGGCGATCAACAAACCGGCGATCATCGAGGCGATATTTAAAGGCACCGGTACGGTCGCGAAAAATATCCTGCCGCCGGACGTCTGGAGCGCGGACAAAGATCTGAAAGATTACGACTACGATCCGGAGCAGGCCAAAGCGTTGCTGCAACAGGCCGGCGTCAAACCGGGCACCGAGATTGCGCTCTGGGCGATGCCGGTGCAGCGGCCTTACAACCCGAATGCACGCCGCATGGCGGAAATGATTCAGTCGGACTGGGCCAAAGTCGGCATTAAAGCCAATATCGTCAGCTATGAGTGGGGTGAATACCTGAAACGCGTGCGCAGCGGCGAGCATCAGGCCGCGCTGATGGGCTGGACCACCGCAACCGGCGACCCGGATAACTTCTTTGGCCCGCTCTACAGCTGCACCTCTGCACAGGGCGGTTCTAACTCTTCAAAATGGTGCTATCAGCCGTTCGAGAAGTTAATCACCGAAGCCCGCGCCGAGCCGGATCAGGGCAAACGCACTGCGCTCTATCTGCAGGCGCAGCAGATAATGCATGACCAGATGCCCGCCGTGATGATTGCGCACTCCACCATCTTCGAGCCGGTGCGCAAATCGGTCAGCGGCTATCAGGTCGATCCGTTCGGCAAGCACATCTTCTATCAGGTTGATATTAAGCAGTAAGCGGTCACAGCTATCTTTACAGGCCCATACCTCTGTGGGCCTGTGCTGTCTGGCTCAGCTCAAAAAAGAACTGACAGCAATAAATAAGCTCAACGCGAAGGGAACATGACCCGAAGAGGAAAGCGTCCCGCCGCCCGGATAAAAACGCCGGGAGCGTTTTTGAACAACGCAACGCGTTGGCCCGGCTACGGGCGCACCTCAGGGATGAGGTGCGTAATCGCGTGGGCCGAGCATGCCATGGATGGCGGCTGTTGCGACTTTCCGATCGGGTCGTGTTTCCTAAGCCAGCACTATCTGACAGCCATCCAGCGCAGACTTTAACAACCAAACTCCTTTAAGCCTGTACCTCTCATCTCATCCTCACCTGCTGATCCATCTCCGTCAGCCGCTCATGCAAAAACTGCAGAAACAGCGTCAGCGCCGCATTCCGCTGGCGGCCGGACACCGTCTGAAGCTGCAACGTTCGCTGACTCAGCTGATCCACCCCCATCGAACGCAACACCAGATTTTGCGTGTCGCGCTCAAACAACAGGGTAAACGCACTGCAAATGGTTACTGCCTGCGGGGTATGCAGCAAAAAGTGGTAGAGCGTAGCGAAATAGTCGCAGGTCAGCACCGGCTCGACCACGCAGTCGTTCATCTGACAGGAGAGGTCAAACAACTGCCGCACGGTAGTATGCTGACCTGGCAACGCCAGCGGCCAGCCATGCAGATCGGCTAGCGTCACCTGACGCGATGCCAGCGGATGCGACTGATGCATCGCCAGTAACACCGGCGCCGGCCACGAGCCGAGCACCTCAACGCTGCGCTCCGGTTGCAGACTGAACTGCAGCGCAACATCGCATTCCCCAGCCCTGACGCATGCCGCCACGCCCTGCGAGTGCGTCACATTAAGCGCAAACAGCACGCCGGGATTGGCCTGACGGAACTCCGCCAGCAGACCCGGCAGCAAACTGAACGCCATTCCGTCGGTGCAGGCGATGCGGATCAGGCTGCGGCGTATTGCTTTCAGCCCTTTAATCTCCGCCAGCGCATATTCCATATCGAGCTGACTCTTGCGCACATGATGCGCGAATATTTCACCCGCTTCGTTCAATACCATACCGCGTGCATGCCGCTCAAACAGCGGCACACCCACCTGCGTTTCCAGGCGCTGGATCTGGCGACTAATCGCCGACACCGCCACAAAGAGCTGCTCGCTGGCGGCGCTGAGCGATCCGCACTGTACGACCGCCAGGAAATAGCGGATCTCACTGCTTAACATGGTCACTCCGGCAAAACGCATCATAAAAGGGCAGGCGTGGCTTGCTTTAAAAGCAAGGCTCACTCGATAAATTAATAATTGTGGCAAAGAGAGAAGTTTGTCAAAGATAAAGCACGATAAAAAGAACAGACAGGGCAAACATGACAGAGCAACAGACCGTTGACCAGGCGATGCACTATTTCGACAGTGGCGAGTTTCAGCAGCTGCTGGCACGACGAATTTCCTGCGTGACCGAAAGCCAGCACGCCAGCAGGCAGGTGGAGCTTGAGATCTATCTGCAGCAGGAGATCGGCCCGCAGCTGGCGGCGATGGGCTTTACGCTGCACCCGTTTGAGAATCCGCAGCCCGGCAGCCCGCCGTTTCTGATCGCCACGCTCATTGAAGATCCCTCCAGACCGACGCTGCTCTGCTATGGCCACGGCGATGTGGTGTTCGGCGACGATGAGAACTGGCGCGACGGTTTATCACCGTGGCAACTCACGGCTGAAGATGACCGCCTGTATGGGCGCGGCAGTGCGGACAACAAAGGCCAGCACTGCATCAATCTCGCGGCGCTGGAGCAGGTGTGGCAGGCACGCGGTGGCGCACTGGGCTTCAACTGCAAAATTTTGTTTGAAATGGGTGAAGAGATCAGTTCACCGGGGCTGGCGGAGATTTGTCAGCAGCAGCGGGCGCTGTTACAGGCCGACCTCTTTATCGCCTCTGATGGCCCGCGACTGAACGCGGTGCGGCCGACACTGTTCCTGGGTTCGCGTGGCGCGGCGAACTTTCGTCTGACTATCAGGGCGCGCGACAACGCCTATCACTCCGGCAACTGGGGCGGACTGCTGAGTAATCCCGGCACCCAGCTGGCGAATGCGCTCGCCTGCCTGGTGAATGCACAGGGTGTATTGCAGGTCGCCGCGCTGAAACCGGACTCCCTGACCGATGCGGTGCGCGCCATCCTCAGTGATATCGAGGTGGGCGGAATGCCGGGCGATCCGGCGCTGGCCGACGGCTGGGGCGAGCCGGGTCTGACGCCTGCGGAGCGTCTTTATGGCTGGAACACGCTGGAGGTGCTGGCGTTTGAAACCGGTAACCCGGCACGCCCGATGAACGCCATTCCCGGCAGCGCCACGGCGGTGTGTCAGCTGCGATTTGTGGTCGGCACCGACTGGGAAAATCTGGTCCGGCATGTCGAAAGTCACCTGCATCAGCACGGCTTCGATAACGTCAGCGTAGAGTTTATGCGCGGTTCACCTGCAACGCGACTCGATCCGCAGGATCCGCTGGTGGCCTGGGCGCTGGACACGCTGGCCCGCAGCAGCGGTAAAAAACCGGCGCTGTTGCCCAATCTCGGCGGTTCACTGCCCAATGAGGTATTTGCCGATATCCTCGGCCTCCCGACGCTATGGGTGCCCCATTCCTATCCGGCCTGCGGCCAGCACGGCGTTAACGAACACATGCTCACCTCTGTTGCACGTGAAGGGCTGGCGATCATGACCCGCCTTTTCTGGCAACTGGGTGAAGAGGGCGAACAACTGATGTCGCGCCACCATCAGTGGCGGAGAGGTGAACAATGAGCAGCATCGCACAGAGTACTCCGCAGGTGAAACCGAGCCTGCACAAAACGCTGTTCGCTACCTGCATTGGTAACGCGCTGGAGTGGTTCGACATCGCGGTGTATGGCTTCTTCGCCAGCTACATCGCGCACGTCTTCTTTCCGGTCAGCGATCCGTCGGTGTCGCTACTGCTGACCTTCGGCAGCTTCGGCATCTCATTCCTGATCCGTCCGCTGGGTGCCATCGTGCTGGGCAACTATGCCGACCGTCATGGCCGTAAAAAAGCGCTGCTGCTCTCAATCAATCTGATGATGCTGGGCGGGGCGATCATTACCTTTATGCCGGGTTACGCCACTATTGGTCTGGCGGCGCCGCTGCTGATTATCCTGGCGCGCCTGATTCAGGGCTTCTCTGCCGGGGGCGAGTTTGGCAGTTCCACCGCTTTCCTGGTAGAGCACTTTCCCGAGCGCAAAGCCTTTATCGCCAGCTGGCAGTTCGCCACACAGGGCGCCAGTACTCTGATGGCATCGGCGTTCGGCCTGGGGCTGACACACTGGCTGAGCGAAAGCGAGATTCAGGCGTGGGGCTGGCGTATCCCGTTTGCTTTCGGCTTACTGATTGGACCGCTGGGGATCTACATTCGCCGTCACGTGCAGGAGCCCGCCAGCTTTGCGACGCAGGAGAAGGAAGCCGCACCGCTGAAAACGCTGTTCGGGCGGCAGAAAGCGCTGATCACCCTGGCGATTGGGGTGATGGTGATCTCGACCGCGGTCAACTACATGCTCAATTACATTCCGACCTACGCCACCAAAACGCTGCATCTGCCGGGGTCAGTGGCCTTCACCGCCACGCTGGTCGCAGGGATTATCCTGACGGTGGTGACGCCCATAATGGGATTGTGGGCGGAGCGGATTGGCCGATTGCCGCTGATGTGGGGATCGCTGCTGCTGTTGATGGTCACCATCTATCCCGCCTTCAAATGGATGGTCGATCACACTACGCCCACCACGCTGATCCTGCTGGTGGCGTGGATGGCGCTACTCAAGTCGGTCTATTTCTCCACGGTGCCGTCGGTGATGGCCGATCTCTTCCCGGCGACCACGCGCGCCAGCGGCATGGCGATCAGCTACAACGTGGCCGTGACGGTATTTGGCGGGTTTGCACCGCTGATTTGCAGCATGCTGATTGCCGCCACCGGCAGTAGTCTGGCGCCTGGATACTACCTGATGGCCGTGGCGGTGCTGAGTGGTATCGCGCTGCTGCGCTGCAGTAAGCGGGTGGCATAACAGAGTGGGCCGATTACTGGCCCAATCTGGTACTGACAACGTCAGGTACGGGAGGCGGTAAGATCGAGCCAGTGATTAACTGAACTGTAAATAGGCAACATGGGTCTGCAGATACTCCTCCAGACCATGTTTTCCATCGGCACCGCCGACACCCGATTTACGCCACCCGGCATGAAATCCCTGCATCGCTTCGAAGTTTTCACGGTTAACATAGGTTTCGCCGAACTTCAGCTTTCGCAGCGCGGTCATGGTGGTATTCAGATTCTGCGTATAAATCGAGGAGGTCAGCCCATACTCGCAGTCGTTGGCCAGCGTAATCGCCTCGTCAAGCGTTTTAAAACTCATCACCGGCAGAACCGGGCCAAAAATCTCCTCCTGCATAATCGCCATCTCCTGGCGCACCTCAGTCAGCAAGGTGGGTTGGAAAAAGAAGCCTCTGTCTCCGGCGCGCTTGCCGCCCAGAACCACTTTCGCCCCTGCGGCGACGGCCTCTGCCACCTTCTGCTCCACCCGATCCCGTGCTGCGGCATTAATCAGCGGACCCATATCGATATCGCTGCGTTCGGCCGGGTCGCCAAATGTCACCTGCTGAAACGCGGCGGTCAGTGCGCTGATAAAACGATCGTAAATGCCTTCCTGCACATAGAGCCGCTCTACGCAATTGCAGACCTGTCCGCTGTTAATGATCCGCGAGCTGACGACCGCCCGCACAGCCAGCTCGAGGTCGGCATCATCCATCACGATGGCAGGGGCTTTGCCACCCAGTTCCAGCGACACTTTGGTGACATTTTTAGCCGCGGCTTCCATGGTGGCAATGCCCGCACCGACGCTTCCGGTCAGACTCACCAGACCGACCTTAGGATTTGCCGCCAGCTCCTGTCCCACTTCCGGTCCCAGACCATAAACAAAGTTAATGACGCCAGCAGGCAGACCCAGCTTTTGTATGATGTCGGCAAAAAGTGCCGCATTATTCGGTGTCAGCTCACTGGGTTTGATCACGATGGTGTTTCCGGTGATCAGGGCCGGTGCCGCTTTGCGGGCAATGAGGAAGAAGGGGAAATTCCACGGCAGTATTCCGGTAGTTACGCCGATCGCTTTTTTAAACAGGAAGATATTTTCGTTGGGGCGGTCACTGTTGATGATCTCACCTTCATAGCGCCGCGCCCACTCCGCCATGTAATCGAGGTAGTCGGCGGTGAACATCACTTCGGTCTTCGCCAGCCCCTGGGTTTTTCCACCCTCAGCCACAATGGTTGCCGTCAGTTCAGGCTCACGCTGGCGGATGGCGGTGGCAATTTTGTGCAGCCAGACGCCGCGCTCTACTGCAGGCAGCGCTTCCCATCCAGGCTGAGCCACTTCTGCGGCGCTGATAGCAAGGCTGGCATCCTGACGACTGCCCTGGGGAATACGGGACAGCAACGCCTCCGTGGACGGATTGATCACTTCAATCCACCGGTCACCCTGATGGGCTACAAATTCGCCATTAATGAAATGTTGATGATGTGTTGTCATTCGCTTAGCTCTCCGCTATCGATACGTTGCAGTAATGTGATAACAGGGTGAAACAGATTGCTCAGGGCTACCTTTAGCTGATTGCCAGCTGCCGGGAGCGGCTGGCAGCCAATCACAGATATCGGTGAGTTCTGCGGCAAAAACGTCAATATGTTGTAGATTTAAAGGAGTGAAGTGGTAATAAAGGGGTTAAATCATGGCAAATGGATGGGCGTCAGAAGGCGCAGTACAGGAACAGATCGATAGCACCGTCAATGATGGCATTGAGCGGGTAAGACAGTCGATCGGACAGGGCGAAAGCGCCACCGAATGCGAGCTCTGCGGCGAGCCGATCCCCGAAGCGCGTCGTCAGGCGCTTAAAGGCGTGCACTATTGTGTGGCGTGTCAGGAAAAAATCGACAAGCAGCAGCAGACCAGCAGTTTATATAACCGTCGGGGCAGTAAAGACAGTCAGTTGCGCTGATCCTCAGGAGCCTGGCATCGCCAGGCCACTGCCAATAAACCACGCCAGAAAGCCCACGCCCGCCACAATGATGGCGATCGGAAACAGAATTCCAATTCTCATAATTTACCTGCTGCAAACAGCGATTTCAGGGGCTGCGATCTTATCATGAGATCTGCAGTACAGCGCGGTGGGTTTTCAGCAGAGTGAACAGCTGGAACTGCGTTGCATCATTTTCCTCCCGCAACACCTCACCTTTTTTATAGAGAATATGGTGAACATGTCCGAGCTGACGCCAGACCACTATCGCTGAGGCGATCAGGGCGCAATGCTGATCCGCCTGCACACACTCAAGGGTGGCATAGTGGGTTTCATCCAGGCCATTCACAAACACCTTTATCGCATCTGCAGGTAATATCGCGCGCAGATCATCCAGCATGACCTGGCTGACTGACTGCGAAAGAAACAGCGTTAACCACTTTGTCGTCATCCCATTCCCTGATCCGATCAATTTTCCCCAGTTTATACGACCTTGCCCGCGTTAATGAAAGGCTTCTTTGCACATTTGCCAACCTTCCCTTGTGAATGGCAGTCAGATCAGAATTGTGCTGCGCCACACAGCAAAAATGAAAAAAACATTGAATAATAAGTTACTTACTTAACTAATCGTCCGGTTTTCTGACAACGGTGAAATTGTGATCCCTGATGGGCACAACGGGTAAATATTGCCACTTCACTGTGGCTTCCGGCATTTATCCAAAGGCTGAGGAATTCCTGCTGAACGTAGACTGCCTGCTGAGCGGAAGCAGACAGGTTTCCGACAGGCCTCAACCTAACCGGGGAATAACAATGAACAGTGCCATTATTGCGGGTATCTTCTGGCATTTTGTCGGAGCTGCCAGCGCCGCGTGTTTCTACGCGCCTTTTAAACAGGTGAAAAGATGGTCATGGGAAACCATGTGGTCGATCGGTGGCCTGATGTCGTGGCTGATCCTGCCGTGGGCGGTAAGTGCCATTTTACTGCCAGATTTTATGGCCTATTACAGCAGCTTCTCGCTTTCGCAACTGACGCCGGTATTTCTGTTTGGCGCGATGTGGGGCATAGGCAATATCAACTACGGCCTGACCATGCGTTATCTCGGCATGTCGATGGGAATCGGTATCGCGATTGGCATTACCCTGGTGGTCGGCACGCTGATGACACCGCTTCTGCAGGGGCGCTTTGGTGAGCTCTTCGCGTCGGCGGGTGGCCGGTTAACCCTGCTGGGCGTACTGGTGGCACTGATTGGCGTCGGGATTGTGTCGCGTGCCGGGCTGTTAAAGGAGCGGGCGCTGGGGATTAACGCAGAAGAGTTTAATCTCAGAAAAGGACTGGTGCTGGCGGTGATGTGCGGCATCTTCTCGGCGGGTATGTCCTTTGCCATGGATGCGGCTAAACCCATGCATCAGGCCGCCGCTAATCTTGGCATCGATCCGCTATATGTAGCTCTGCCCAGCTACGTGATCATTATGGGCGGCGGGGCACTGGTTAATCTGGCCTTCTGTTTCTGGCGGCTGGCCACCCGGCCAGAGCTGTCGGTGCGTAAAGACTTCTCGGTCGGGAAGTCGCTGCTGATTACCAATACCGCTTTTGCGGTGCTCGGCGGCACAATGTGGTATCTGCAGTTCTTCTTCTATGCCTGGGGCCATGCCAGAATCCCGGCGCAGTATGACTATGTCAGCTGGATGCTGCACATGAGTCTATACGTCCTGTGTGGTGGTCTGGTGGGGCTGCTGATGAAGGAGTGGAAGTCTGCGGGACGCCGCCCGGTCAGCGTGTTATCAATCGGCTGTGTGGTGATTATCATTGCCGCTAATATTGTGGGACTTGGCATGGCGGCCTGATCGCGAATACAGAGACGCTGTTTTAATACAGAACGGGCCTGCTATGCAGGCCCTTAGCGTTAGCAGAATGGCGGTCAGATCGTGCCCGCTCAGGGAACACGGTCAGATCGGAAAGACGCAAAAGCCGCCATCCATGGCATGCCCGGCCCGCACGATTACGCACCTCATCCCTGAAATGCGCCCGTAGCCGGGCCAACGCGTTGCGTTGTTCAAAAACGCTCCCGGCGTTTTTGTCCATGGTGCGGGACGCTTTCCTCTTCTGAGCGTGTTCCCTGCGCCTTTTAGCTGATTTATTGCTGCTTTTGTGCAGTAAATTGCTCGACAGCGTTCAATGAAGGCCCGTTTTATTAAGACGTGGCACTTTTCAGCGCCTGGCGTGGCGCGATAAATTGCTGTCGCCAGGCGCTGGGAGGTAAACCGGTGTCACGGGTGAAGACCACCGAAAAATAGTTACTGTCATCAAAGCCGCAGCGGGCGGCAACCTCGCTAATCAGACAATCCTGGGTGCGCAGCAGATATTTTGCCTGACAGAGCTGCAGCTGACGCAGGTAATGACCGATAGTCATCCCGGTCTGCTGACGGAAAAGCTGCCTCAGCGCCCGTTCGCTGAGCTGGTTCAGCTGACAAAACTCCGCGAGATCAAAGGGGCGGGCAATCGCACCCTGTAACGCTGACATCAGCAGATCGAGCTGTTCCCCCTCCGGCAACGCCCAGGGGCGGTCGGCCGCGTAGCCGTGGCGGCGCAGAATCAGCGCCAGCTGTAAAAACAGCGCCTCCGAGAGCTGAACTGAAAGGGGGTCGCTTTTGCGGCTTTCACGCTCCAGCTGGCTGATCACTCCCCGGGCCAGCGCCATCCCTCGCGTGGTCAGCCGCCAGCCGCCTGGCGCATCCGGTCCCTGTTGCGGCAGCAGCTGATTCCAGTCAAGAGCAAGGCCAAAGCGGTCACGACAGTAGAGGATATTATCCAGCACCAGATCGTTAACGCTGTCGTAGCTGTGGCAGTCACTGTCGCGGATATAAAAAACGTCGCCACAGGTAATCAGCCAGGGGCGATCGTTGAGGACGTGCAGGCCATTGCCGCGCCAGACAATCACGATTTCACTGAACTCGTGTCGATGCGGCGGGAAAGAGGGTTGTGGCATCCTTTCGGCGACCGCCACCGGTAGAGTAGTGGCGGGAAAATAGTCATCCCGACTGAGTATCAATGCCATGATTGGCTCCTTTACATCATCTGCTGGCGCTCCGCTCGCGGTGCGCAGCCAAATTCGCGCCTGAACAGGGTTGAGAAATGGTTGCTGTCCCCAAATCCACACTGGAAGGCGATATCGGTAATTCGCATATCACTGTGACGCAGCAGATGACGGGCCTGCAACAGCCGCACACGGTTCAGGTAGCGCTGCGGCGTGCTGCCGGTTTGCTGCTTCATTTGCCGATGCAGGGTACGCAGCGACAGGGAGAAGCGATCCGCCAGTTCATCCCAGATAATCTCATCACTGTAATGCTCACCCAGCCAGTCGAGCAGACGATGCAGCCGCGCCTCCTGATCCTGACTCTGTCCGTCAATGCACGCCTCACGCAACAGCACCAGCAACTGTAAAAAGAGCTGTTCCTGACGCGCCTGTTTTTCCATCGACCAGGTATCATCCGGCTGCATCTGCGCCGCCACACTCAGCGCCTGCGTCATCACTTTTTGATTGATGCGCCAGTGGGAAGCATATTGCCCGTCCTGATCGCAGGGCAGTAAAGCCTGTAACCCGGAGAGAAAGCGAAACGCGCCGGGGCTGCGATAAAGCACGTTGGTCAGACAAAGGTTGTCGGTCTGCTCATAAAGATGACGATCGTGATCGCGCACAAAGCAGACGCAACCGGCGCACAGCGTTTGTGGCTGACCATTAAACACATGAATGCCAGAGCCTTGCTCAACCAGCACAATTTCATGGAAATCATGATGATGTTCCGGGAAGGCGGCCTGGGGTACGCGGGGTTCAATCGCAATGGCGTAATCGCCTTCGGGGAAAAAATCCGCACTGTGCAATATGGTCATGGTCATCTCTCGCTGCTTAACAAAACCGTAACGCAGTCTAATCAGCACGCTCTAACCTTACCTTGAATTTTCAGCCTGACTCAGCAGGAATCATGCTGATTTTTCAAGAAATCCTCAGCAGTTAACAGATTTGCGGCAGGGGTCACATCCTCCCGCCTTTCGCCTCTGTGATCTCTCTCACGAAGTTCTTTGCAAGTCTGCCAGGGCTTATCAGCCGCTGGCACTCCGGGGAAGGTCTTTAACCGGCCAGGTTTTTACTCTATGACCACTCAATCACAGGGAAAAGTCGCCATGACCAGGAGAAACATTGTTGCTATTGATCTCGGGGCATCCAGCGGGCGCGTCATGCTCGCAAGCTGGGATGCTGCGCAGCGCCAGCTCGCGCTTCGTGAGGTCCGGCGCTTTAAAAATAAGCGCCAGCGTCGTGCCGGTTATGACTGCTGGGATCTGACGATGCTTGAGCAGGAGATACGCGCCGGGCTGGCTCAGTTAGATGAAGAGAAGATTGTGCCAGACAGTATCGGTATCGACACCTGGGGCGTTGATATGGTGCTGCTGGATGCAGAGGGCGAGCCGGTGGGTGAGGCGGTCAGCTACCGCGATGCGCGCACCCACGGCCTGATGGAGCAGGCGCAGCACGAACTGAGCCGCAGTGCCATCTACGCCCGAACCGGCATTCAGTTTCTGCCATTCAATACGCTCTATCAGATGCGCGCCCTGCATCAGCAGCAGCCCGACTGGCAGGCCCGCGTGGCGCATGCGCTGATGATGCCGGACTATCTGCATTATCGCCTGACCGGTAATCTCAACTGGGAATACACCAACGCCACCACCACGCAAATGCTCAATATTCACAGCGGCGAATGGGATCGTGAGCTGCTCGCCTGGGCGGGCGTTGCTCCTGAATGGTTCGGTCAGCCGCAGGCATCGGGCAACACCGTCGGCCACTGGGTCAATAGCGCGGGTGTCCCGGTCCCGGTGATTGCCGTCGCCACCCACGACACCGCCAGCGCGGTTCTGGCAACGCCGCTGATGCAGGACGATGCGGCCTATCTCAGTTCCGGAACCTGGTCGCTGATGGGCTTTGAAAGTTTGCAGCCTTATGCCTGCGATGCCGCGTTACGCGCCAATATCACCAATGAGGGCGGCGCAGAAGGCTACCGCGTACTGAAAAATATCATGGGCTTATGGCTGTTGCAGCGCATCTGCGGTGAACTTCAGATTGACGATCTCAGCGCACTGATTGATCAGACGGCCCGCCAGCCCGCCTGTGTTTCACTGATCAATCCTAACGATGCGCGTTTCATCAATCCCGACAGCATGGTTAACGAAATTCAGAACGCCTGCGCAGAGCAGGGAATGCCGGTGCCACAATCTGCCGCCGCGCTGGCACGCTGCATATTTGACAGCCTGGCACTGCTCTATCGCGAGGTGATCCAGGAGCTGGCAGAGCTGCGAGGCAAACCTTTCAGCCAGCTTCACGTGGTAGGGGGCGGCAGTCAGAACCGTTTTCTTAACCAGCTCTGTGCCGATGCCTGCCAGATTCCGGTGCTGGCAGGTCCGGTTGAAGCCTCCACGCTGGGTAACGTTGGTTGCCAGCTGATTGCACTTGGCGAACTGATCGATGTGGCTGATTTCCGCTGCAGCGTCATCAACAACTTCCCACTGGAAAAATTCGAACCGCAAACTCACAGCGTCTTCAGTGCCAGTCAGGCACGCTTCGCGACGCTGAGTCAACCCGCTAAGGAACCCGCTTATGACTAAGCAGATTGAACAGGCTTTTGAACTGGCTAAACAACGCTACGCTGACAATGGAGTTGATGTTGAACAGGCCATTCGCCAGCTGGACAGCATTCCTGTCTCGATGCACTGCTGGCAGGGGGACGATGTCCGGGGCTTTGAGAACCCACAGGGCGCATTGACTGGCGGCATCCAGGCGACCGGCAACTATCCGGGGCGGGCACGCAATGCCAGTGAATTGCGCAGCGATATCGACAAGGCGATGTCTCTGATCCCAGGCGCAAAACGTCTGAACCTGCACGCTATCTATCTGGAAAGTGACAAGCCAGTCGATCGGGATGCGATTGAACCTGCCCATTTCGCCAACTGGGTCGCCTGGGCGAAAGAGCACAACTTAGGGCTGGATTTTAACCCCAGCTGCTTCTCGCATCCGATGAGTGCCGACGGTTTTACGCTGTCGCACAGTGATAAAACCGTGCGTCAGTTCTGGATCGATCACTGCAAAGCGAGTCGCCGCATCTCCGCTTCGTTTGGTGAGCAGCTTGGCACGCCGTCAGTGATGAATATCTGGGTGCCGGACGGCATGAAAGATATTACCGTGGATCGACTGGCCCCGCGTCAGCGTCTGATGAGCGCACTGGATGAGGTCATCTCAGAAAAACTGAATCCGCAGCATCATATTGACGCGGTTGAGAGCAAGCTGTTTGGCATTGGCGCAGAGAGCTACACCGTGGGCTCCAATGAGTTTTATCTTGGTTACGCCGCCAGCCGCCAGACGGCACTATGCCTGGATGCGGGACATTTTCATCCCACCGAAGTGATCTCCGACAAAATTTCTGCCGCGATGCTCTATGTGCCGCGTCTGCTGCTGCACGTCAGTCGCCCGGTGCGCTGGGACAGCGACCATGTGGTGCTGCTGGATGATGAAACTCAGGCGATCGCCAGTGAGATCGTCCGCCATCAGCTGTTCGACAAAGTGCATATCGGACTCGATTTCTTCGACGCCTCTATCAACCGGATTGCCGCCTGGGTTATCGGCACCCGTAACACTAAAAAAGCGCTGCTGCGTGCTCTGCTGGAGCCAACCGATCGTCTGCGCCAGGCCGAGAACGAGGGTGATTACACCGCGCGGCTGACGCTGCTGGAAGAGCAAAAATCATTGCCGTGGCAGGCGGTATGGGAAGCCTGGTGCCTGCGCCATGACGTCCCGGCTGATGCCAGCTGGTTAGGCGACGTCCGCCATTATGAACAACAGATTTTGAGCCAACGTTAAGGATTTCACTATGCAAAGCATTCTTTCTTCCGGGTTTGTTAAGGGAATGGTCAAAGCAACCAGCGATATGTGGCTGAAGGGCTGGGACGAACGTAACGGCGGCAACGTCAGCCTGCGTCTGCTGGAAGAGGAGGTTAAACCTTTTGCCGCTGATTTCTGCCTGCAACCGCGCTGTATTGAGCTGACACAACCCGCGCCGGCGCTGGCGAACGACTGGTTTCTGGTGACCGGGTCAGGAAAATTCATGCGTAATGTCCAGCTTGATCCGGCGGATTGTCTGGCACTGCTGCAGGTCGATGACAAAGGGCTCTCTTATAAAATTCACTGGGGCCTGTCGAATGGCGGTTTGCCGACCTCTGAACTGGCGTCACACTTTCAGTCTCATGCGGTGCGTAAAGCGGTCAGCAAGGGTGCAGACCGGGTGATCATGCACTGTCACGCCACCAACTTTATGGCCTTAAGCTATGTGATTGAGATGGATTCCGCCCGCTTTACCCGTCTGCTGTGGGAAGGGAGTACCGAATGTCTGGTGGTGTTCCCGGACGGTGTGGGTGTTTTACCCTGGATGGTACCCGGCACCGATGAAATCGGCACCGCGACCGCCGGACAGATGCAGTCACATACCCTTGTGATGTGGCCATTCCACGGTGTCTTTGGCACGGGCCCGACACTCGATGAGACTTTTGGTCTGATTGATACGGCGGAGAAATCGTCAGAAGTGATCGTCAAAGTGCTGTCGATGGGCGGTATTCGTCAGAGTATCACCACAGAACAGCTGGTTGCATTGGGTGAGCGCTTTGGTGTGAAGCCGTGGCAACCGGCGCTGGATGCAGGGCCTGCTAATGCTGCGTAAAGCCTTTGTGATGCAGGTGAATCCTTATTGCCATGCAGAGTATGAGCGTCGGCACTCACCGATCTGGCCAGAACTGGCCGAAACCCTGAAAGCGCACGGCGCGCACAACTATGCCATCTGGCTGGACGCCGAGCGGCATCTGCTGTTCGCCAGTGTTGAGATTGAATCTGAGGAGCGCTGGAACGCGGTGGCAGAAACGGAGGTCTGTCAGCGCTGGTGGGCATCAATGAAAGATCTGATGCCGTCGAATGCAGATAACAGCCCGATCAGTGAGCCGTTAAAACCGGTTTTCTTTCTGGAATAAAATCGGGAATAAAAGATGAAAAGGGCGGCATCGCCGCCCTGATATTTTTAACGCTTAGCCTGACACAGGCCGGTGAGTGTCGGCCACATCGCCATCAGCGTATCAATAATGCTCTCCAGATCGTCACGCTCAACGCCTTCACGCGCCCGCACCGACATGCCCTGCAGCATACAACTCAGATAACGTGACAGCGCGGAAATGTTTACTGACGCACTCAGTTCACCACGCTGCTGACGCGCCAGCAGAAAATCCTTTAACACATGCTCCTGCGACTGATGCTGCTGTTGCAGCATGGTGGCAATCTCTGCTGAAGCCGCCGACAGGGCGGTCGAGGTGCAGATAAAGAAACAGCCGCCGGGAGAGTCGCGTTCGGTAAAACAGGCCGCGGTGGCGCGGAAATAGGCTTCAATAGCCCGATCCACCGGTAACTGGTCATCGCCCAATGCCGCTTCACGCCATGCACTGAACTTCTCCACATAGCGCTCCATCGCCGCGCGAAACAGTCCCTCTTTATTAACAAACTCGGCGTAGAGGGTTGGCGCTTTCGCGCCGGTTGCGGCCACCAGATCGGCCAGAGAAGTTCCCTCGTAACCGTGCGTCCAGAACAGGGTCAGAGCTTTATCGAGCGCTGCTTCGCGATCGAACACTTTTGGTCGGCCGCGGCATTTCTTTACATCGCAATCCTGAACCTGACTCATACACCCTCACTGACAGTAAAACACCCTATTAAATTACCGATCATTATAAAAATGTGCAAGGCCTGGCGTGGATGCCGCCGACAAGGGTTGCCATTTTGTGCGCCAGCGCATTATTACAGCCCCTTAGGTTAAGTCAGAAAAGAGGCTGAAGCCCATAATCACGCCACTCCGCGAATAAAATAACGCTCATTAAATAAATGTTGACGACAAACCGTATCGGGGTCTATCATTTGTTTAACGGTCATTAATTAAATAGTGACAACCCATTCAGACCAACCGAATTTCAATATTGAATAGAGAGATTATTATGAAAAACATCAAAATCACCCTGGCAGCACTGGCACTGACTACTCTGACTTTTGGCGCATCTGCCGCTGACCTGGTGACCAGCGAACCTGTTAATCAGCAGCCAGTTGGCACCATCTCTGTACTGGGCGGCACCAATCTGTCTTCTGTTGAAGCGCAGCTGAGTGCTAAAGCGGATGAAGCGGGTGCGAAATCGTTCCGCATCACCTCAACCAGCGGCCAGAACAAACTGCACGGCACGGCTGTGATTTATCAGTAATTTTGATTTCAACAGAATAAGTGAGAAGGGGTTCGTTATGAAAAGTATCAATATGATGGTCGTGGCGGCTGTGCTAAGCGGTCTGTCATTTGCCAGCGTAGCGGCCCAGCAGGTCAGCAGCACACCGCTGGATCAGCAAAAAATCGGTGTTATCAGCGCAACGGGCAGTACTAATCTGCTTTCGCTGGAGCAGCAGCTGTCAGAAAAGGCCAGCGATGCAGGAGCAAAGTCTTTCCGCATCACTTCGACCTCTGGCAGCAACAACCTGCATGGCACAGCCGTTCTTTATAGATAAAGTGATCGGTAAATAACCCTGAACAGGCTTCAGATAACCCGCTTATCTGAAGCCTTTTTTATTATCCGTTACTGCGTAACTGTGGATAACGACGGAAGATATAAACACACCAGAGTAACGCCACCAGGCCAATCATCCCGCCGACATTGCCAACTTCCGCCATGCTCAGATGCAGGCTGACCTGATTACCCAGCAGCGCACCCGCGCCGATACCGATATTGTAGATACCGGACATCAGCGACATCGCCACATCCGTGGCATCCGGTGCCAGCGACAGCACCCGCACCTGCATACCCAGTCCGATCATCATCATCGCCATTCCCCAGACAACGCACAGCGTTGAGATAGCCGCAGGGCGAACGGCAGCAAAAATCAGCAGGCCCATGCACAGGGTGATCAGCGCGATGGCCGCAATCAGCAGTCCGGAGGGAAACTTATTACCGAGTGTGCTGAACAGTACGCTACCCACAATGCCCGCAGAGCCAAACAGCAGCAGTAGCAGGGTGGTGAAGTTGCCACTGGAATGGGCCACGGTTTGCATAAAGGGCTCGATATAGCTGTAAGCGGTGTAATGCGCGGTAACGACCAGCGTCACCAGCAGATACATGCTGACCAGCGCCGGACGGCGAAACAGCATCGGCACACTGCTCAGCGAGCCGGTATGTTCACTCGGCAGACGCGGCAGGATGCGCACCAGCATAATCATCAGCACCAGTGCCGAAAGGCCAATCGCGCCGAAGGTCGTACGCCAGCCAAGATACTGACCCACCACGCGGCCAATCGGCACGCCCAGCACCATCGCCAGCGCGGTACCGGTTGCCAGCATACTCAGCGCCTGAGTTTTCTTACCGGCCGGAGCGACGCGAATCGCCAGCGAGGCGGTGATCGACCAGAACACCGCGTGAGACAGGGCGATACCCACGCGTGACACCATCAGCGACCGGAAATCCCAGGCAACGGTAGAAAGTACGTGGCTGACGATAAAGATCAGGAACAGCACACCCAGCAGCAGTCGTCGCTCAATATTGCGGGTCAGCAGCATCAGCGGCAGTGAGAGCAGTGCGACCACCCAGGCATAGATGGTCAGCATGATCCCGACGTCAGCCGTCTGCATTGAAAAGTCAGCAGCGATGTCAGACAACAGGCCAACCGGCACAAATTCGGTGGTATTAAATACAAAGGCGGCGATGGCCAGCAATACCACGCGTAGCCAGGCAGTTTTACGTGAAACAGTAGTTGGTTGCATGAGGAGTCAAGTCAGTCAGTACAGCGAATCGGATGCGGCAGAAACATCCAGCGAAAGTGACCTGCGTCACAAATTACTGACCATTGTAGTGAATAAAGCGGGAAGAGAAACCTTATAAACGCCTTTTAATGCTGAAATTTTTTTATCGCCCCATCACAGGGCGATAGCCTGAGGTTATTGACCGCGACGCCGGTCGGGCATCATTCGCAGCAGAGTATTGTCTTTAAGCAGATAGTGATGGAACAGTGCGGCAGCAGCATGCAGTCCGATCAGCCAGTAACCCAGCGGTGCCAGGGTTTCATGCCAGCCAATCAGCATATCCGCCATATCAAAGTCAGGTTCAGGCGCGACCGGCATGCTGATGCCAAACAGCCACCATTCCCGACCTTTAAGATAACGCGATGTCAGGCCGAGGATCGGCAGAGTGATAAACAGGGCATAGAGCAGGGTATGAGTCAGATGTGCCAGCCCGGTTTGCCAGCGCGGCGGAGCGGGAGTAATGGGCGGTGTGCGATGCCGGGTGCGTAAAAAGAGGCGGGCAAGCATCAATACCAGGATGGTCGCGCCGGCGCTGAAATGGGTAATGATCATGGCATAACCCTGCCAGGATCCGCGCTGTACAAAACCGCGCAGTTCAATGGTGGCGTAGGCCGTCACCACCAGTAAAAAGGTGAGCCAGTGAAGGGCTATCTGAGCGCGCGCAAACTTATCCCGCATTGTGCATTCCATTAAAGAGAATCAGAAAGATTAACATAACGGAAAACAGCGGTAATTCTTAACAAATTAGCGCAGCGGGAAAAAATTTTTCCACCTTACCAGGTGGATCAGATTAACGCGAAGACGGGGTGTGCTTCAGGGCCACGCTGAGCTGGGTGGCCTGCTGGTCAACATTTTTGAGTGGACAACAGTTTTCACAGCCGATTGCGCCAGCATAATATTTTTTAGCCTGCAGGATGGCGGCATTCACATGGTAAAAACTGCCCAGAAACATACGGTTATCGATGTCGGGAAGATGGGGGCAGCCTGCGGCATGAACCACATGATTATTGTTATATCCTGATTGTTTATTGACGTAGTAGTAGAGAGCCACAGGCGTTCCTTGTTGCCGTGTTAAAAGGCAAAGCAGATGAATTATTACAATAAAAACGATTATAGCGGGAAACCTGCATTTTGTTTGCTGTGGCTCTGAATAGCGCGTTTATTGTGATAAACCGCCAGGCCCGCAGGAGAAGCCAGGCCTGGCATGAGAAGACGTTCTCAGAGTTTTTTACTGTGCAGACGCCAGGCAACCAGTAACGCCAGGATCAGCAGGACGCTGATAAACAACGTAATCCCGATCCAGCCGAAATTATGCCAGAACACGCCACCCAGCGTACCCGCGACGCTGGAACCCACGTAGTAGCTGAACAGATAGAGCGAAGAGGCCTGGCCTCGTGCCCGGCGCGCCCGGGGGCCAATCCAGCCGCTGGCGACCGCGTGGGCGGCAAAAAAACCGGCGGTGAACAGCATCATCCCAGGCAGGATCAGCCAGAGGGAGTTGAAGGCGGTAATCAGCAAACCCAGCAGCATGATGGCGGTAGCACCCAGCATCACAGGACCCCGACCCAACCGGTTGGTCAGCGCGCCCGCTTTAGGCGAACTCCAGGAGCCGGTGAGGTAGACCACTGATAACAGCCCGACCACAGCCTGGCTGAGATGCCAGGGCGCATCCAGTAAACGGTAGCCAATATAGTTAAACAGGGTGACAAAGGCTCCCATCAGCAGGAACCCTTCGGCAAACAGCCAGGGAAGACCTAGATCGCGCCAGTGCAGCCGGAAGTTAATCAGCAGATTACGCGGACGCAGCGTAATGGGCCGGAAATGGCGCGACGCAGGCAGAATCTTCCAGAACATCAGCGCCGAGGCCAGCGAAAAACAGCCGATTACCGCCACGGCGAGTCGCCATGAGAAGAGGTCAGTCAGTACACCGCTCAGCAGTCGACCGCTCATCCCGCCTATCGAGTTACCGCTGATATATAACCCCATGGAAAAGGCGACGACGCGTGCATCCATCTCCTCGCTGAGGTAGGTCATGCCGACCGCCGCCACGCCACTCAGCGACAACCCCATCAGCGCCCGCATAATCAGAATGCCGTGCCAGCTGGTCATGGTGGCCGAGACCAGCGTGCAGATGGCGGCCAGCATCAGGGCTGTGACCATCACCGATTTACGACCGATAGCATCAGAGAGCGGCCCGGTGACCAGCAGGCCCAGCGCCATCAGGCCGGTCGAGATGGAGAGTGACAGGCTGCTGGTTGCCGGAGAGATACCAAACTGCTGTGACAGCACCGGCAGAATCGGCTGCACACAGTAGAGCAGGGCAAAGGTCGCCAGCCCGGCGGAGAAAAGCGCCAGCGTCACGCGCATAAACTGTGGCGAATCCCGGCGGATATGACCTGAAGCGGCAACAGACTCTGGCGGCGCAGAGACCGCATTCTCATCCACTGTGACAGCCTGTGTTGAGCGACTCACACATCTTCCTCAAATTTAGAAAACCTGTCGTCAGCTTAGGAAAGCGGCATTATGATGTCTAATATATTAATAATCTCAAATGAGACGTTTAAGATATGAATATCGAACTGCGTCATCTGCGCTACTTTGTTGCGGTGGCGGAAGAGTTACATTTCGGGCGGGCGGCCCAGCGTCTGAACATTTCTCAGCCGCCGCTCAGCCAGCAGATTATTCAGCTGGAAACAGAAACGGGCGCAAGGCTGTTCAATCGCACTAACCGCAGCGTGCAGCTTACCGCTGCCGGACAGCAACTGCTGAGTGACGCCCGCGCGATTCTGTTGCAGGTTGAACAGGCGGCCGATCGCGCCGCCCGGCTGCATCGTGGTGAAGAGGGGGAGCTGCGGATTGGCTTTACCTCCTCGGCCCCGTTTACCGCCGTGGTCTCTGACGCGCTATTCCGGTTTCGTCAGCGCTGGCCGCAGGTACATATTCAGATGCAGGAGATTAATACCCGCCAGCAGCTCGCACCGCTTCATGATGGACGGCTCGATCTTGGCGTGATGCGCAACACGCCGCTGCCCGCCGATCTGCGTCATCAGCTGCTGCTGAGTGAGCCGCTTTATGCCGTGGTGCATAAGGCGCATCCGCTGGCTGACGCCGATAAAATCTCTGTCACTGCTCTGGCGGCGGAACCCTTTGTCTTTTTTGATCCTCAGGGCGGAACCGCGCTCTACAGCGATATTCTGGCGCTGCTGCACCGCTACCATATCAAGCCCTTTATTACCCAGGAAGTGGGTGAGGCGATGACCATACTGGGGCTGGTGGCAACCGGGTTAGGCGTTTCCATTCTGCCTGCCTCATTTCGACGGGCGCGGCTGGCCGATCTGGTCTGGTTGCCCTTAACGGAAGAGGATGCCATTTCAGAGCTGTGGCTGGTCTGGTCAGCCGGACGCGAAATAAATGCGCAGATGGAAAACATGATGGCGTTGCTGCGGCGAAACCGGCCCTGATGCGCGGGCAACACCGCATCAATCTGTGCGATAAATCACATTTCTAATCAAATATTTGACGCTGTCGCCGGATCTGGCTCACCATGGCGCATGTTTATTTAGAAGCGCGAAAATAACCGGGAGCAGGGTTGTGAATCCGGACAGTCAACCTGGCCACATTGACCAGATCAAGCAGACTAATGCAGGTGTCGTATATCGATTAATTGACCGTTATGGTCCCATTTCGCGTATCGAACTTTCCCGCCGTGCCCAGCTTGCTCCGGCCAGCATTACCAAAATTGTGCGTGAAATGCTGGACGCACATTTAGTGCAGGAGACCGAGTTTCAGGATCCCGGCAGTCGTGGTCGTCCGGCGATAGGCCTGATACTGGATACCGACGCCTGGCATTATCTGGCTATTCGCCTGCATCGCGGTGCCATGACGTTTACGCTGCGCGATCTCAGCAGCAAGGAACTGGTGGAAGAGAGCCTGCCGCTGCCTGATGAGTCTGCTCAGCCGTTACTTACCGCGCTGATTGAACAGGTTGATGCCTTCTTTATTCGTCATCAGAAGAAGCTGGAACGCCTCACGGCCATTGCCATTACATTGCCAGGGCTGATCAACGCCGCGTCAGGTGTGGTGCATCGGCTACCGGGTTATGAGGTGCGCGATATGCCGCTGGGCGATGCGCTGGCGGCGCGAACCGGCTTACCGGTGTTTGTGCAGCACGATATTTCAGCCTGGACGCTGGCGGAGTCGTTGTTTGGTGCCTCACGTGGGGCGCAGGATGTGATTCAGATTGTGATTGATGAAACCGTGGGAGCCGGGGTGATCAGTGGCGGTCAGCTGCTGCATAAAAGTGGCAGGGCGCTGGTCGAGATCGGGCATACTCAGATCGACCCGTATGGTCAGCAGTGCTACTGCGGTAATCATGGCTGTCTGGAGACCGTGGCCAGCACCGGCAGTCTGCTGGCGCTGGCGGCGCAGCGTCTGCCGGCCCAGCCCGACAGCCTGCTCAATAATCAGCCGCTGACGCTGGAGTCGCTGTGCGCGGCGGCGCAGTCTGGCGACCGTCTGGCGCGCGACACCATCGCCAGCGTGGGTCATCATGTTGGCCGGATTCTGGCGATGATGGTCAACATCTTCAATCCTCAACATATTCTTATCGGTTCCCCCCTGAATGCCGCCGCGGATGTGCTGTTTCCGGCCGTGAGCAACACCATTCTGCAGCAATCACTCCCGGCCTACAGCGCGAGTATCCAGCTGGCACCTACCGAATTTAGCGAGCCGGGAACGTTAGGCGGCGCAGCGCTGATCAAAGACGCGCTCTATAACGGACACCTGTTAGTGAAACTGTTGCAAGGTTAAGCGGGCCTAATCTTGCGCTAACGCAATCTGTTCTCATCCTCCATTCCTTAAAATGCCGGTTCGCAGCAAGGTTAATCACCGATTAACCGCAACGGTTCGAGAGGAGAAGTTGAGTGAACAGACTATTTGTTACCGGCACTGACACCGCAGTGGGCAAAACGGTGGTGTCACGCGCCCTGTTACAAAGTTTTATCCAGGCCAGGCTCAGTGCCGTCGGCTACAAGCCCGTCGCGCGCTGCGCGGTCAAAACCGCCGACGGCCTGCGTAACAAAGATGCACAGGTTCTGCAAAGCGCTTCATCCATCGATTTACCCTATCAGGCGATCAATCCGCTGGCCTTTCAGGAAGAGGAGATCTGCACCCATCCGAGCCAGATCATTGATTACGCATTGCTGACACAGGGCTTAAGCAGCCTGACGCAGCAGGCCGATCGCGTGGTCGTGGAGGGCACCGGCGGCTGGCGCAGCCTGATGAACGATGGACGTCCGCTCTCCTGCTGGGTCGTTGAGCAGCAGCTGCCGGTGGTGCTGGTGGTCGGTATCCAGTCGGGCTGTATCAGTCACGCCCTGTTAACCGCAGAAGCGATAGCGCAGGATGGACTGCCACTGTTGGGCTGGGTGGCCAATCGCATCAATCCGGGACTGGCGCAGTACAGCGATATTATTGAGATTCTGCGTGAAAAAATTAGTGCGCCGCTGCTGGGCGAGCTGCCTTATCTGCCGCGTGCAGAACAGCGTGATTTGACGCCTTACATCGATATTTCTCTGCTGGAGCAGAACAATCTGCACGCTGTGAGTGCAAAGATCGCCTGATTATGAAACAAACTAAGTCATCTGAGTCGGCAATGAGCCTAAAGTTTCAGGCTTGTTGTCGGCTGTCTTTAACTATTTCCATTTAGAATTGAAAGACCTGGCTCGGATATCGAGAAATCGTGGCGTCATGGCGCAGAAAATGCATTAACTCCGCTTATCACACTGAGCTGGAGCCCCATCATGTCGCACTCGCACGAGAAAGGTTTGTTATATGGGCTTGAAGCCCGCATCGGCCCCGCCCCGGCGTTTTTCGCCGCACTGCAACATCTGCTGGCCAGCGTGGTGGGAATCATCACGCCGCCGCTGATTATTGGCTCCGTTCTGGGGTTGCAGGCCTATATTCCTTATCTGATCAGCATGTCATTGTTCGTTTCCGGCTTAGGCACGTTTATGCAGGCCAGACGCTTTTATGGCATCGGGGCGGGCATGATCTGTCTGCAGGGCACCAGCTTCGCGTTTCTGGGGGTGATCCTCTCGGGTGGTCTGATGGTGAAAGGGCGCGGTGGTTCGCCGGAAGAGATTATGGCGATGCTGTTTGGCTGTAACCTGGTGGCGGCGTTGATTCCGATTCTGATCAGCCGCTGCGTTGGCTCGCTGCGCAAAGTGCTGACGCCGGTGGTGACCGGCACGGTGATCACCCTGATTGGCATCAGCCTGATAAAAGTCAGCATTACCGACTGGGCGGGCGGGCACAACGCTACAGATTTTGGATCGCCGGGAAATCTGGCGCTGGGGGCGCTGACGTTGCTGGTGATCGTGGCGCTGAACCGCTCGCGAAATCGCTGGGCTCGGCTGGTGGCGGTGGTGGCCGGAATCGCGGTGGGATGCGTTGCCGCGGCCTTGACCGGTCATCTGCAACTTAATGTTGCGCCGGAGAGCAACTGGCTGGTGCTGCCCGCGTTCTTCCGGTTTGGTTTTGCCTTTGACTGGACCATTTTCCTGCCGATCGCGCTGGTGTCAGTGATCGCGGTAATTGAAGCCGTCGGTGACCTTACCGCTAACTGCCTGATTTCACAGCAGCCGATCACCGGCAAACCTTTTCAGCAGCGGTTGCAGGGTGGCATTGTCGCCGACGGCCTGAGCTGTGTGCTGGCAGCGGTCTTCTCCGCCTTTCCCAACACCACGTTTGCGCAGAACAATGGCGTTATCCAGATGACCGGCGTCGCCAGCCGTTACGTCGGTATGCTGCTGGGAATCATGCTGGCGCTGCTGGGGCTGTTTCCCTTTATTGGCTCCCTGTTGCAGCAGATCCCGCCGCCGGTGCTGGGCGGGGCGACAATCGTGATGTTTGGCAGCGTGGTTGCTGCGGGCATCCGTGTGATGACCCAGACGCCGCTGGGTCGCCGCGAGATGCTGATTGTGGCGATCGCTTTTGGTATTGGTCTGGGCGTGGAGGCGGTGCCGGATGTGCTGAAGCAGTTCCCGCCGCTGATTAACAGTCTGTTTGGTCATGCGGTGACGACCGGCGGTATTCTGGCGATTGTGCTGAACATGGTGCTGCCGGACGAGGCGCCTGTGGTGGAAGAGGTGGAGGCGGAAACGCTGACGGAGAGCTAAAAAGCAGAAGAGCCGATGTATCTCTCACATACGGCTCAAAAATCCAAAGCGATGGGAGCATATGCCTGTATCAAAGCATCGCGGACCAGGGATGGGCCGCGCTGAGCATGCCATGGATGGCATCTTTTGCGTCTTTGCTACAGGCGTATGCTCCCTGAGCTACTACCTGAATTGACAGACAGGACAGGCCGTGACTTAACTGGCTTTAAGATGGAGTCTGCGAAGGGAACAGGGTCAGATCGGAAAGTCGCAAAAGCCGCCATCCGTGGCACGCTCGGCCCGCGCAATTACGCACCTCATCCCTGAGGTGCGCCCGTACCGGGCCAACGCGTTGCGTTGTTCAAAAACGCTCCCGGCGTTTTTGTCCATGGCGCGGGACGCTTTCCTCCTCTGACCCGGTTCCCTGCGCGTTAAGCTTGTTTGTTGCTGTCTGATTTACCCAGGCTTGGGTATATCTGCTTATATCTGCTGTTTTAATGGGCCGGTAAGACCCATTTAGGTGACGAAATTATGGATTCAGACGACGGCGGGTACGACCAGAACTGAGGTAATCCGCAATATAATCCTGCGAAATCTCACCGCTGTAGCGACCCTCTTCATCGACAATCGGCATCCAGACCGTGTTGTGCTCATAGAGTTTTGACAGCACCACGCGCAGGTTCTCTTCCGCTTTACCGGTGACCTTAAAGGTGTGCAGTCGCTCTTCACAGCGGCCACTGACGTTACGCGCCTCGCGACGCTTCACGAAGCCCAGCGGTTTGCCATCCTCATCGACCACGGTAATCGACCGCATATCGTTCTCATCCATGGTGCCAAAGGCTTCTTCCAGCGGAGTAGAGCGGCGGACGGTGATGGTCGGCTGCTGGTCAGTCACATCGCCCGCCTGCACCAGTAACAGGCGCTTAAGCGTACGGTCATGACCCACAAACGAGCCGACGAACTCATTGGCAGGGGTCGCCAGCAGTTCATCCGGGCTGGCGCACTGCACGATTTTACCCTGACCAAATACCGCAATGCGATCGCCGAGCTTCAGTGCCTCGTCAATATCGTGGCTCACCAGCATTACGGTTTTTTTCAGCTGACGCTGCATGTCGAGAAACTCATTCTGGATCACTTCGCGGTTAATCGGGTCAACGGCGCCAAACGGCTCATCCATCAGAAGCACCGGTGGATCCGCCGCCAGGGCACGAATCACACCGATACGCTGCTGCTGACCGCCTGACATCTCACGCGGATAGCGATGCAGGAATTTGGTGGGATCCAGCGCAACCATGCTCATCAGCTCGGTAGCCCGCTCGTGGCACTGCTTTTTGTTCCAGCCCAGCATGCGTGGCACGACGGTAATGTTCTCTTCGATGGTCATGTTGGGGAACAGACCAATCTGCTGGATAACATAGCCAATGTTGCGACGCAGGGTGGTGGTGTCCTGCGTACTGGTATCTTCGCCATTAATCAGGATCCGGCCACTGGTGGCGGGAATCAGGCGGTTAATCATCTTCAGCGTGGTGGTTTTCCCGCAGCCCGAGGGTCCCAGCAGCACGCACATCTCACCGGCTGGCACGTGCAGGCTGACGTTATCGACGGCTTTATTGGTCGTGCCGTTTTTCTGGGTAAAGGTTTTCGTCAGGTTTTCCAGCGTAATCATTATCGAATCCCCTTTGGAGTCAGCGCCTGCTGCAAACGGTGCAGCAGCCAGTCAAGAAAAATAGCCAGCAGACAGATCATCAATGCCCCGGCAATTAACATACGAATATCACTGCCGCTGATACCATCCAGCAGCAGCTGGCCCAGACCGCCCGCGCCAATCACGGCGGCAATCGCCATGACGCCAACGTTCATTACCACGGCGGTACGGATGCCACCGAAGATCACCGGCAGCGCCATCGGGATTTCAACCCAGCGCAGGCGCTGCCAGAAAGTCATGCCGATACCACGCCCCGCTTCTCGCAGACCGTCCGGCAGATTCTCCAGCGCGGTGTGGGTGTTGCGCACAATCGGCAGCAGCGAGTAGAGGAACACGGCGGTAATCGCCGGCAGCGCGCCAATGCCCTGACCGATGAGTGAAAACAGCGGGATCATCAGACCAAACAGCGCAATGGTGGGAATAGTCAGCACCACGGTGGCGATACCGAGAATCGGCGTTGCCAGCCATCTTACACGCACGATCAGAATGCCAAGCGGCACGCCAATCACAATTGCCAGTCCGACCGCGACCAGTACCAGCCAGCTGTGCTGCCAGCTTAAGGTGAGCAGGGTGCTCCAGTTATCCATGATGTAGTGAAGGGTATCCACAGTGCCTCCTTACAGCATGTTTTTGGATTTAAGGAAATCACGCGCCACGGTTTCCGGTGACTGATGATCGATATCGACCCGCTTGTTCAGCTCCGTTATCGCCTCATCGGTGATTTGCGCAGAAAGCTGATTAAGCGCGGTATCCAGCCCCGGATGACTCGCCAGCACATCCTGACGCACAACCGGCGTCACGTTGTAGCTTGGGAAGAAGTGCTTATCATCCTCCAGTACTTTCATGTTGAAGCCCTTAACCCGGCCATCGGTGGTGTAGATCAGACCGGCATCCACGAATCCGTCGCGAATCGCGTTATAGACCAGACCCGGGTCCATCTGGCGGATCTGCGGGCGATCCAGCGTCAGGTTGTAGGTTTTCTGCAGCGGCTTCATGCCATCTGAACGACCCGAGAACTCCAGGTCCAGACCCAGTCGCCAGTTATGATCCGGATCGGTTTTACGCACCTGCTCAATCTTCGCAACCAGCTGCGACATGGTGCTGATGCCCTCTTTTTCGGCCCGTTCACGGGTCATGGCAAAGGCATAGGTGTTGTTCATTGGTGCCGGGTTAAGCCAGACCAGCCCCAGTCTGGCATCCAGCTTTTTCACCGTCTCATATGCCTGCTGTGAAGACATCGGCTGGTTGATATGGTTAAAGATGATCAGCGAGGTGCCGGTATATTCCCAGACCATATCAATCTGCTTATTCAGCAGCGCATTACGGCCAATGGTGGTGGCGATATTGCGTTTAGGCACCACCTCGAAGCCTTTCTTCTGCAGCCAGAGCACCGTCATTGCTGACAGGATATGCTGCTCGGTGAAACTTTTGGTCGCCATCACCAGCGGTGCAGCAGCCTGTGCCGTCTGGCTTAACAGCAGTGTCGCGGTCAGCGCGACAACGCTTTTCTTAATCCAACGCGTTAGCATTGCAAAGCTCCTTGTGGTCAGGCCGCAGCGTGCGGACTCAGAAAGCGGCCCAGCGCGGCCAGCATCATATCCAGTACCAGTGCCACCAGTGCAGTGGCGACGGCGCCGAGTATCAGCGTCGGAAAGTCATTCAGATAGATGCCCGGGAAGATCAGCTCGCCAAAGCTGCTGGCGCCAATCAGGAACGCCAGTGGGGCGGTGCCGACATTGATGGCGGTGGCGATGCGCACGCCAGAGAGGATGACCGGCAAGGCATTCGGCAGCTCTACCTGACGCAGACGCTGCCATTTGGTCATGCCGATGCCGTTGGCCGCCTCAATCAGCGACGGGGGAACTGCGCTCAGACCAGAGAAGGTGTTGCGGACGATAGGCAGCAGCGAAGCCAGAAACAGCGCAATCAGCGCCGGACGGTCGCCAATCCCGATAATAACCATCGCCAGAGCCAGTACCGCCAGTGGTGGCAGGGTGTTACCGACATTGAAAATCTGCATCACGTACTCTGCCCAGCGACGTGCAAACGGGCGACTTAGCAGGATGCCGCTGGGGATACCGACCAGCAAAGCGAACAGCATTGACCAGAAGACCAAGAAGAGGTGTTGTTGCCCGAGATAAAGCAGATCGACTTTACGTGCGACCAGCTGATCCCAGCCAAGGCCCCAGATCAGCACCGCGATCACCGCGACCACTGCAAGCAGTGCCAGACCGGCGCGTCGGGCCAGTGAAGCATTTTGCATAGGAGAATCTCCCTGATTACGATCTCAATTGTTATAACAACCATAAACAGCCCGACAGGTACGGCAAAAAATGCCGCCGCGCCCAATACCGAAACTGCGATAAAATGTAGATAAAATGACTGTTTACCCACTCTTTTTCAGTGAATACTGAATAAGATGGTGTAATGCTATAGCAGCCCTTTATTGCACAAGCCAGCTTTTAAGCCACAAATCAGAGAGATAGAAACAGGTTAAAATGGTGTTAAAGCCGCGTAGCCGCTGGGCTAATGCGACAATAAAAAATTTTCATCGACTTCTGGTGACACTGTCACAGAGGGCGCAGAAAATGCGCACGCGCGGGAAACTGCATTGTCTGTTTTTCAGCTAGCCTTGCAGATTAAAAAAGGAACCCTATGACTGAAAGCGCACAACTCCAGACCGGACATCGCCACTGGGTCTTAATCGCCTGCATGCTGGCGATGTTTATGGCGGCCATTGAAGTCACTATTGTGGCCACCGCGATGCCCACCATCATTGCTGACCTCGGCGGTTTTTCGCAGTTTGGCTGGGTCTTCTCGATCTATCTGCTGACCCAGGCGGTCAGCGTGCCGCTCTATGGGCGGCTGGCGGATATGGTGGGTCGCAAAACGATGTTTTTTGTCGGCACGTCGATTTTCCTGGTGGGGTCGGTGCTGTGTGGCTTTGCCCATACCATGACCTGGCTGATCCTGTTCCGGGCGTTTCAGGGCCTGGGGGCGGGGGCGATCATGCCGCTCAGCTCCACCATCGTGGCGGATATCTATTCGCCGCGCGAACGCGCCAGCGTGCAGGGCTGGCTCTCCAGCGTCTGGGGTGTAGCGGCGATAGTGGGACCGCTGACCGGCGCGTGGCTGGTACAGCACTTTAGCTGGTCGGTGATTTTCTGGGTCAATCTGCCCATCGGCCTTATCAGCATGCTGATGCTGTGGCGCTGGCTACCGTCGCACCAGAAGGAGGAGAAGTCGCAGCCGCTGAACCTGGCGGGCAGCGGCTGGCTGATGCTCTGCGTGACGGCCTTGCTGATTGCGCTGTTGCAGGCGGAACAGCTGGGCATCTGGCTGGTGCCGTTTCTGCTCTTCTCACTGTTCGCTGGCTGGCAGCTCAGACGCCACGAGCTGCATTCAGCGGCACCGCTGTTTCCGCTGATAATCTGGCGCAGCCGGCTTATCGTGGCGGGTAATGCGGGCAACCTCATCATCGGGGCGGCCATGATGGGCATCAGCGCCTTTTTGCCCACCTGGATTCAGGGGATCAGTGGCGGTTCACCGTTACAGGCGGGCAGTGTGCTGGCGATGATGTCGATTGGCTGGCCGCTGGCCAGCACCCTCAGCGGCAGACTGATGCTGCACACCTCCTACCGCTTCACCGCCCAGCTTGGGGCGCTGTTGCTGGTGACCGGCAGTGCCTTGCTGCTGTTTTTACAGCCCGCAAGCTCACTCTATCAGGCGGGCTTTACGGCGTTTCTGATCGGTACCGGAATGGGAATGACCAGCACCACGTTCCTGGTATCAGTGCAAAATCAGGCGGATTACCAGATTCGCGGCATCTGTACCGCTTCAATTATGTTCAGCCGGATGATCGGGTCGGCGGTAGGGACGGCGATCATGGGCGCGGTGCTGAATCTCAATCTGCAGTGGCGTTTGCCGCAGGTCGAGGATCCGGTGCAGAAGATTATGTCCGAACCCAGCCGTCAGCAGTTACAGCCGGAAACCCTGCAGCAGATGACAGCAGCCATTGCCGCCTCACTGCACTGGGTGTTCGTGGTGGCACTGGTGATTGCGCTGTTTGCGGTGGGTGTGGCATGGATGATGCCGCGTCAGCGGCCGGAACAGGCGGACTAACAGGCAGGGCGACAGGATGTCGCCCTGATTTGAACAGAACTACTGGGCAGATGAGTCCTGCGAACTGCCGACACTGGCAGGTACGCTGGCTTCGTTGTCACTGCCTGAGCGCTTATAAACAATTTTTTGTGTGTCGTTCTCACAATGTCCGACGACCTGGCCACCCGCCTGATCAACCTGATCGTTGGCGACGATGTCGAGACTAAAACCCGACTCAGGTACACCGTTCTGAATAATTTTCTGGCTGATTTCGGTTTTTACCGATTCACAGGATGCCTGCGCCATCAGCGGCAGAGCAAATAACGCCGCGCTTAACAAAACCCTCTGTAGCTTCATCACGTCTTCCTTATGTTAGTCGTCGTCATTACTATAGCTCAAATTTACGGCGCTACCGGGCGACCGGAACGGCGATCCAGACAACGCAGGGTGTTGGGCTCCCAGTAGGCGTTGAGATTGAGGCTCTGCTCGCACTTGTCGCGGGTATCAAACGCACGATCGGTTTTATCAAACTCTTTTTCGACGCGGGTGTTCACTTTGTTGCGCAGCATGCGCGTGTCATTCCATTGCTCTTTATCCTGGCGCGCTGCTTCATTGCTCAGCGCGGAACTGCCATCTTCGATAATCAGACGATTAGTATTCGCAGTGGCAGTGAATGCCGCAGTGGAGAGGAGAACCATCAGCACGGCAGGGATCATTTTTTTCATCACACTATCCTTTAGTTAACGCAAACATCGCCATCCACGACAGCGGTTGCAGCGGGCATGCTTAGAGCCTGGCTCATCAGGGGGCATTGAGGCAGACAGTCTGAACACAGACAGCGCATAACAACCGGCGCGTACAGGGTGTACGTGAGGAGGGTGAGCACTGCCCAGGTTCAGACGGACAAATAAAACAGCCTGATGGGCCTGGCTCTTAGTATATCATCGCCGTTTCTTTGCTCACCAGCAGTGAGTCGTTTGTTTACGTTAAGGAGAGGTAAGGATGCTGATTAAAACCGCCTTGCTGTTTTTTATTACCGCGCTGGCGGAGATTACCGGCTGCTTTCTGCCGTGGTTATGGCTGAAAAAAGGCGGCTCAGTCTGGTTGCTACTCCCTGCGGCAGCAAGTCTGGCGCTGTTTGTCTGGCTGCTGACGCTGCATCCCGCTGCCAGCGGACGGGTTTATGCCGCCTACGGTGGCGTTTATGTGCTTACCGCGCTGCTCTGGTTGCGGGTGGTGGATGGCGTGAAGCTAAGTGTGTGGGACTGGAGCGGGGCTCTGATCGCATTCAGCGGCATGCTGATTATCGTGATGGGCTGGGGACGCGGGTAACGCCAGCCGTGAGGGCTGGCGCTGCAGGGAGTTAAGGTTTATGCACTTTCAGCCCCGCCAGCGTCTGGCTGACCGGCATCATCTCAAGGCTATTGATGTTGACATGTTTAGGCAGTGTGGCCACCCAGTATACGGCTTCTGTCACATCTTCCGGCGTTAAGGCGGTAGCCCCTTCGTAGACCTGACCCGCTTTGTCATCATCGCCCTTAAAGCGCACGTTGGAAAACTCTGTGCCACCGACCAGACCCGGTTCAATGTCGGTCACACGCAGCGCGGTGCCGTGTAAATCGGTTCGCAGATTCAGGCTGAACTGGCGCACAAAGGCTTTGGTGGCGCCGTAGACGTTGCCGCCGGCATAGGGCCAGCTGCCGGCAATTGAACCGATATTGATGATATGACCGACATCACGCTCCACCATCTGTGGCAGCAGGGCGCGGGTCATATAGACCAGGCCTTTGGTGTTGGTGTCAATCATGTTTTCCCAGTCTTCGACGTTGGCCTTGTGCGCCGGTTCGACGCCCAGCGCCAGACCGGCGTTGTTGACCAGCACGTCGATATTGCGCCATTCCGCCGGTAACTGCGCCACCGCCTCTTCAATGGCGGCACGGTTACGCACATCGAGCTGTACCGTATAAATATTCTCGCCCAGTTCATCCTTCAGCGCTTTTAAACGTTCAGCCCGTCGTCCAGTGGCAATCACTTTATGACCATTCTCAATAAAGCGACGGGTGATGCTTTGACCAAAACCGGCGGTCGCACCGGTGACAAAAATAATCATCTCACTGTTCCTTATGCCATTTTCAGAGTCGATGGCTTCACCATAGCATTTCATTTCCGCTTCTGCGCGTGGAAAAACTGCCTGACCTGTAAACGGATTTTAACGGGTAGCCAGCTGCGCCTTTTCAGGGCAGATTGCACCGTTAAAGGGCAGGTTTGCGGGTAACCCGCCATACTCAAAATGTTCAGGGCGCGCAATATTGAGTAGCAACCGTTTGCATCCGTTCCGCAAACGGTTGCTAAGCCATCTCAGTCCTTATTTGTTGCGCAACTTTCCTCTTTTAACTTATTTGACTGATATTTAAAGAATTTATTCTATTTCAATTCTGGCACGCAGGTTGCACAGGATTATTCAGATAATCATCTGCAGATATAACATCGCGCTTTCAGAAAGGACTACCCATGCTTTCAGCAACCGACACGGCGATACGTGCCAGCTTCTTTGACTTTACCGGCGTGGTGGATCGTCCCGACGACCTGGCCGGCCAGGCCCGCTATCTTGAGGATGCGGTGCTGCTGCTGCGTGATGGATGCGTAGTGGGGCTGGATAGCTGGGAGAATAGCGAGGCGATGCTGGCGGGGCATCCGGTCATCGACCTGCGCGGCAGACTGATCGTGCCGGGCTTTGTCGATACCCACATTCACTATCCGCAGACAGAGATGATTGGCGCATTTGGCGAACAGCTGCTGGAGTGGCTGAATCACTACACCTTCCCGGTTGAAGCGCAGTATCACTGTCCCGATCACGCTGCGCGGATGTCCGCCTTCTTCCTGCATCAGCTGCTTTCCAACGGCACCACCAGCGCGCTGGTGTTTGGCACCGTCCATCCGCAATCGGTGGAGGCGCTGTTCAGCGCCGCCGAAGCGCTGAACATGCGGCTGATTGCCGGGAAAGTGATGATGGATCGCAATGCGCCCGACAACCTGATCGAAACCCCTGAACAGAGCTACCAGCAGACCCGGGCGCTGATTGAGCGCTGGCACCAGCGCGGACGCCTGAGCTACGCCCTGACGCCGCGCTTTGCGCCGACCTCATCCCCACAGCTGCTGGAAAAAGTGCAGCAGCTGCGTCAGGAGTTCCCGGATACCTGGCTGCATACCCATCTCAGCGAAAACCCGCAGGAGGTCGCCTGGGTCAAAGAACTGTTCCCGGAGCGTGAAGGCTATCTGGATGTTTATCATCATCACCAGCTGACCGGCCGCCGCAGCGTCTTTGCTCACTGTCTGCATCTGGAAGAGAACGAATGGCAGTGTCTGCACGATACCGATTCATCCATTGCTTTCTGTCCCACCTCAAACCTGTTTCTCGGCAGTGGCCTGTTTAACCTGAAACGCAGCTGGCAGCAGGGGGTGAAAGTGGGGATCGGCACCGATGTCGGCGCGGGCACCACCTTTAATATGCTGCAGACCCTGGGCGAAGCCTACAAGGTGGGCCAGCTACAGCACTACCGGCTCAGCGCGGCCGAAGCCTTTTATCACGCCACGCTGGGCGGGGCGCGCGCGCTGGATCTCGACCACGTCATCGGAAATTTCAACATCGGTAAAGAAGCGGATTTTGTGGTGCTGGACCCGGCGGTTTCTGCCCTGCAGCAACTGCGCATCGGCAACAGCAAAGATATCTGGGAAAAACTGTTTGTATTAATGACGCTCGGCGACGACCGCAATATTGCCCAGACCTGGGTAGCCGGTCGTCCGGTCTGGCAGCGCGACGCACAGGAGCAAGCCGCATGATCCAGTTTCTGTTAAATAACCAGCTGGTCAGCGAGGACGCGCTCGACCCCAACCTCACGGTGCTCAACTACCTGCGCACCCGTCAGCAACGCCCTGGCACCAAAGAGGGCTGTGCATCTGGCGACTGTGGCGCCTGCAGTGTGACTCTGGGCAAAGCCGTCGGGGGAACAATGCAGTATGAAACGATCAACAGCTGCCTGACGCTGGTCTCCGCGTTACAGGGCAAGCAGCTGATTACGGTTGAGGATCTGCGTCACGGCCGCGCACTGCATCCGGCGCAGCAGGCGATGGTCGACTGTCACGGCTCGCAATGCGGATTCTGCACGCCAGGCTTTGTGATGTCGCTGTTCAGCCTGCAAAAAACCGCTTCGGGCTGGGATCGCCATCAGGCGGAAACTGCGCTGGCGGGCAACCTCTGCCGCTGTACCGGTTACCGGCCAATTATGGCCGCCGCCAAACAGCTCTGCTCGCAGCCGGTGACAGACCAGTTCGATCAAGGTGCCGCCGCAACCGTGCAGCGGCTTGAGGCGCTGGCAACCCCGGAGATGCAGGAATTAGGGGGTGAGGGTCGCCGTTGCTTCCTGCCCAAAACTCCGGCTCAGCTGGCGGCGATCTATCTGGCACATCCCGAGGCGAGGCTGATTGCCGGTGGCACCGATCTCAGCCTGCAGATTACCCAGCAGCATAAAAGAATACCGTTGCTGATTGCGCTGGAGCAGGTTGCCGCGCTCAAAGTCTGCAGCGAATTTGATGACCACTACCTGCTGGGCGCAGGGGCTTCGCTGCAGCAGGTCAGCGAATTTCTTGCCAGCCGCATTCCCGGCGTCAGCGAGATGCTGCAACGCTTTGCCTCGCTGCAAATCCGTCTGCAGGGCACATTAGGCGGCAACATCGGTAACGCTTCCCCCATTGGCGACGCCTCGCCGGCGCTGCTGGCCTTAAACGCCAGCCTGTTGTTACAGCGCGGTGAGCAGCAGCGCAGCCTGCCGCTGGATCAGTTCTTTACCGGCTATCGCCAGACCCGGCTCGAAACAGGGGAGTTTATTCGCGCCATTCGCATCGATAAAGTGACGGTGTCACCTGATTTTGTGGCCTGGAAAGTGTCCAAACGGCTGGACGATGATATCTCCGCCGTGTTCGCCGCCTTTAATCTGCAGATTGAACAGGGCGCTGTCAGCAGTGCCCGCATCGCCTTTGGCGGCATGGCGGCAACACCACAGCGTGCCCGTCACTGTGAACAGGCACTCATCGGTGAGCCGCTGAATACCGTGACGGTGTCACGCGCTGCCGCGGCGCTGGCAGAGGATTTCCAGCCGCTCTCCGATTTCCGCGCCAGCAGTGACTATCGTCTGCAGGTCGCGCGCAACCTGCTGCGCCGCTACTGGCATCGCCACAACGGCGAAATAACCTGTATTGAGGTGGCCCGCTATGTCTCATAACCGTCCTGAACTCAACGAAGAGGTCATTAAGGCGCAGTATGCCGCTGATTTACAGAGCGGCGTTGGTCGCAGTAACCGCCATGAGAGCGCGGAAAAACATGTCTCCGGCGAGGCGCGTTTTATTGACGATAAGCCGGAGCTGCCGGGTCTGCTGCATCTCTGTCCGCGCCTGAGTGAGTATGCTCATGCGCGCATCCTGCATATTGATGTGCAGCCCTGTTATGCCGTTCCCGGCGTCGTCAGCGTCCTGACCTGGCAGGATGTGCCGGGCATCAATGATGTCGGGCCGCTGGAGCCGGGCGACCCGCTGCTGGCCCATGACAAAGTAGAGTATCTGGGACAGATCGTGATCGCGGTGGCGGCGGAATCCCCTGAAGCTGCCCGTCTTGGCGCGGCCGCTGCGGTAATTGAATATGAGGTGCTGGAACCGCTGCTGGATGTGGAACAGGCGCTGGCACATGGCAGCTTTGTGCAGGAACCTCACATTCACCAGCGCGGTGATGTGGAAGCGGCCCTGGCGCGTGCGCCGCATCGGGTCAGCGGGGCGTTTCACATTGGCGGCCAGGAGCATTTCTATCTGGAAACCCAGACGGCAATGGTTATTCCCGGTGAAGATCAGCAGTTGCAGGTCTTCTCCTCAACCCAGAACCCCACCGAAGTGCAGAAACTGGTGGCGGAAGTGATGGGCATCAGCCTGAATCAGGTGACGATAGATATGCGCCGGATGGGCGGTGGCTTTGGTGGTAAAGAGACGCAGGCGGCCGGTGTCGCCTGTCTCTGCGCCATCGTGGCGCGCCAGACCGGCCGGGCGGCGAAGATGCGGCTTTCACGTCGCGACGATATGCGCGTCACCGGCAAACGCCATCCGTTCTTTGTGCGCTACGAAGCGGGCGTTGAAGAGGATGGGCGTCTGTGCGGCATCAAAATCGATCTGGCCGGAAACTGCGGTTATTCGCTGGATCTTAGCGGATCGATTGTCGATCGTGCCATGTTCCACGCCGATAACGCCTATTACCTCGGGGATGCACGGGTAACCGGCTATCGCTGCCGCACGAACACCGCCTCGAACACCGCCTATCGGGGTTTTGGCGGGCCGCAGGGTATGGTGGCGATTGAACAGATCATGGATCACATCGCCCGTGAGCGCGGGCTGGATCCGCTGGCGCTGCGCAAGCGTAACTACTATGGCAAGCAGGATCGCAACATCACTCATTATCACCAGCAGGTAGAGGATAACCTGCTGGATGAGATTACCGAACAGCTGGAGCAGAGCAGCGACTATCAGGCTCGCCGCGCGGAGATTAAGGCGTTTAATGCCCGCAGTCCGCTGCTGAAACGCGGTCTGGCGCTGACGCCGGTAAAATTCGGCATCTCCTTTACCTCCAGCTTTCTCAATCAGGCGGGGGCGCTGATTCTGATCTACACCGACGGCACGGTGCAGCTTAACCACGGCGGCACCGAGATGGGCCAGGGCCTGAACACCAAGGTGATTCAGATTGTCGCCGAAGTGCTGCAGATTGAGATCGATAAAATTCAGATCACCGCTACCGACACCGGCAAAGTGCCCAACACCTCGCCAACCGCGGCCTCCAGCGGGGCTGACCTCAATGGAAAAGCGGCCCAGAATGGTGCTGAGATCCTGCGCGATCGCATGACCGCCATGCTCTGCGGGCTACACCAGTGCGACGCGGCGGCGGTGAGCTTCCGCAACGGGGTGGTGCGCGCCGGGGATAAACATTACACCTTCGCCGAGGTGGCGAAGCTGGCGTGGCTGAATCAGGTTCCGCTCTCCGCCACCGGCTACTACCGCGTGCCGGGGATTCATTACGACCGGGTCGCGGGTCGCGGGACGCCGTTCTATTACTACGCTTACGGTGCAGCCTGCTGTGAAGTGGTGATTGATACTCTGACCGGCGAATCCCGCCTGCTGCGTGCCGACATTCTGCATGACGTCGGTGCCTCGCTGAATCCGGCCATCGACATCGGCCAGGTTGAAGGAGGCTTTGTACAGGGCGTCGGCTGGCTTACCTGCGAAGAGCTGGTGTGGAGTGATAAAGGCCAGCTGCTGACCGATGGCCCGGCGAGCTACAAAATTCCTGCCATCAGCGACGTTCCGGCGGACCTGCGGGTCACGCTGGTGGAGAACCGTAAAAACCCTAAAGACACGGTGTTCCACTCCAAGGCCGTAGGTGAACCGCCGTTTATGCTGGGCATCGCCGCCTGGTGTGCCCTGCAGGATGCGGTCGCCAGCGTCTCCGATTACCGGCAGCACCCACTGCTGGACGCGCCTGCGACGCCGGAGCGCATCTTCTGGGGCGTGCAGCGCCTGACGGGAGGGGTTGATGATTTATCATGACTGGATTGGCGTGCTGCATCAGTTGCGTGAAAAACGTCAGAGCTGCGTATTAATCACCGTGCTCAGTGAGCACGGTTCGGTGCCGCGCGACAGCGGCAGCAAAATGGTGGTGACGCAGCAGGAGAGTTATCTCACCATCGGTGGCGGTCATCTGGAGTTTGAGTGCATCGCCCAGGCCAGGGCGATGCTGCAGAGTGGGGCAACTGCGCCACACACCGAGGATTTCAGCCTTGGCGCGCGGCTCGGACAGTGCTGTGGCGGCAAAACCACGCTGCTGTTTGAGCCGCTGCTGCAGGCGCAGCCGGAGATCTACCTTTTTGGCGCAGGCCATGTGGGACAGGCCCTGGTCAACCTGCTGGCAACGTTACCCTGTCACATAAACTGGATCGATAGCCGTCCGGCGCAGTTCAGCCACGTTCCGGCTGGCGTGGTGACGCTTCAGCCTGACGACCCACTCGACTGCGTAGCACAGGCACCCGCAGGCAGCTACTTCATCATCATGACCCATCATCATCCCCTCGACTTCGAACTGTGCGAGGCGGTGCTGAAGCGCGGCGATTTCCGCTATGCCGGGGTGATCGGTTCTGAAACGAAAAACCAGCGTTTCCGCTACAGGCTGGCGGGCAAGGGTGTGGCGAGCGAACCGCTGGCGCGCCTGCGCTGTCCGATTGGCCTGCCGGACGTCAAAGGCAAGCTGCCCGCCGAGATTGCGGTGGCGATTGCCGGTGAAATCATCAGCGTTTATCAGCAGCACGTCGCCTGAGTTGTCGCCTGCGCGGCAACCTGTCAGGATAAGACTTTGCGATGCCCACCAGGAGCGAACCATGAACGCCCGTCAGAATCCCTTCTTTAGCGTCAGCACACTGCCTTACCAGACTCCTCCTTTTGACCAGATTGAGGAGCAGGATTTCCTGCCCGCGCTGCAGGCGGGCATTGAGGAGAAGCGTCAGGAGATCGAGGCGATCGCACTGAACAGCGACGCGCCCAGCTTTTTCAACACTTATGAGGCGCTGGAGAGGAGCGGACAACTGCTCAACCGGGTGAATCTGGTGTTCAGTGCCATGACCTCGTCGCATACCAGCCCGTATCTGCAGCAGGTGGATGAGGAAATTGCGCCTCAGCTCACCGCGCTCAACGATGACATCATGCTTAACCGCCCGCTGTTTTCGCGGCTCGATGCGGTCTATCTGCAGCGCGCTAAACTGGATGCTGAATCAAAACGGCTGGTTGAGGTGATCTGGCAGCGTTTCCAGCTGGCGGGGGCTAATCTGCCGGAAGCGCAGAAACAGCAGCTCAAGACACTGAATCAGGAAGCGGCCCGCCTCGGTACCCGCTTCACCAACAAATTGCTGGCCGCCACTAAAGCGGGCGGGCTGGTCGTCGATGATCTGCAGAAGCTGGCGGGACTCTCACCGGCCGATCTGGCGGTGGCGCAGGCGGAAGCGCAGGCACGCGGACTGGAAAAGCGCTGGCTGCTGGTGCTGCAAAACACCACCCAGCAACCCGCACTACAGAGCCTGGCCGATCGCGCAACCCGTGAAGCGCTGTTTAAGGCGGGCGTCACGCGCACTGAAAAAGGCGATGAGAACGACACCCGCGAGCTGGTATTACGTCTGGCGCAGGTCAGGGCGGAGCAGGCGCGGCTGCTGGGATTTGCCAGCTATGCCGAGTGGAAGTTACAGGATCAGATGGCCAAAATGCCTAAGGCGGCGCTGGCGTTTATGCATAACATCGTGCCTGCCGCGCGCGGTCGTGCGGAGCGTGAAGCGGCGGCTATCCAGCAGACCATCGATCAGCAGCAGGGCGATTTTACCCTGCAGGCCTGGGACTGGCGTTTTTATGCCGAACAGGTGCGGCGTGCCCGTTACGATCTGGATGAGAGCCAGATTAAGCCCTACTTCGAACTGAATTCGGTGCTGCAGAATGGCGTGTTCTGGGCGGCGACGCAGCTCTATGGCATCCGTTTCACGCCGCGACAGGATCTGCCGGTTTATCATCCCGACGTCCAGGTCTATGAGATTTTTGACGCCGATGAGACCCCGCTGGCGCTGTTTTACACCGACTTTTTTAAGCGCGACAGCAAAGGCGGCGGTGCCTGGATGAGCAACTTCGTCAACCAGTCTACGCTGCTCGACAGCAAACCGGTGATCTACAACGTCTGTAACTACACCAAACCGCCAGCCGGTGAACCGGCGCTGCTGAGCTGGGACGACGTCATCACGATGTTTCACGAGTTCGGTCACACGCTGCACGGTCTGTTTGCCAGCCAGCGCTATCCGAGCCTGTCGGGAACGGAAACCCCGCGCGATTTCGTCGAGTTTCCTTCGCAGATCAACGAGCACTGGGCCAGCGAGCCAGCGGTGTTCCGCAACTACGCTCGCCACTATCAGACTCAGGCGCTGATGCCCGCTGAGCTGCATGAAAAAATCGTCCGGGCCGCCACGTTCAACAAAGGCTACGAGATGAGCGAGCTGCTGGCTGCCGCGCTGCTGGATCTGCACTGGCACAGCCTTAACCGTGATTCCGCGCCGCAAAGCGTGGAGGGATTCGAGCAGCAGGCGTTACAGAGCGATAATCTGGCGCTGACGGCGGTGCCGCCGCGCTATCGCTCAAGCTATTTCCAGCACATCTGGGGCGGTGGCTATGCAGCAGGTTATTACGCCTATATCTGGACGCAGATGCTCGCCGACGATGGCTATCAGTGGTTTGCGGAACAGGGCGGACTGACGCGCGAGAACGGCGACCTCTTCCGACAGAAAATTCTGTCCCGGGGGAACAGCAGCGATCTCAAAACACTGTATGAAAGCTGGCGGGGCGGGCCTCCGCAGCTGGAGCCCATGCTGAAAAATCGTGGTCTGGCGGAGTCATAACCAAAAGGGCTGTCACGCTGACTAATGCTGGTCAGTTAAGATTAGATTTGTAAAGGCTGTCACGGTCAAACGTGGCAGCTTTTTTTCCGGGCGAGCGAGCCGTAGTGCGGGCCAGCGCACCTCTGCTGCTGCCGGGCCGTCCTCGCGCCGCTCACGCAGTACCTACGGCTTTGACGGCGTGCCGACGAACCGTTCGGGGATCGGCCCTCCGTCAGGCAGAGGAATGAAGTGAAGGAACCGCGCAGCGGCGCGAGGACCGCCAGGCCCTGTCCGGCACCAGACTGCGCTATCACCTGTCGCTTAACTGACTGGCATTAGTCACGCTGACAGCCCGGTTTTATTAGTGTTAACCCAGCGGGCCACCTTCAATGGTTTCGCACATTCCGGCCAGCACCCGTTCACCGGTTTCGCTTTTCAGAGAGTCATACCATTCTGCCGTGATCGCCGGATCGCGCGCATGGGTGACGTCACAGCGTTTGCGCGCTTTCAGCACCAGATCTTTTACCCGTTCAACCCGTCGCGCCTGATAGCGCAGCAGTGCATCTTCAATACCCAGTGAATGAGAAGTCAGCGTCGAGGCCAGTACCACGGCATCTTCCATCGCCGCGCAGCCGCCCTGGCCGATATCGGGCGTGGTGCTGTGGGCGGCATCGCCCAGCAGGGCCACACGTCCTTTAACAAAGCGGCTGAAAGGTTCAATGTCGTGGATCTCAACCCGATTGGTGGTGTCAGGATTGATTGCCGCGATCAGCTGCTGTACCGGCTCCGCCCAGCCCTGAAAATAGCCGGTTAAGTCCGCTTTCACCGTGCTGCGATCCTGCGGCAGTCCCTTCGGCAGCGGCACATCAAAGAAGAAGTAGAATCGATTGCCGCTGACCGGCATCAGCGACACCCGCTTGCCGTCACCGACAAAGGTGGTCCACTGATCGGCGGGCGCAATCCTCTCATCTACAGTGACCAGGCCATTCCAGTTAACGTAACCGGCGTAACGTCGTTCCAGTTTCTGCTCCAGCACATACTCTCGGATCACCGAATGGGTGCCATCGGCGGCAATCAGGAAATCGCCGGTGGCCTGAGTGTTGTCGGAAAAGGTGGCAATCACGCCACTACCGGTCTGCTCGACCTGGATCACCCGCTTACCAAACTGCACCCGTTCACGCCCGAAGGTATCAATCAGCATCGCCTGCAGTTCTGCCCGCGCCACCGGACAGGGATATTCGCCAACCTGCTGCACCAGCGGCGCCATACTGAAGCGGGTCAGGGGGGCGCCGGTGGTGCCATCGTGATAGGCCATATAGGCCATGTTCCCGCCCAGCTCACGCAGCGCGGTTTTCATGCCCAGCGCATTCAGGCATTTAACCCCGTTGGGCCAGATGGAAATCGCCGCGCCGACGGGCTTCATCTCCTTTACGGCTTCAAAGACCTCAACGTCAATTCCGGATTTCTCCAGCGCAATGGCACTACTCATGCCGCCTATACCGCCACCAATCACGATTGCTTTCATAATGCTCTCCTGTCTGCATACGTCACTTCCTGCAACTTTTGTACCAGAGAGATGGTGGTAGAGAGTTTCATATAAATAACAATGTAAATCATAGGCTTAATGTATAATGGGGGGCACCTGACTCCCGCCTTCCTCTTAATCAGTTGCACTGAATTGTGGCAAACGGGCGTGCAAAAAGGGTGCGGCTATAACCGTACTGCATCATTTGTTTCATTATCGCCCGTCTGTGTCTGTGTTAATCATCAGCCAGTGGAACGCGTCGGGCACTTTTCAGCATGGTCATTCTTATTACTTTAAAAGTTATTAACTAAAATCCTCATCCGCTTCGCTAATATTCCTGACAATTAATTAAACATTTACATAACAACTGGCGCGAATATTTCCCGGAAAATAATCGCTATATTCAATAAGGGGTTAGCCTGACACAGTTAAACACACCTGTTAATAAAAAATGCAAATTCATAACCAGACACAATTGTGTCTGTTTTAGCACCGTGCGCAATCATTAGCAAAAGCGTTCAGGCCGCGTCATTACGGGCTTTTAGGATATTGCTCAGACCCGCCAGTCACGATCACGTGATATAGATCACTCCGGACACAAGGACTCTGGAAGGCGAACATGAAAATTGGAATCACGAATAACCAGTATCCGGAGCAGCGTAATATCTTAGTTAATCCGGATAACGAATATATCAATCTGAAAAAGAGCAATCTGTTCTATTTTATTAACCCGCTACGAACCCGATTGCTCAAAAAAAATAAAACCTTTGTCTTTCAGCCTGTGCCTTTTTCAGGGGCATCGCGGGCTGACATCCTGCATCTGTTCAATGAAGTGGCGATAACCCATCAGAAGTGGGTCGCGTCGTTTGAAACGGAGCTGCCGCGTGTGCTGCCGGTGGCGGGCGTCGCCAAGCAGGATAACCCCGAGCTGAAACGCCTCATTCCTTATCTGTTAAAAGATAACTGCCTGGGGTTGATTGCCATCTCAGATGCCACCCTGAACATTCAGATGAAACTGTTCAGGCCGGATATTGCCCAGCAAATCCGCCGTAAAACCCTGGTGCTGCATCCGCCGCAGAAGCTGTTTGTCCAGCAGAAAACGCCGCGTCAGCCCGGTATTCTGAAACTGACCTTTGCCGGTAACGAGTTCTACCGCAAAGGCGGGGCTGAAGTTGTGCTGGCGATCAGTGAGCTGATTGAAGAGCGCAAACTGGAAGAGTCGCAGCTGGATGTGCAGCTGATTGGCGATCTCGCCAAGCGTCGTAACGTGGCGCACCGCCAGTTCCAGGATGATGAGACGTTCTATAGTGGCATTGAGAACCGCATCAAACGCTATCGCTGCTTCACGCATCATTCACAGATGGATAACGGCGCCCTGATGCAGCTGTTCCGCCAGAGCGATGCCGGACTGCTACCAACCTGGCAGGAGACGTACGGTTTCTCGGTACTGGAGATGCAGGCTAACGGCTGCCCGGTGATCACCAGCAACGTGCGCGCGTTGCCAGAGATTAATCCTGCCAGCGCAGGCTGGGTGATTGCGAGTCCGCTTAACGCTGACCGTGAATACAGTATTACCTCGCCAGAGCAGAAAACGCAGCTACGCCAGTCGCTGGTGGAGGGGCTGAAATCGATACTGCTCGCCATTATCGACCGTCCTGAGATGCTGCAGGAGAAAGGTGAGGCGGCGATTCTGCGCATCAAAGATCAGCATGACACCCAGCGTTACATTGCCCGGCTCAACGATATCTACAGCCGTGGCGTGATTAATGTCACTCAACATCCCCCTGTAGTCTCAATTTGATTAGATTTCTCTGACGGGGCGCGCCAGACTGGCCATACTTAGTGCAGCGTCCCTCTGGAGAACTCTTATGAAAATGATCATCAGCCTGCTGCTGTCCGGATTACTGGGCAGCAGCGCCTTCGCTCTGCCCGCACCGCTTTTTCCGGCCCGCGCGCCCCTGGCACAGCTGACGCCCGTCGCTGCCCGCTGCGATGTCTCCGCCTGTCAGACCAACTGCTACACAGAACAATCGCACTGCAACACCCGGGACAACGGTGGCTGCAGTTCTCAGGCTCAGATGTGCGTCCAGGCCTGTGCCGACCAGTGTAAATAATTTAATTGAGTGAAGAATCCCTTAGTTGCCAATGAAAAAGTCTTTGTTTTATCTCGCGTTATTCTCTCTTTCTGCCAGCTGTGTCGCCGCCGATCTCTCTTCACAGCAGGTTACTTCTCTGGTTAAAGCCGCGATCGAACCGCTGATGGAGCAGCAGGAGATCCCCGGCATGTCGGTGGCGGTGCTTTACAAAGGCCGGGCGCAGTTTGTGAACTTCGGCGTGGCCGATCTCGAATCACGCCGCCGGGTCACGGAAAACACGCTGTTTGAGCTGGGCTCCGTGAGCAAAACGTTTACCGGCACCCTGGCTGGCGTCATGATCCGCAACGGCGAAATACGCCTTAACGATCCGGTGCAGAAGTACTGGCCGCAGCTGACCGGTGAGCAGTGGCGTCCGGTGCGGATGCTGCATCTGGCGACCTATACCGCGGGCGGACTGCCTTTACAGTTGCCGGATGACGTCACCGATCAGGCTTCGCTGCTGCGTTTCTATCAGGAATGGCAGCCAGAAGCAGCGCCCGGCACGCTCCGGCAGTACTCTAACGCCAGCATCGGTCTGTTTGGTTCGCTGATGGTGAAGGGCGATTATGAGCAGGCGATGGCGCGAAATGTGTTTCAGCCACTGCGTCTGACGCGCACCTATATCACCGTGCCGCCCTCGATGATGCTGGACTACGCCTGGGGCTATAAAAATGGCCAGCCGGTACGGGTCTCACCCGCCATGCTGGATGCAGAAGCCTACGGCGTTAAATCCACCGCGCGTGACATGCTCACCTTTATGCAGGCAAATGTGGATCCTAACCGCCTCTCTTCGGGGAATGCCGTGCTGCGTAATGCCATTCGCACCGCGCAGGCGCGCTACTTCAAAGTCGGCACCTTGTTTCAGGGACTGGGCTGGGAGATCTACGACTGGCCGGTGACTGCCGACACGCTGATGGGTGACAGCGATAATGGTGTTGCGCTGCAACCCCGCCCGGCAACGCTGCTCAATCCGGTCGGGCCGTCGCAGAGCGCCAGCTGGGTGCATAAAACCGGTGCAACCAATGGATTTGGTGCCTATATCGCCTTTATTCCTGAGAGGAACAGCGGCGTCGTGATACTCGCCAACAAGAATTACCCTGATCCGCTGCGTATAAAGGCGGCGTGGCAGATTCTGCAGGCGTTACAGCAGGAGAAGCCTGAGTAACAGGCATCACGCTTGCTCAGCGACGGGGTAAAGCTGGCACCGCCTGTTCATTTGCGCTAAAATAAAAATCAAATGAACAGGAGGCTGCTATGTCTATCGCCATCTACACACCCGCTCAGCATCGTCGCGACAATTCGCTGCTGCATGCTCTGAATCTGCCGGAAACACTGCCTGATGCGCACCAGCGTATTGCGGTAGGGTTCAGCAGCGGCGTGCTGAAACGCACGGCGTCGTTGTCTACTTTTGACGAGGGCTGGCTGTGCCGTCTGGCGGGCATTGATCGCACCACCTACAACCGCAAAGTTAAAGATCCGCAGCAGACCTTTTCGCCCGATCAGAGCGGACGGATCTACATGCTGATTCGCGTCCTCTCTGCCGCCAGCAAACTGTTCCGCGACGACAGGCAGCGTCTGGTGCAGTGGCTGGAAACGCCCGCCAAAGCGCTGGGCGGTAAGAAACCGGCGGAGATGACCACCACGGTGGCGGGTGCAGAAGCGGTGATTAACCTGATTGGCCAGCTTGAGCATGGCGTGATTACCTGATGGCGGTACGTTTCTTTCGCCTGGTGAAGAGTGAGTATGCGATAACCGCCTTTGATGGTTTTGGTGCCCGCACTTACGGGGGGCGCTGGAATTCCGTGGGAACGGTCTGTGTCTATATGGGATCAAGCCGGGCGCTCTGTGTACTTGAGGCGCTGGTTCATCTCACCATTCAGGATCTGTCACACGACTACTCAATGCTGTCGATTAGCGTCCCTGAATCGCTGATTACCGAGCTCTCGCTGGAGGCACTACCCGATGACTGGCAGGCCGATCCTGCGCCATCGTCCACGCGGCAAATTGGTGACGACTGGCTTGCCAGCCCGGATAACGGCCTGGTGCTGAAGGTGCCGAGCACGCTGACCGGTGAGTGGAATGCACTGTTCAATCCCCGTCATCCGGCAGCGGCTGGCATCATTAGTAAGGTGGTGGTGGAGCCATTTTTCTTCGACCCGCGTTTCAGGCTGCAGTAGGGCGCGGATTCGCCACTTTTCTCACCGCAACATCTCACATCACGCAGGCGCCTGCGATTCCGATAGCGCCTGCGCCGCGCAGATCAGCGCCAGATGACTCAGCCCCTGTGGCATATTGCCGCGCCAGCTCTGGCTGCGGACGTCATACATCTCATTGAAGATATCGACATTACCGTGGCCGTTCAGTGTAGCCAGGATCTCCTGCATCGCCTGTTCTGCCTCATCCGCCTCACCCATCTCTGCCCAGGCTTCCACCAGCCAGAAGGCGCAGGCGAGAAAGGTACTCTCTTCTTCTCTTACCCCGCTGTAGCGATAGAGCATGGCGCTGCCGTCACCCAGTTTTTGCCGGATAGCACGGTAGGTCGAGAGCATCCGCTGCGGATTGACCGCGTTGCCGTAGCTGTGAACCAGCGCCAGCGACGCGTCGAGGCGATCGTCACTGCCGGCGTAAAAGAGATAAGCCTGCTGTTGCTCTGACCAGCAGTGAGACTCAATCCAGTCGCGGATACGGTCACGTTCCCGCTGCCAGCGTCCCAGCCAGGTCGGTTCGATATGCTGGCTTTCTGCCAGCGCCACCGCCCGATCCAGCGCCATCCAGCAGGCCATTTTGGAGTGGGTGTAGTGTTGCAACTCCGGCAGCTCCCAGATGCCGCAATCCTTCTGCCGCCAGTGATCGGCGCAGCAGTTCGCCAGCTCGCCCAGCATGCGCGAGGTGGTGATATCCAGCACGTGTCCCGCCTCGATAAAATGCTGGGCTGTCACCAGCATGTCGCCATACATACTGAGCTGCAGCTGGTCGCGGGCATTATTGCCGACCCGCACCGGCTGAGAGTTCTGATAGCCGCTCAGCGGCGGATAACGCTCGGCGGGGACCTCATCACCATTCAGGGCATAGCAGGCGCGCAGCCTGACGCCATGGCGCATGATGGTCTGCGACAGCCAGGAAAAGGCCGCCTTACAATCTTCCAGCGCTCCGAGATAGACGAAGGCTTTAATAATCAGGCAGGCATCGCGCACCCAGGCGTAGCGGTAATCATAATTTTTCTCGCCGCCGATCCTCTCCGGCAGGGAGGTGGTGGCAGCAGCAGCCAGCGCGCCGGTCGGGGAGTACCAGAGAAACTTCAGCGACAGGGCTGAGCGCTTCACCAGCGTCGGGTAGCGGCCCTCATAACTCAGGCTCTCCACCCAGCTGGTCCAGCCGGTGTGGCTGGTTTCAATCCGCTGATCGATAGCCTCCAGCGGCGGCACCGCCAGTGGCTCTTTCTCGGTCACCAGCAGCGCGCAGAGCGAGCGGGAACCGGCATAGGTACGCAGCGTAGCGCAGACCTGCTCGTCATCCAGCTCTGTGATCTGAATATCTTCGCTGGTGCGCAACATCGCCATGATCTCCGCGATGTGAAACACCTTGCCTTTCTCATTATCGGCCACCCACGGTGAACGGGTTTCGGCGGCGGTGCCGAAGCGCAGGGTGATCGCTAATTCCACTTCACCGCTGACACCCTCTATGCGGCGAGCCAGTTCGCACCAGGGCAGACGGCCCGCCAGCGTGCTGTTAATCGATTCGGTCAGCAGCACGGTGCCGTCACGGGTTTCGAAGCGGGTCTCCAGCACGTTGCTGTTATCGCGGTAGCGGCGTGAGACCTGATAAGGCGCACGCGGGACAATCTGGAAGTAACCACCGAGTCCGGCATCAAGCAGGCGATCAAACAGGGGCTTTGCGTCGAGATTGGGCGCGCACCACCAGTCAATGGAACCGTCCGGCGCAATCAGCGCAACAGAACGGCCTTCACCAATGGCGGCATAATCACCCAGGCCCGCAAAGCCCTCTTTTCTGACCGGCGAATGAAAGATCGGGTTTTCCATAATCTGCTTCCTTATATCACGGTGGCGAGGTTTCTTAAGCGGGGCAAAAGCGGGACAAAAAAATGGCCGCGTTATGCGGCCACCTGAGTGAGATTACAGCGTACCGGTGCCGCCATCAGAACACCAGACCTGCCCGGATGAGTAACTGCTCTCGGTTGAGGCCAGGGTAACGTAGAGTGGGGCGATCTCAACCGGCTGGCCCGGACGGCCCATCGGTGTATCGGCACCAAACTGCTTCACTTTCTCCATCGGCTGTCCGCCGCTGGACTGCAGCACGGTCCAGTACGGCCCTGGTGCAACGGCGTTGACCCGGATACCGTCACCACCCAGCTGCTTCGCCAGGGATTTGGTAAAGGCGACGATGGCCGCTTTGGTCTGCGCATAGTCGAGCAGAATATCGCTGGGTTTAAACGCCTGTACGGACGAGGTATTAATAATGGACGCACCGCGTGGCAGATATTCCAGCGCCGCTTTGGTGATCCAGAACATCGCATAAACGTTGGTTTTAAACGTCGCGTCAAAATCTTCCGTACTCAGGGTTCGGATGGACTCATTAAATTGCTGACGCCCGGCGTTATTAACCAGAATATCCAGGCCACCTAATTTATCGGCTGCCTCTTTGACCAGCTGCTGACAGAATTCTTCAGAACGAATGTCGCCCGGAATAGCAAAAACTTTACGGCCTTCCGCTTCGATTAATTTAATCACTTCATCGGCGTCGGGCTGTTCTTCCGGCAGGTAGTTAATCACCACATCTGCGCCTTCACGGGCATAAGCGATAGCCACCGCGCGGCCAATACCGGAGTCACCGCCGGTGATCAGCGCCTTGCGGCCGGTCAGTCGGCCCGTGCCGCGATAGCTGGTTTCACCGTGGTCGGGAACCGGGATCATTTTGCTGGCCAGGCCTGGCGCCTGTTGTGGCTGGTCCTCAAAAGGAGGTTTAGGAAATTGATCCAGATCGAGCGTCTTGTTAGTTGGTGTAGCCATTGTATGCTCCTTGAACAGAGTTATCTGAGACATTAAGCCTGGCACAAATGTGATATTTGTCACATCTGACTGCTGATTCATTGAGCAGTTAAAACCAGAAGAACTTAATAATGCAGATAAAGCGTAGACAGAAAATCGGAACACTGTGCAGTAGCGTCCGATTATTTTTCAGTGCAGGGGCCGGATATTTAAAGCGAAGCGTAAGATCGGTTGTGGATTATTTCAGGGCGTAATTACATAGCGGAAGAAAATAAAAAAGGGCGGTTAACCGCCGCGTACCGAACCGCGCCAGACCACATCTACCGGATATATTCTCCGCTCCTGCTGCTGTTCATTTTTTGGCATCAGTGTCTCCGGTTGCGCTTCCGTCTCTATCAGCCAGGCAATGGCGTCGCGGGCGAACTGTTCCACCGGCTGTGCAAAGGTCGTGAGGTTGTAAGAGGCCCAGCCCGACTGCGCGATATTATCGTGTCCGATGATGCAGAGATCGTCCGGAATACGCAGCGCAAAGCGGTGACGCGCCTCATCCATAAAGCCGCAGGCGAGCAGGTCGGTGGCACAGTACACCGCATCAGGGCGAACTTTACGCGTCAGCAGACGCTGGGCCAGAATCTGGCCGCTTTCGTAAGAGGTGGTGCCGAACCGCTCCACCTGGACCGTGACGCCCACTTTCTGCGCGGCGGCCAGAAAATCCGCTTCGCGCTTCAGCAGACTCGGCGTTCCCGCCAGCGAATTCACAAAGGCGATGCGGCTGCATCCCGCCCGCACAAACGCGTTAACCGCCATTTCTGCGGCGGGGCGGGAGTCAAGGTTGATACTGAGCGTGCCGGGCAGGGATTCGTCGCGGTTAATCAGCACCAGATGCTGACCATGTTTGTAGCAGAGCCGGGTGATACCGCTGTCCGGCATGCCGGAGAGAATAATCGATGCGTCGGCGCGAAAATTAATCGCCTGCTGCAGCGCGGCGGAAACGCGCGCATCGGATCGGTCAGTGTTAATCAGCATCGCCACTTTTCCCGCTTCCTGCAGATACTGGGTCATCCAGCGCACCAGGCTGGCACGGTAGGGCGTGTCCACCTCGGAGGCAATTAAGCAGACGATGCCGCTGCGGTTGCGCACCAGGCCGCGCGCCAGATGATTGACGTGATAGCCCAGTTCCTCCGCCGCTCTCATCACCCGCTGACGGGTAGCATCTGACACGCTGGCTCCCGGTGTAAAAGTGCGGGAGACCGCTGAGCGGGAGACGCCCGCCCGGTCAGCCACATCCTGCGCACTCACCACCGCCTTTAGCTGCTGCATGTTCTCTCCTCGCCTGACATTGTCTGCACTGAGTTTGCCTGAAGTTGCAAGCCTGTGCAAAAAATACAGACGGGCGAAAGGTTTCAAATTTGTGACAGCGACTGACAATTGCTTAACAACTGAATTGACACTGCAGCATGGCCGCCGTACTAATCTGCACATATGTTTGCACACATGTGCAAAAGCTGGCGCGCCTGCGTCATCCAGCCCAGGAGAACACCATGCGTTATTCCTCTCTGCTCGCTGCTGTAATTGTCTGCCCTATAGTGCCGTTTGCTGCCTCGGCGGCGGGCAATCTTAATATGATCTGCTCAGCCGATGTGGTGGTGTGCGAACAGATGACCACGCTGTTCAGCCAGTCCCATCCCGATATTAAACTCAGCATGGTGCGGCTCTCTGCCGGTGAAGCCTATGCCCGTATCCGCAGCGAGGCACGCAATCCCCGTACCGATATCTGGTGGGCCGGTACCGGCGATCCGCATATGCAGGCCGCCGAAGAGGGGCTGACCCAGGCCTATAAATCGCCACTGCTCGATCAGCAACAGCCCTGGTCACAAAAAGTGGCGGAGATCTCCGGTTATCGCACCGTGGGCGTTTATGCCGGTGCGCTGGGCTGGGGCTATAACACCAGACTGCTGGCGGAGAAAAAGCAGAAAGTGCCTGCCTGCTGGGCGGATTTACTCGACCCTGGCTTTAAAGGCGAGATTCAGATCGCCAATCCCAACTCTTCCGGCACGGCCTATAACACCCTGGCGACGCTGGTGCAGATCATGGGCGAAGACAAAGCCTTTGACTACCTGAAGAAGCTCAACGCCAACATCTCGCAATATACCAAGTCCGGCTCTGCTCCGGTCAAAGCCGCCGCGCGCGGTGAAACCACTATCGGCATTGTCTTTATGCATGATGCCGTCGCGATGGAAGTGGATGGCTTCCCGATTAAGCCCGTCGCGCCCTGTGAAGGTACCGGCTATGAGATTGGTTCGATGTCGATCATCAAAGGGGCTCGAAACCTGGCCAATGCCAAAGCCTGGTATGACTGGGCGCTCAGCGCTGAAGCACAGTCGCATATGAAAGAGGCGAAATCGTTCCAGCTGCCCTCTAACCGCAAGGCGGAGATCTCTGAATATGCACCGCGCTTCGAGAACATCAGGCTGATCGATTATGACTTTAAAACCTATGGTGACTCAGCAAAACGCAAAGCGCTGCTGGGCCGCTGGGATAAAGAGATTGGTGCCAGCGCACAATAACGGTGGTGCGCCCCGGCCACCTGAGCCGGGTCTGTGCCAGACCGCGGTGGCGTAAGCCTGATGTCCGCTTCCTGATCGAGGTGATTTATGAATGCGCACAATCGTCGCTTAACCGGCGCGCTGCTGGCGGGAGTCATCGCGCTGACGCTGCTGCCCTGGTATAGCCTGGAGCAGGGCTTCTTCTCGGGTGACTGGCTGTTCAGCTTATGGGGTGATGAGACCAATGCGCCTGCGCTGGGGCAGCTCGCGTCACACAGCTGGCTGGGCATCGCCGTGGCGCTGTGGCTGCTCTCTGCTGGCAGCGCCTTTCTGCCCCCGGGCCGCACCCGCAGCACGCTGCTGCTGCTGTTCAGCACCTGCGGCATTCTGTTTCTGGTGCTGGAAGGGCATGCCATCGGTTTCAGTGGCTGGAACTGGTTATGGCTGGAGAACCTCACCGGCCCGCTGGCGCAGGGACAACCCGCGATGGGCGCGGGTGCGCTGCTGCTGCTGACCATATTTTTGCTGATTTTCGCCTTTGCCCTGGCGGAGCGCGGCGTGCTGAGAGGCGATGCCTTTGTGGTGGCGTCGATTGTGCTGCTGGTGGCGCTGGTTACGACCTTTGTGCTCTATCCGGTGCTGAGCCTGTTTGTCGCCTCGGTGCAGGATATTGATGGCAGTTTTAAACCTGACGGACTGATTGCCAATATGCAGGATCCCGCCATCTGGAGCCTCGGCTGTTTTACCGGTGGCACCTGCGGCACCGCCTGGCGCACGCTGGGACTGGCGCTGATGACGGCCAGTGGCGCTACGCTGCTGGGACTGGCGTTTGCACTGGCGGCGACGCGCACCTCGCTGCCGTGTAAAAAAGCGCTGCGGATGCTGACCATTCTGCCGATTATCACGCCGCCGTTTGTCATCGGTCTGGCGCTGATCCTGCTGTTTGGCCGCTCCGGCGTGGTCACCGAATCGCTGGCGACGCTGTTCGGCATCGAGCCGGGCCGCTGGCTCTATGGCATGACCGGCATCTGGATTGCCCAGGTACTCTCCTTTACCCCCATCGCCTTTCTGGTGCTGATTGGGGTGGTCGAGGGAGTCAGTCCGTCACTGGAAGAGGCGTCACAGACCCTGCGTGCCAGCCGCTGGCGCACTTTCTCCCGCATCTCGCTGCCGCTGATGGCGCCGGGGCTGGCCAACGCCTTCTTAATCAGCTTTATCGAAAGCATGGCCGATTTCGGTAACCCGATGGTGCTGGGCGGCAGTCACGGCGTGCTGTCGACGGAGATCTTCTTCTCCGTGGTTGGCGCACAGAATGACCCGAGTCGCGCGGCGGTGCTGGCGATGATCCTGCTGGGCTTCACCCTGGCCGCTTTTCTGGTGCAGCGCGTCTGGCTCTCCGGCAAAAGCTTCGCCACTGTCACCGGCAAAGGCGACGGCGGCCGTCATGTGATGCTGCCGCGTCCGGTGCGCTACAGCGTCTATGGCATGGTGATACCCTGGGGTCTGTTCACCCTGGTGATCTACGGCATGATCATGATTGGCGGCTTTGTGCAGTCCTGGGGGCTGAATAACAACCTGACGCTGGATCACTATATCCGCGCCTTTAGCGTCAGCGTTAATCAGGGGCAACTGGTCTGGAGCGGCGTCGCCTGGAGCTCTTTCTGGACCACGCTGGAGATCGCCCTGATTGCCGCGCCGCTCACGGCCATTGTCGGACTGCTGACCGCCTGGCTGATTGTGCGACAGAAGTTTGCCGGTCGTCAGACCTTTGAATTCATGCTGATGCTGAGCTTTGCCATTCCCGGCACGGTGATTGGTGTGAGCTATGTGATGGCGTATAACCTGCCGCCACTGGAGATCACCGGTACCGCGATGATCCTGATCGCCTGCTTTGTCTTCCGTAATATGCCGGTCGGCGTGCGTGGTGGTATTGCGGCGATGAGCCAGCTGGATAAAAGCCTGGATGAAGCTTCACTGACGCTGGGCGCAAACAGTTTCCGCACCCTGCGTAAAGTGGTGCTGCCGCTGCTGAAACCGGCCATCAGCGCCGCGCTGGTGTACGCCTTTGTGCGGGCCATTACCTCTATCAGTGCGGTGATTTTCCTGGTCAGCGCCCAGTACAACATGGCGACCTCGTACATTGTCGGGCTGGTGGAGAACGGTGAGTATGGCGTGGCGATTGCCTACTCCTCGGTATTGATCGTGGTGATGCTGCTGATCATTGGCCTTTTCCAGCTGCTGGTGGGCGAACGTCGCCTGCGTCGTGCAATCCAACCGGCGGTGATTATTGCCGCACCCTCTGCATCCACTCTGACTCAGGAGAGAGCCGTATGACGACCATTAACGCCGGATCGGTAGTGTTTGAACATGTCGCAAAGCGTTTTGCCGGTTTTACTGCCGTGCCGGATCTGTCGCTCACCGTAGAGCCGGGTACGCTGGTGACGCTGCTCGGGCCGTCCGGCTGCGGCAAGACCACTACGCTGCGACTGCTGGCCGGGCTGGAGCATCCCACCGCAGGGCGGATTCTGATTGGCGGCAAAGATGTCACCCATCTGCCCGCCAACGAGCGCGACGTGGCGATGGTGTTTCAGTCCTACGCGCTGTTTCCCCATATGAACGCCATCGACAATATTCTCTACGGGCTGCTTTCCTCGGGCATGAACAAACGCGAGGCGCAGGACAGGGCGCGCGAGGGGCTGAAGCTGGTGGGTCTGGAGAGTCAGGGGCAGCGGCTGCCGTCGGAGCTCTCTGGCGGACAGCAGCAGCGTATTGCGGTCGCCCGCGCGCTGGTGCTGGAACCGCAGGTGCTGCTACTCGATGAGCCGCTGTCGAACCTTGATGAGCGTCTGCGCCGTCGGGTGCGCACCGACATCCGCGATCTGCAGCAGCGGCTCGGGTTTACGGCGGTTTATGTGACCCATGACCAGGAGGAGGCGCTGGCGGTCTCCGATAAGATTATTGTCATGAAAGAGGGGGATATTGCCCAGCAGGGTGCGCCGGAGACGCTTTACCATTCGCCCAATTCGGTCTTTATCGCGGACTTTATGGGGGAGGCGAATATTCTGCCCTGTGAAGTGGAAGAGGCGGATGCGGATGACGCGCTGGTCCGCCTGGGTAATCAGCGCTTCCGGGTACGAGGTGCCGGTGCAAAAACCGGCAGTGCTCAGCTGGCGGTGCGACCGCAGTTTATTACATTGTCCGGCGACGGTCAGGGGGCGCTGCAGGGGGAGGTCATTCACAGCACCTGGCTGGGTGACCATATCGAATATGAAGTCGCCACCGAACTGGGCGCGCTGTTCATTATCGATCCGCAGATGGAACAGCGTCTGCCGCTCGCCACCACAGTTGGCGTCAACTTTAAGCCGCAGGGCCTTGCCCTGATTGCCCGTTAATCTGACTAACTCAAGGAGTTCGCATGGAATCGCATGATGAAATAATGGCGCGTCTGGCTTTAGCGGAAGCCGTTGCCCGTGAAGGTGGCGCGACGGCGTTATCTTACTTCAACCGTCGCGAGACGCTGGTGGTGGAGACCAAGTACGATTTGCAGGATGTGGTGTCGATTGCTGACCGTGAAGTGGAGCAGCTGATTGCCAGCCGTATACGGGATGCGTTTCCCGATGATGGCTTTCTGGGTGAGGAGTCGGGACTGCAGGTGGGAGAGTCTGACTACACCTGGGTGGTTGATCCAATCGATGGCACCAGCCCGTTTCTCAATGGGATGCCGAGCTGGTGTGTTTCCGTCGCGGTACTGCGCGGCGATGTGCCGGTCATCGGGGTGATTTTCGCGCCGACCTATCAGGAGTGCTACGTGGCGGCACTGGGGCAGGGCGCGACGCTCAACGGTCATCGTCTGCAGGTCGATCCCACACGCACGCTGCAAAACCACGTTACCGGTTTTGGTGCCAACAGTTATGTCAGCCCGCAGCAGGTAGGCGAGATTGTGGCAGCGCTGCTGTCGGCAGGCGGTAACTTTATCCGCATTGGTTCCGGCGCACTGATGCTGGCCTGGGTTGCCGCCGGTCGGGTCGTGGGTTACTACGAACCCTATATGCACGCCTGGGATTGCCTGGCGGGTTACTGCCTGGTGAAAGAGGCGGGCGGCTGGTACCACCCGTTTAACACCGAAGGCAATCGCATCACTAAAGGCGCGCAGGTCCTGGCCGTGGCACCGGGAGCAGAAGCAGATCTGCGGCGCATTGCCGGTTTGTAATTATGTGAACCTGTCACGCTGATGGTACTGCGGTCAGCGTGATGCCCTTGGCCGTAACGTTTTGGTCAGATAGTGACGCTGCATACCGGTTTGCGGAAAATCGGGCAGGGACATCTGCGGCTGATAACCCTGTTTCTGATAAAACGGCAGGGCCTGAAAACTAAAGGTATCCACCAGCGCATAGAGACATCCCATCTTTCCCGCCTCCTGCTCTGCGGCTTCCAGCAGTGCGCTGCCCAGACCACTGCCACGGAGCGTTTCGTCCACCCAGAGATAATCGATACAGAGCCAGTTTCCTTTGCGTGCGGCGATCACTCCCCCGCGCAACGTTCCCTGTTCGTCCCTGTGAGAAACCGACAGCGGTCCCCAGTTATCGCGGCTGATAAATTGCCGGTTGTAAGCCCCCAGTCCTGCCAGCAACGCTTCCCGATCGTCGTCGTTGACCTGATGGGTAAGGGTAAATGTGCTCATCCTCGTCCTCTTTTAATTGTGGTTCCTGTTTATCCCCTGAAAAGGATAATTGTGCGATTATCCGCTATAGGGTATAAAGTAACTATTATCCCCTTTAGCGGATAAATGACATTTTATACCCTATCGGGGATAACACGGCTGCGCTATGCTTACAGCCTGTGATCCAGAAGGAGTCACCCCATGATATACAGCCCGCTACAGCTGGCAAACCGGCTAAAGCTCATTCGTCAGCGCAATGGCTGGACCCAGAGTGAACTGGCGAAAAAGGTCGGCCTGAAACAGGCCACCATCTCTCACTTTGAAAATGCCCCTGACAGTACCTCGCTGGCAACGCTGTTTAAGCTGTTACAGTCGCTGGAGCTGAGTCTGGAAGTTCAGGAGAAAGAGGAGGCCAGTGCGCCTCAGCTGCATGATGAGGATGAGTGGTAATGCAAAGGCTGATTGCGTGGATGAACGGCGAGCGGGTAGGCGTACTCACCCGGCAGCGAAACGGCGCTCATGAGTTTCAGTATGATACCGGCTGGCTGAGTAATCCTCTCTCCAGGCCGCTGTCACTTTCGATGCCGTTGCAGGTAAAGGCTCTCACCTCACACGCCGTGATTAACTTCTTCGATAACCTGCTGCCGGATAGCCCATTGATTCGCGACAGAATTGTGGCGCGTTACCAGATTAAATCCCGTCAGCCGTTTGATCTGTTGCAGGAAGTGGGACGTGACAGCGTCGGGGCGACTATGCTGCTGCCGCCCGATATGCCACTGCCCGCACTGCAGGCCCGCTATGAGGTACTGGATGAAACCCGGCTCGAAAGCGTGCTGTCAGCCTATCAGTCAGATATCCCGCTGGGGATGCTGCGTGAAGAGACCGATTTCCGTATCTCGGTCGCGGGGGCGCAGGAGAAAACCGCACTGCTGCTGACCGATGAAGGCTGGAGCATTCCTGCCGGTGCCACGCCCACCTCGCACATCATTAAGCTACCGATAGGAGAGATTAAACAGCCGGCCGCGACGCTGGATATGCGTGAAAGTGTGGAGAATGAGTATCTCTGTCTGGCGCTGGCCCGTGCACTCGGTATCGACGTGCCGCAGGCAACGATTATCCGTGCCGGACAGATGCGCGCCCTGGCGGTAGAACGTTTCGACCGCCGCTGGTCACGCGATAAAACCCGGTTGATTCGCCTGCCGCAGGAGGATTTTTGTCAGGCGCTGGGACTGCCGTCTTCAACCAAATATGAGTCGGATGGCGGGCCGGGCATTGCGGAAATCATGCAGATACTGATGGGATCGAGCAACGCCATCGAAGATCGCTATCGCTTTATGATGTTCCAGGTGTTTCAGTGGCTGATTGGCGCAACTGACGGTCACGCCAAGAACTTCTCGCTGTTTATTGAGCGCGGCGGCAGTTATCGACTGACTCCCTTTTATGATGTGATCTCCGCTTACCCGGTACTGGGCGGCACCGGTCTGAACAAGCGAGCGCTGAAACTGGCGATGGGTCTGCGTGCCACTAAGGGGAAGAAAACAGAGATCGACAAAATCTTCCCGCGCCATTTTATCGCCACGGCAAAAAGCGTCAGTTTTGATCGTGACAGTTTGCAGCAGATCTTCGACTTCTTTATTAAGGCCTTTCCCCAGGCGGTGGTCTCGGTGCGCGATACCTTGCCGCCCGATTTCCCGCAGCACATCGCCGACGCCATTTTCAGTCATTCACTGATTATGCTGGAGCGGTTGCGGGACAAAGAGTGATGGCGCTTATGAGCTGGCAATATCCTGAAAAACCTCTCCTCCTGTGTATGGCTAAAAGCCTGTCGGCTATGCTTATCTGACAGGCTTAACAGGAGAGTCATGGTATGAAGTGTCCGGGATGTGAAGGAGAGGCGTTTGTGTACGCCACGCGCGATGTCAGTCTTAATACGGGTAATCCGGAGGACGTTGTGCCAGATGTAAAGGGCGATCACTGCATCCGCTGTGGAGCGGTGATTATGAATGCCGGAACGTCGGAGTTATATCCCGAAAAGGCTGAAGCGCTGGAGAATGCAGGCGTGCCCATCAAATAACACAGAGAGCCCGTTTAGCGCGGGCTTCTTTGTCTCTGTTACAGGTGAATGTCCCTCTTTTGATAACACGCAACGAGTAAGTTGTGTGATTGTGGCACCCTACAGGTTAAACCTCAGGTTTACCCTGGGAACGGAAATCACAAACCCCCGTCAATCAATCTGGCCACTGGAGTGCGTTATGGATGCCAATCGCTATGCCCTGGAAACAATCCCGTCACCGCCGGCATTTCCCGGTGCTGCCAACCCTGTAATATCTGATGAAACACTGCATCGCCGTCTGGCCGCCATTATTGAGCGGATGCAGCAGCAGCAGATTGCGCAACTGATTATCTATGCCGACAAAGAGCACGGCAGCAATTTTGAGTATCTGGCGGGATTCATTCCGCGCTTTGAGGAGGCGCTGCTGGTGGTGACTCAGCAGGGCGAGCTCACCTATATCATGGGTAATGAGAACCTCAAGCTGGTGCCGTTTGCCCGCAATCCGGGACGCTGTCTGCATGCGGCGGTCTTTTCTCTGCCCAACCAGCCTATGCGCGGGGAGCAGCCCCTGGATCAGCTGTTAACAGAGGCAGGGATAGTGGCGGGAGAACGCACCGGGCTGGTGGGCTGGAAGTTATTTACCGGCAGGCAGCAAGGGATGTTTGATCTGCCGCAGTTCATCTATGCCGCGGCGGCGCAGGCAGCGGGCGGCGATGCACAACTGGTAAACGCCACCGGATTGTTTATCTCGCCTGACAACGGTGCACGCTGCGTTAACGGCGCCGATGAAGTGGCATTTTATGAGGCCGGGGCCAATCTTGCTTCAACCGCGATGCTGGCTGCGCTGGATAGCGTAGCGCCGGGCGTCACAGAGAAGGTATTAGGCGCACGTCTGAATGCAGAAGGGCAGCCAAACACGGTGGTGACGATTGCCGCGACCGGCGATCGTTTCGCCCAGGCCCGGCTCTATCCGTCTGATAAACGGATTGCGACAGGCGAGAAGCTTTCTCTTACCACCGGCTACAAAGGCGGGCTGACCAGCCGCTCGGCTTACGTGGTCAGTCAAGCTTCTGAGTTACAGTGTAACGTCTCCGACTGGCTGACCCGGCTGGCGATCCCCTATTATCACGCGGTGGTCAGCTGGCTGGAGCAGCTGCGGATCGGGATCACCGGCGGCGAACTCTATTCGCTTATCGAAACGGTTCTGCCGAAAGCGCAGTATGGCTGGCATCTTAATCCGGGGCATCTGGTGGCTGACGAAGAGTGGTTAAGCTCGCCCATCTATCCCGATTCAGCCGTGACACTGAAAAGCGGTATGCTGCTGCAGATCGATATTATCCCGTCGGTGCCGGGTTATGGCGGCTGCAGTATCGAGGATACGGTCGGACTGGCGGACGCGGCGTTGCGTGATGAGCTGGCGCGTCGTTTTCCCGATCTCTGGCAGCGAATGACTCAGCGCAAAGCGTACCTGACAGATGTGCTGAGGATTGAGCTTGCCGAAGAGGTGATTTTGCTCTCGAACACGGTAGGCTATCTGCGCCCTTTTTTACTGGATAAGCGCCGTGCGCTGGTGCGCCAGCAGGGGCTTAACCGGCCTGATGCGGCCGGTAATAATTTGTAAAATTTAACTGAGAGTAAAACGCAGGCGCATCTGTCAGGATACGCGCCTCAGAAAGTTCCTGGTTGCTCTCATTCGATGAAATGGTTTACCAAAAACGCGGTTTTGTTTGCCTGCAAAACCTCCTTTGCCGCGTTTATCGCACTCTCTGTGGCGCTCGTTCTTAACTTCGAAAAACCCGCCTGGGCGCTCACCACGGTGTTTGTCACCTCGCAACTCTATGCAGCATCGACCGTCTCGAAATCGCTGTTTCGCCTGCTGGGCACGCTGCTGGGCGGCATCTTTATTCTGCTGATCTACCCCGAAACGGTGCAGTCGCCAGTGTTGTTCAGCCTGTGCGTATCGCTATGGGTAACGGTTTGCCTCTGGCTCTCTCTGCATGACCGCACGCCGAAGAGCTATATCTTTATGCTGGCTGGCTACAGCGCAGCGATTATGGGATTTCCTGACGTGGAGTCACCGTTGGCAATCATCAACACCGTAGTTTCACGTATTGAGGAGATTACGCTGGGCATCCTTTGCAGCACGCTGGTTCACCGGCTGGTGTTTCCGGTTTCGATGCATCATCTGCTGGGGCAGAGCGTTAATCTCTGGTTTCAGAATGCGCGCAAACTCTGTGATGAACTGATCAGCGGAATGGCAAAGAACAAATCGCTGGAGCGCGAAGATATCCTGATTCAGATGGCGGGTTATCCGTTGAATGTTGAAACGCTGCTGACCCACTGCGTCTATGAGGGCGAAGCGGCGCGTAATGTCATCCGTCTGGTCAGCGTACAGTATCAGCATCTGACTTATCTGCTGCCGACACTGACGGCGATTGAGTCACGGCTGGGTGTGCTGGCCGAACTCAATATTCGTTTTCCGCCGTGCGTCACCGACGTGTTTCAGCAGTTCCTGTTGTGGCTGCACCACGATCGGATTAACGATATTGCCGGACTGCGTGAAGCGATTGCTGCCAGTCAGGCAACCCTGGAGCACGAATGGCGGGCCGGGCTGCTGGCAACCGAAGAGAGCCTGCTGCTGATTGGTCTGCTTGAGCGGCTGGCTAACTTTGTGCGCATTGCCGATGCTTATGAGAATGTCAGTGCGCGCGCAGGGGATCTCTACAGCCACGGGGATGGGGCGGCGATCCGCAATATCCGGGAACACCGGCATATCGACAAGGGACTGTTACGGCTGTCCGCGCTGACGGCATTTCTGGCGACCTTCCTCTCCAGCCTGTTCTGGATTGGCAGCGGCTGGGCCGATGGGGCGAATGCACCTCTAATGGCGGCGATTATCAGTTCATTTTTTGCTGGTGTCGATTCCCCGGTAACGCCGATGAAGCTGTTCGTGAAAGGGGTGATGATTGCGCTGGTGGTCAGCCTGTTCTACATCGCTTTTCTGATCCCGCAGGCCAATACCTTACAGGCGCTGATGATCATACTGCTGCCCGGTCTGATGCTGCTGAGCCTGGTCATTGCCAATCCGGCGACCAATCTGGTAGGGCTGAGTGTCGCCATTCAAATCCCCGGTTTTATCGGCTTAAGCCATCACTATGTCCCCAATCTGATCGTCACGCTGAATGCGGCCATCTCCTCGATGGTGGGGATTATGTTTGCGGTGGTGCTGACGGCGTTGATTCGCAACAAACGGCCGTCATGGATCGCCAGAAGAGCGGTGCAACGGGGACTGCGCGATCTGTTAGGGTTTATTAAAATGGTGGAGCGCAATTCCGCCACGCTACTGTCACGGCAGCAATTTATTGCGCGGATGCTCGACCGGGTGAATATCATTCTGCCGCGTAAAAGGCTCGATCCGGTGCCGGATATCGTGGTGGGGGGGTATCTGATTACTGAAACCTGGCTGGGCGCCAACTGTTATGACTTCTACGCACGTTATCGTGAGGTGCTGGAGAGTCATCAGATTGATAGTGGTCAGATGTTTCACGAGCTGGCGCTATACCTGAAGCGCAAGATGAAGTCGCTGCAGTTAGCGCCACATCAGGATCTGCTGGAAGAGCTGGATCTGTTGCTGCTAAGACTGGAGCCGATCGCCCGAGAGGAGAGTGTGGCTGTTGCGCCCTTAATCCATCTGTTTAATATTCGGGTATCACTGTTTCCACATCAGCGCTGGCCAGATTAACCCGGTATAACAGGGCTGGCTGGTGGGGCTAAGAGAGCGCTTGCCGGGACCAGAGCGGACAATCTTATTTTAGTTACATCATACATTAGATCTTAATTAAATTGAGAATCAGGCAGCGTGCCCATTTATTTGTCTTGCAGGAAAATAAGGTCAGCAGAGTGGAAAGGTTGGTTTGTAAAAATGGCCAGCAATGGCCTGAGCGTGAAGCGCAGGCATTATACCGATTTTAAATCAGACTGTTGCATTCAATTCTCTAGCCAGGCACGCCTGGTTAATACTGGTCATAAGCGCGTCCTGCTGCGTCAGAAGCCTGCAACAAGAGCAGGGCGCGCGCATCCCAATGCAGGAAAGCAGGGTGATGCAGGAAAAGTTCAGCGGTAATAGCTCAGCGGCTTTCCTGCGGCTGAAGCTGATAAATCCACGCACTGTATTGCCGATTATCCTCGGCAGAAACGCGAACCTCAACGCGATCGTAGCCATCTTCAAACGCATCCAGCATCGGCCAGTGGGCGTCCAGCTGGTCGGAGAGAAACAGATAACCCGGCACGTCGGGCCCATGCTCATCCAGAACGATGCCCGGAAAATCAGCCGCTGCGCCCCAGCCGCGCTGATAGAAGGTACCGTTCACCGAACCGGCCAGCCATTCTCCGCCAATATTTTCCAGGATATGGGCATTCTCGCGGCCCGGACAGAGCGTGCCATATACAAATAAGCGTTTCATTTTTTCTCGTCGTTGAAACAGTGGAAGCCAGCAACTCTAGCGCGGCTAAAATGGATTGTCTTGCGGAACTGCCTCTTGAACCTCTCAAAACGCCATGCGTAGGTAAATTCTGCGTACTGCCAGCCCCATCAGATGCGCAGAATTCATGTAGCGACGCCCTGGACTGCCGCAAAAGGTCGGATTTATGTGCACTCTGCCTGTCGGCAGATGGCACTCCCGTCCGGTTACTTCAAGGTTGTCGTGTAGTTAACCGGAATCCCCTGGTCATTGATCACCGCATAACTCACTGACTCACCGGGTTTCGGCAGAGTGTGACTGTCAATGTAAGCATCAGATTGTGGGGCAAGAGTGAGATTTTTTATTGATTGCTGACCTTCAGAATAGACATTCATGCTCATGAACCAGGGAGTAGGGTTGGTTATGGCGATTTTATTTCCCTTTACCGCGAAACGGAGCTTTTCCGGATCGGTGGTCAGCGGGGCGTTTAGTCCCTCAGGCCGTATAAAGATTTTTAGCCGGATTCGCAGCGGTAACACCACTTTACGTTCAGCCGCGTTAAGCTCTTTTTTCAGCGCAGGGATCTGATAAATATTTAACCAGTAGAGGCTCTCTTTGTCCGCGGGCAGCGCCTGACGTGAAGTGAGTACCAGACGCAACGATCGCATTTCTCCCGGATACATTTTTACCACCGGCGGTATGACTATGACGGGCGTGATGCTGGCGTCGGGTGAGAGAGTCAGGTCACCGTCATCTGTCCAGATTTGCAAATACGTTTCGTTTCCGCCGCTGTTGACGACGTTAACAGACTGGCTCAGATCCGATTGATTGAAAACGATCCGGGTTTTATCCACATTGACCACCGCCCAGACGCTGAATGAGAGCAGGACGCCAGATAACACAACGACGTTACTGAAAACTGACCACAACCTGTAACTGCGCATTGACTGTTCCTGCTGTAATAGTTTGCCCGCTGAGCGCTTCAAGAGAGGCGGTGAAATCACCACTGTAAATATCAGCGCCTCCTGAGGAGATTTGCGACGTTAAATCTTTATAGGCATACCAGCCACGGCTGTTGCCCGTGCCCGTCACTGTTCTGTCAGGCAGTAAATTGAGCGCCATATTATGACTGTCATAAATTTTTATACCGACGCCGGAGGCGGCAGCGCTGCTACCATAGTGGGTATCCAGCAGCAAGGTTAGCCCGCCGCCAGCTGTACTCAGCCCCAGATTTCTTGCCTGCGTCACCGCATTTGACTGGTTAACGAGAAAGCCCATAGCGACATTTGCTGACGTGATCGTCGATGTACTGGTGCCGGAGATGGCACCGGACTCGCACTGGATAGTGATAGTAAAAGGAGCCTGACTTTTCCCGCCCGCGGCAAGGGTATTCACGCTTACGGTCGGCAGCAGCACCACCGAAGGATAATCCTGGACTTCGCATAGCGCGCCACGCACATAGGTGACATTTGAGAAGGTGCTCCAGGCAGCGGGCCAGTTACGGTAAAAACCATACCAGTAAGAAAGACTATCCTGGCCCACTTTCAGATTATTGGTATCCAGCCCGGGTCCTTTAAAAGCAATATATCCGCGAGGTTGTGTCCAGTTGTCCACATAGCGATTGCTGTTGCTGGCGTAATAGCGCGTAGAGTCTATTTTAAACATTTCATACAGCACATTGCTGAAAGCACTGGCCGGAATATAAATATAGGTGCCATCAGAATACCAGTCACTGGCTGTCAGCTGTCGGGCTTTCCAGTAGCGACTGTAATATTCGCCGGTTGTCAGGTTAGTTAGCCTGACGGCAACATTTGCAGCGACATCATAATAGGCGCCGTCCACTTCAGAGGTAATATATTGACCGGCATAGGGGCTGTCGCCATTGGTGGCATACATCTCATACAAACTGTCTGCATCTGCCACGGCGCAGCGGTAAAGAATCTGGTTAGCTGAGTAGGGAACGTTGCTGGCCGATGACAGAAAGCTGCCTACCGAGCTGGCCAGCAGTGTGCCAGAGGGCTGGAAGGTCTTTCCGCTATTGATGCTGATCACAGATGGCAGGCCCACATTCCCTGAGCAGGTGTCGCAAGCGCCGGTCCAGTAGGCGGCGGTATAGCCTGCTGCAATCGCGCTTTGAGACAACGAGGATGTGGCGGTAACAACACTGCAATTAGCCCAGGCGGGCACATTGAACAGCAATAATAAGATATACAGGAAATATTTTTCGATTCTCACACGATTAACCCTTATGGCAGACAGCATCCAGGCGAACAATATTCTCATTCACGCGACCGGTTATTTGATAATTAACAAAACATGTTTTATTGCCCTTATATTCCCAGTTTACCTTTAAGGTTCCAGAGTCATGCGGTACACGTGCATATAATTGACCACCCTGGCCCACAATACCTATCACGGTATTATCAGCATCACGGACCTCGGTGCCCATTGGCGGGATTTCATGATCTTCATTTTTGAGCGCGATTAAGACGGCCTTACCCTGCAGCGTGGCAAAATTAATTCGGGTAACGGAACCGGCATAGGGCACAACGCGCTGGCTTCCGCCGCTTAATTCGGCATCAGCATTCATATAGCGTGTATCAAGGCTGACGGTGTTGGCCTGATATGGCGTCAGCGACGGCAGGATAGCGTAACCAAAATGATCAATGACGGCACCCTGACCATTGCGTACGCTGGCGCCCTGGGCACCATCCGCATGGATAAGCGCAAAAGTGTCGCTGGTATAAGGTCCGGCGGTGACGCCGCCGCGATGAATCAGCAACGTACCAGAAAGCCCTAATCCAGCCTGGCGATAATTATCCCCCTGACCATAATTCGCTCTGACCGCGCCTGCGCGCGTATTCTGCTGAATATTTCCGCCGAACGAGACACGGTGGCCGCTGTTACTTTGCGTATTTTCGGTTCCGCCATACAGGGACCAGGATCGCTGATTGTTCTCGCCAGATGAACCGGTCAGTGAGAGCGTCGAATTGCGCGTTTCTTTAGACTGGTTGTAGTTATAGGCCACTGAGGTAGTGTGATTGCCCCAGTTCAGCGGAACCGAGACATTCAGTGAAACGGTATTTTCGGTATATTTCTCGCGGTATGCGTTATCACCATCGTCCAGGTTCAGCCCGAAACGATCATAATTCCAGGTCGTACGCTGACGGGCAACGTTGAGACTGTAACTGATGTTATTCCAGCTGTTGCTGTAACCTAACTGAAGCTGAGTAATACGTGACCGGTTATTATAGTAATCCGCCGTGCTGCCGCTCAGGCTGATTAAGCCATAATCGGCCATTGACTGACTCAGGGTCACAGAAAAATTATTACGCTGATGCAGCGTATCTGAATAGTAACTGATGCCATTGTCCTGCTGGCGCCGAACGCCCAGCACATCCTGCAGGTCGCGATAACCGCTGGTTGAGTAACGATAGGCGGCCAGGACCAGATTGGTGCCGGTAGCAAAGGTTTTGCTGTAGCTCAGCTCGGCGCGCCATCCCGAAGCATTTCTGTTCTGTGCGACCTTTGCATCAGAAAAGGTGGTGTTTAATCCCACTGCGCCCGCTGCAGAAGTCCAGACACCGCCAAGCAGCCAGGCCTGATAGTCCTGAGCCAGCCGCGATCCTGCCGTAGCGGTCAGTCGGTTACTGATACCGCGCTGCAACAGCCCTTCGAAGAAGGTGTTATTAACTGAGTAGAATTGCCGTACCCGACCCAGTGCAACCGAGTAATGCCAGTTTCCCGGCCTGACCGAATCAGGCACAGAGGCATAAGGAACGGTAAACGAGGACGTTTTGCCATTGGCTTCAATAATCTCAACATCGAGATCGCCCTGGCTACGGGTATTGTACAAATCGTTGATCACGAAGGGACCAGGCGCCACGCTGGTCTCATAAATAACGCGATTCAGTTGTCTGACGATAACCCGGGCACTGGAGGAGGCCACACCGCGAATTTCGGGCGCATAACCACGCCGGCTTTGCGGACGCATCCTTTCATCGGTAGTGAGCTTAATGCCATTATAAGAAAGGCTGCCAAACTGCGAACTTTCTGTATAGCTGTCGCCCAGTGTCAGCAGACTGTTCAGCGGTTCAATGGGGCGCTGAAGCCAGGTTCTGACCGTTGTGTAGCGAACGTCACTGCCGGTAACGTTATTGTCGATAAACCGCAGATTGCCCTGATGGCGCAGCTGCCAGTTATCAATATTAGTGCCCGCCGTGATGCCACTCCAGAGATACTGGTATCTGTAACCGGAAGCGCTATTTTCCGTCCAGCTATAATTGGTGTTATGCCGGATGAAAAGGGCGGAGATCCCTTTATCCCATTCGGCGACGGGAATATTTCCCCTGGGCAGATGAATTAACTCCGCATCCGGAATGGTGAACTGCAGCCGCAGTGAAGCCTGATCAAATTGCCAGCGGGCCGCTGATGACCAGTGACGCAAGGGCTGACAGCCCTCGCTGGTTGAGGATTTATTCAGTGACTTAAGGCTTAATGATTCAGCCACCGTCAGCGGGAGACAAGGTTCTATCGGCTGACCTTTCTCTGCTGACAGAAAGTTCAGGGTGACGCCGCTTTTAACCAGCATATTGTTAACATAGATATCGACATAATAGTTGCCGGGGGCGATAGTCTGATGGTTAAACTGATCAATATTCTGGCCAAAGGCGGAACCTTTAAACAGCGAAGGATCGAAATAGTACTCATCAGCGTGTCCATACGGTGAAAAAGTAAATGATGCACAGAGAGGCAAAAAAAAGATGCGGATATTACCTGCCTGCAATCGGATAGTCTTCACTGACTTTAGCTCCCTGGTCATTCATTGCTGAAAGAGAAATCACGCTATTAGCTGATAAAGAGTGCGTTGCCGGTTTACACCTGACTATTTTTTTGGCAAAGGGCGCAATCATTTCGGCTTCGCAGGCTGTTTTTTTGCCTGCTGTTTTTATTACAACCTCTGTAAGTGAGAGATACCAGGGTTGAGTGTTGTTGATTTCAACCCCCTCTTTTTGCATCGTTACTTTTACACCGTCGAAAACATTAACCGGCTGACCAATCGCTTTAGGACGATAAAAGAGTTTCATGCGGTTACGTAACATTAAAACAATACTGTTACGGCCTGATTCCGCCTGAATATTACCGGGGGGGATCTGCAGGGAGTTGAACCAGTAAATCGTCTCGCGATCCTGTGGTAATGAGACATTAGGTATGAATCGGATTCTTAAAACCTGGCCGGTCAGAGGCTGGATCCGAAACAGCGGTGGCGTGATAATAAAAGGCACGTCACTCTTATCGCCAGGTTGCGAATCCATATTGCCATTATCAAGCCAGGCCTGAATGACATAAGGAATATTATCGTTGTTCTTTAACTGAACATCGACGGAGAGAGCATTACCCGGATAAATAATTCGGCTGCCAAGAATAGTGACGCTTGCCTGGACGTTATCCGAAATAAACGTCATCAAAAAAATCAGTATTACCATTTTTAATGGGAACAGCATAATGCGCGAATACATGTCGGATATCTCAAGCGTGGCGTGCGTATCTGGCTATCCAGATACGCACGAAAAATATTACTGGTAAGTCACGGCATATTGCAGTGATGCGGTAACGGTACCCGCCGTTGGGGTGCCTGATGCGTAATAACGGGCAGAGTAGGTGGCAGAGCCAGAAGTTTCACCGGTCTGCAGTGTCAGATCACCGCTGCCGGTATAACCACTGGTCAGATTAACCACCGCATCTTTCGGATCGAGGATTTGTACCTCAACATTTTTTGCGGTTCCGGTGTTAGATAAATTACCGGCAGCGCTAACGTTATTCCCCACAAACACCGTCGAGATTTTGGTGGCCGAGGTACTGTCCCCGGCGCAGCCGCTAACGCCCACGGTGAAGGTGGTATCACCCGCAGTTGCACCAGAGGCAGCAAGGTCCGAAGTACTGACCGTTGGCAGCAGCACGACAGGGGACGCATTGTTGCCATTTACGGAAACAGAACAGGTTTCAGTGGTCACTTCTCCCTGAAAGTTGATGGTGTTATCTGAAGCTGCAAACACGCTGGCTGACACCAGCCCGGCACTGATTAACACAGCAAGATTAAGCGTTCTGAATTTGGTGTTCATTTAATACTCCTTTATCATAATTATGCGGAAAATAACTGATTGAGGCTGATGCCCATTTTCCGGCGAATGGCATCTTTGATGTTATAAACACGCTTGACTTCAACTCCCATTTCTCTGGCAATAATCGGTAGTGACAGTCCGTTCATCGCCAGATCAAGGAACCGAACTTCATCCTGTTTAAGTGCATTCACTTTTTTCCTGACCTCGCCTTTTAAACCGAAATAACAGCCCTGGATTTGTCTGTTTATCTCCTCCAGGGACAAATCGGCATAAATCACAGTTTGTATACGCAGGTCCTCTTTTTGCCAGTACGCCGCAAGCGGCTCCATATGGCGATCACTGACGATAATCAGCATTAATCCCGTATGTTTCAAATACTCAATCCAGTTGCTATTGGTAAAATACCTGACATTTTCCCTGGAGAAGTCAACGAATACACATCCTCTGCAAAAGAGGCTTTCATATTTTCCAGCGACCATGCTGAGTATGGATGAAGAGAAAAAATGATTCCCTCCAGGCCAGGTGGTAATTTTTTGCAACGGACATCTGTTATAAATGTCTGATGCGCGATGGGTGAGATCACAGCCATATTTACAACTGGCGCAGCGAATTTCCTCTCTGGTTATCTTTATCATAATATTTTGGCGTTGTTGCGAGAGTTGTGATTATTTTATCGATAAAAATCTCCGCGTTTCAAGGCGATGAAAATTATCCGCTATTTTCTTCATTCGGATTTTTCTTAAGGGGTCACCTCCACGGGCGGGAGTAATATTTGTTGAAAATTCGGGACAAAAAGGGCGACGACGCCCTCAGCAGTGCTGAGAGACCAGGATTTTTTTACGTCCGTTAGGAATATTTCGCAAATAACGCCACTTTGATCAATAAAAATTCCGCACTCAATGCTAAATATGAGCGAATTTTGCTCAGTGATCAATTTTGTATATAGCGGCCACTATGATGGCATTGATAAATGATTTTTTACTGACTCTATTATTGCTTTCTCCCTTACTTCATTGAAACGATCTGCATTTTAAATGGCTTTTATAAAAAAATTAGCGACGATATTTATAGTTCACATCCCATTTTATTAAGAATACTCCTGGTAACAAAGATGTTAATTGACGCACTTGCTATAAATATTGATCTAAATCAGTTATTTAGTGCATGGAAACATCACTATTTTGGTCAGTGTCATTAAAAGAAAAGAGATCTATATTTATTTCTTTCCCGGGCGTTATCATTCAGATTTTGTATACGAAGAATCATTCTTGCTGTGCGAAATTTACGTTCTGCTTTTTTGTCAGATTATACAAGAAAGTTATTGGATGACAGGACAGAGCAGGGACGTTACACCTCATTTTGCGTGTCGCTGATAGTGCTGAAAACGACCGGATGTTACTGACTCTTATTTTCAATGCTCACGGCAAAAGCATCACTGCGCTGCGTTGACTGCCTTGCAATCGCAATGCGAATAGCCGGTATGAGTCCGGCTGACCAGACAGCCAGCAGAAAGCTGACTCAGGCTTTCTTGCTCATTACAGGATTAACCTGGCAAGGAACAGAGTGAAGAAAGCGTAGTTACACGTGTACGCGTTTACGACAATTTAGTGGTACGCACGGCAGACAACGAGGATGAACATAAAGCGGTGATGCATAGACGCCTCTACAGCATTTTTGTGGCCGACAGCCCTGATGAATGCGCTAATTTTCACGTAGCGACGTCACTGCTTAAGTTGTGCAAAGCACCTGAGCAGAGAAACGGTCAGAATGCGCAGCAGTGCATCCAGCCAGCCGCAAAGGGCGAAGTCGTCATTGCATCGTCCGGCTGCAAATCTCCGATATCAGGTTTGTTGATGAGAGGATAGCGTGTAGAGTCGCTGAAGAAGATGTCCCGCAGGGAAAGCCATGCTGAATAACGTAGCATCACATTATTTCAGTTTCGGAACAGAATAAGCGACAGTAACAAGGTCAGGCAGACATTGTGATCGTTTCTGACAGATTTTGCTGTAAAGAGTAAAACAGTCAGGATCAGCCCAAAATGGTGAGCAGACCATACAATAGAGCATCACGCTCCCGATCATAATCAATATGCGCATAATGTATATTATGTTAAATGAGATATTAACAGCGCACTTATCGGCTGGATACTGCTCCGTTCTTTCCTGGTGTTCCGGCAATCGCACTGCCCTGCGTCTTAGAACTGATTCCTTCAAACTTACTGTATGGTAAGAACCCCGGACGACGATTCGGTCCGGGGTTGGTTTCATGTGACCGGTCAGTTATTTGAGATGCGAACGCAACTCTTCACCCGCCTGATTAATAGCTGTTCTGACCGTGGGTTCCTGACTTAACGCGTTCAGCAAACCGTAATCATGAATCATGCCATTGTAGCGCGTTACGGTAACCGGCACGCCTGCAGCATCCAGCTTACGACCGAACGCTTCACCTTCATCACGTAACACATCCAGCTCTGCAGTCTGAATCAGCGTTGGCGGCAGCCCTTTCAGCTGTTCAGTGGTGGCACGCAACGGTGATGCCAGGATGTTATTACGATCTTTTTCCGAAACGGTATAGTTATCCCAGAACCACTTCATCATGTTCTTCGTCAGGAAATGTCCGTCAGCAAATTGATCATACGACGCGGTGTCGAAACGCGCATCGGTAACCGGCCACAGCATCACATCATAACGGATGGCCGGCGTTTTAAACTGCTTCGCCTGCAAGGCAACCGCCGCCACCATGTTACCGCCAACGCTATTACCAACCAGCGCCAGACGTTTTCCGTCAACGCCAATTTCAGCGCCATGTTCGGCGACCCATTTAGTGGCTTCATAAGCCTGAGTAATTGCCACCGGGAAATGGGCTTCTGGCGATGGTTGATAATTGACAAATACCGCAGCAGCGCCGGATGCATTCACCATGTCACGTACCAGTCGCTCATGGGTCGGAAAATCACCCAGCACCCAGCCACCGCCGTGGAAGAACATAAACACCGGCAAGGTGCTGCTGGCGTGCTCGGGCTTAACGATGGTCAGCGTCAGAGGCTTGCCCTGTACGGTAATGATCTTCTGTGAAATCTGTGCCGGCGGCAGTTCTGCGCCCTTCTGCGCCCCCGTCAACACCGCTCGGGCATCTTTGACGGAGAGTTGCTCAATCGGTTTACCACTCCCGCTGTTGAGCGCCTTCAGGAAAGCGGCCACGCCTGCGGTCGGTTGCGGACTGTTTTCAGTGGGTGCAGCAAACGCGGTACTCATCTGGCTGGCTAACAATAATGCACTGGCGATCAGTTTCATTTTCATCACAGGGTTCCAATTAACTTGCTATTAAGTAGTGTGCTATCTGGTTGGCAGGACAATGACACGGCGAACCTTGATTGTAAACTACTAAATAGCACACTATTTATCTCAAGCTTTTACCCTCTCTGACTATTTTCGTCATTAACAGACTACTTTGCCGCTATCTGTATCGATTTTCAGCAATTAAGCACTGCGCCTGAGCACCTGAAAAAAGTTAAAAGCATAGAGTTTTTTTCTGGTTAAGTTCAGCATGGACGCCAACGGTGCTCGCTACCCTATCCCGCTGCCGCTGCTGAGTCCGTTCGGTTATACACCCTGTCTCGGTCAGACCTTTGTACGTATCCGGCTCGCTGACCAGACGTGCCGGATTCACATTCTCACGTCATTCGCGACGGAAAGCAGCCCGCCCACGAGTCGATACATGTCCGGTAGTTGATAACTGACGAGACGATTCTGTGGATAGATCAGAGGATTGCTATCGCTACGTTGCCCGCCAGGGGCCAGGCTTTGTTTTATTGCTGAATTCAGAGAGGATTTCATCTGGTGCCTCTGTTCCCTGATTAGCTATGACTGCACAGGTGCTGGACTATGATTAAGCAGAAACTTTGTATGATGTAACTAAAGACATTTTCCTTCTTTCTCAGAAATTTCACATTTCCTGCGGCTAAATATCTCTTTGCCCTCAGGCGCATTACTCTCTCTGCACTGTCACCCGACTTCAGACAATCAATAAAGGAAACATTGATGAAAACTTCATATGCCTTGATCGCAACATTACTGATGACCTCTGGCGCATCCGCTATCGCTGCTCAGCCTGCTACCGCTAAAAACCCACTGAGCGTGCACGTTCTTAACCTGCAAACTGGCCAGCCAACGGCAGGCATCGAAGTTGAACTGGATCAGAAGCAGCAGGATAACTGGGTGAAACTGGCATCAGGCGTCACCGATAACAATGGTCGCATCAGCGCCCTGTTCCCGCAGGACAAAACAGCCAGTGCGGGTAGCTACCGCGTGGTGTTTAAAACCGGTGACTTCTATAAAAAGAACAACCAGAAAACCTTCTTCCCGGAGATCCCGGTTGAGTTCAATATGGAAGCCAGCGGTGAGCACTACCATATCCCGTTGCTGCTGAGCCCGTTTGGTTACTCTACCTATCGCGGCAACTGATCCCGATCCGGCACTCAGGTGCCGGATTTCCCCTCTCCCGCTACCCGCGCCGGAAAGCACTCCACCAGCCAGTCGATAAATACCCGTAGCCGTTGCGTTACGTGCCGGTTTTGCGGATAAACCAGATGAAACGGATAACCCGCCGGACGCCAGTCGTGCAGGATCTCAACCATTTCTCCCTGCCGCAGAATCGACGACAGCGAATAATTAAATGTCTGAATGATCCCAAGCCCTGCCAGTCCCGCGGCCAGATGCGCGTTGCTTTCATTGACGCCTATGCGATGCGCACTGGTGATCTCAATTTTCTCTCCCTGACGTTCGAACCGAAGCGGAAATGGCTTGCCGGTTTGCGGCGAGAGATAACTCACCAGCCGGTGTCCGTTGCGCAGTTCATCAGGATAGGCGGGCACACCAAACGCTTTAAGGTAGGCGGGTGTCGCGCAGGTAATGAGCGTAGCGTGCCCTATCAGGCGGGCAATCAGTGAGGAATCGACCAGCGGACCGCCGCGGATCACACAATCAACGTTGTCGCTAATAAGATTGACCGGGCGATCGGATACGCCCAGATCCAGCGTAATATCAGGATAGCGGGCAAAGAAATCGGGCAGCAGCGGAATCAGAACGTCCCTGGCGGTAGATCCGCCGACATCGATGCGTAACTGCCCACGCGGCTTACTGCGCAGTGAATTGAAACAGGCATCAATATCCTCGAGATCGTGCAGGATGCGCAGCGCTTTCTCATAGTATTCACGCCCTTCTGCGGTGACGGTCACGCGTCGGGTGGTGCGCTGCAGTAGCCTGACGGAAAGATGCGCCTCCAGCTCCTGAACCAGCTTACTCAGCGTCGCCTTCGGCATATTCAGCGAGTCCGCCGCCCGGGTAAAACTGCCGCTTTCCACCACCCGTGAAAAGGCTTTTATCGCCAGCAGCTGATCCATTCCATCCCCCTATTATCCACCCGTGTGGATAGTCATTTTCATTTTAGCGGATTTATCCGCCAATCCTCCTCTCTTACAGTAGCAATCAGTCCGGCAGCCCCGCTGACCGGGAATAACCAATCTGTCTAAGAGACTATCCGGAGAAGAACTTATGAACGCATCACTCGCAGGAAAAATTGCACTGGTTACAGGCGGAACGAGCGGAATTGGCCTGGCTACCGCCCGGGAGCTGGCGGCACAGGGCGCACAGGTTTTTATAACCGGCCGTCGTCAGGCGGAGCTGGATGCCGCCGTCGCTGAAATCGGCGGAACCGTCAGCGGCATCCGCGCAGACGCCTCACAACTGCACGATCTCGATGAGGTTTACTCGCGAATTGCAGCGCAGGCGGGACGCCTCGATATTCTCTTTGCCAACGCCGGGGGCGGCGACATGCTGCCGCTGGGGGCGATTACTGAAGAGCATTTTGACCGTATCTTTGGCACTAACGTACGCGGCGTGCTGTTTACCGTCCAGAAAGCCCTGCCTCTGCTGGTTGATGGCGCATCGGTAATTCTGACCGGATCGACTGCCGGAGCGCAGGGTACTGCGGCTTTTAGCGTCTACAGCGCCAGTAAAGCGGCAGTGCGCAATTTTGCCCGTTCGTGGGCGCTGGATCTGAAAGATCGCGGAATCCGGGTCAATGTCGTGAGCCCCGGCCCTGTCCGTACGACTGGGCTGGGTGATCTGGTCAGTGAAGATCAGCGTCAGGGCCTGTTTGATGCGCTGGCAGCACAGATACCGCTTGGCCGCCTGGGTGAACCGCAGGAGGTTGCCCGCACCGTTGCGTTTCTCGCCTCGGATGCCGCCAGCTTTATCAATGCGGCAGAATTGTTTGTTGATGGCGGAATGGCACAGGTCTGAGACTCACCCTGTAGCTGAAAATCAGACCCTGGTGATTGTCCTTACCCGTTACGTAAAATCCCGGTTCGCCGGGCGTGAGCAGCAAAGCGCGCCAGGCTGAACCGTTAACGTATCAATGCCTGCCTGAGACATCAGGCTGTGTTGATCTGTAACCTGAATCCGGCACGCCGTCATAAAATGTCACGTTGAAGAAACACCCGCCTGGCAAATCCCCCGCTATAGTTATTGCCTGTCACGTCAGTCATAAAAACCATGGAGATAACATGAGCCAACTTTTTTCCACTGTCTCGCTGGGCGAACTTACGCTGGATAACCGCATTGTGATTGCGCCGATGTGCCAGTACTCCGCTGAGGCGGGCAATGCGACCGCCTGGCACCGTATCCATCTTGGCCAGCTGGCCTTTTCCGGCGCAGGTCTGATGATTATTGAAGCCACCGCCGTAGAGGATATTGGTCGCATCTCCCCAGGCGATCTCGGTTTGTGGAATGATGATAATGAAGCTGCGCTGAAAACGGTTCTGGAAGATGTCCGCCGCTACTCCTCTATTCCGGTTGGTATTTAGCTGGGCCATGCGGGACGCAAAGCGTCGTGTGCCGTACCCTGGGAAGGCGGTAAGCAGATTGCGCCTGAAGCCGGCGGCTGGCAAACCGTGGCTCCGTCCGCACTGAGCTACAGCGCGGATGAAGTGAAACCGGTTGCCATGAACACTGACGATCTGGCGCGGGTAAAACAGGCCTTTGTCGACAGCGCCCTGCGTGCGGTGCGTCTGGGAATTCAGCTCATCGAAGTGCATGCCGCACACGGCTACCTGCTGCATCAGTTCCTGTCGCCGCTGTCGAATCAGCGCAGTGATGAATATGGCGGCTCGCTGGAAAACCGTATGCGCTTCCCACTGGAAGTCTTCAAAGCCGTTCGCGATGCCGTACCCGCTTCCGTGCCGGTAGGCGTGCGCATTTCTGCCACTGACTGGGTTGAAGGCGGCTGGGAGATCAATCAGTCAATCGCCTTCTCGCGTGAGCTGGAAGCGCTGAACAGTGCTTATATTCATGTCTCAAGTGGTGGTTTGTCAGAAGACCAGAAAATCAGCGTCGGACCCAACTATCAGGTGCCGTTCGCCCGCGATATTCGTGAGCAGGTGTCAATTCCGGTGATTGCGGTCGGCTTAATTACTGAGCCGCAGCAGGCAGAAGATCTGCTGCAACAGGGTGAAGCTGACCTGGTGGCGCTGGCGCGCGGTATTCTCTACGATCCGCGCTGGCCTTGGCACGCAGCCGCTGCGCTGGATGGTAAAGTCCAGGTTCCGCCACAGTATCTGCGTTCTGAACCGCACGATGTAAAAGGCATCCTGACACAGGATCAGTAAGCTTTAACGGGCAGACCGCATTAACGGCGGTCTGCCCGTTCTCTTATAAAATGCCTTTCAGCCGCAGATGCTGCAGCAGCATAATGGTCTTGGCATCCACAATCTCACCCTGGTCAATCGCCTGTAACGCCTGGTCAAAACCGAGCTCAAGCACCTCAATATCCTCACCCTCTTCCGCTATTCCGCCGCCTTCACCGCTACGCTGCTGATCGCCATACTCGGCAATAAAAAAGTAGAGTTTCTCAGTAACCGAACCGGGGCTCATAAAGGCTTCAAACACTTTCTGAACATGGCTGACGCGAAAACCGGTTTCCTCTTCGGCTTCGGCAACAATACGCGCTTCCGGCGAGGCGTTGTCCAGCAGACCGGCGGCCGCTTCAATCAGAAAGCCATCATGACCGTTCAGGAAAATCGGAAAGCGAAACTGACGGGTCAGTACCACCGTACGTTTGTCACGGTTGTAGAGCAGGATCACTGCGCCATTACCGCGGTCATAGGCTTCACGGCTCTGCTCCTGCCAGCGACCGTCACGGCGCAGCAGCGAGAACGTATATTTTTTCAGGGTATACCAGTTGTCTGACAGCAACTGCTCATTGATGATGCGCACGCGGGGATGGTTCTGCTGCATGATGCTCTCCAGGATAGTAGACAGCCATCACGCTATCATGCATAATCGTGCAACTTCAAGAAAAAACATGCAAAGGCCAGTCATGCTATCCAGCCAGCGAAAACAGACGATTCTCGCCCTGCTCGCCCAGGAAAAACAGGTGCAGTCGCGCGATCTCAGCCAGCGCTTTGGCCTCTCCGAAGACTCTATCCGCCGCGACCTGCGTGAACTGGCGGCTGAAGGATTGTTGCAGCGGGTACATGGCGGCGCGCTGCCGGTTTCCGCTGCGCTGGCCACCTTTGAAACGCGCAAAAGCGTGCAGACTGCTTCCAAACAGGTTATTGCGCAAAAAGCCGTTTCACTGATCCAGCCGGGACAGATCGTACTGATTGATGGCGGGACCACCAGCGCGGAACTGGTGCGACTGTTACCCGCCACGCTGAGCTTTACCGCGGTTACGCACAGTCCCAGCGTGGCGCTGGCGTTAGCCGATCATCCACTCGTGGAGATCATACTGATTGGCGGCCAGCTCTATAAACATTCAGTGGTGACGGTGGGCGCAGCGATGCTGGAGTCGATCAACCGCATCAATGCCGATCTCTTTTTTATGGGTGTCACCGGCGTGCATCCGGCGGCGGGCCTGACCACCGGTAATTTCGAAGAGGCGACGGTCAAGCGTGCGCTGGCAGGACGCGCAGCGGAAACCGTGGTGCTGGCGTCAGCGGAAAAGCTGAACTCCGCCTCGGCATTTGCCATAGGCGACCTGTCGCTGGCCAGCACGCTGGTCGTGGAAACGCAGCCGGACGAGGCGCTGCGACAGGCGCTGAGCCAGCAAGGTGTGACGGTCATCTGAGTTCGTAGCAGGCCTGCAGCGCAAGATGCGGACCGGTCAATGGTCGCTGTGTGTCAGGAAACTGCTGTGCTACGGGCGTCATTGAGCTTTGCGCCAGGGCCACCGCAACGGCTCCCTGCTGATAAGCCTGCTCTGCTGCTGCCGCAATCAATGCAAAATAGCGTGTTGTCTCCCCCGCTTTAAACGCCGTCCACGCTCCCTCCACCAGCACGACCTCCACCTGGCTGCCGGGCTGGCTGAAAAGTGTCCGCGTCGCCGCCAGCGTTGACTCTGCCGCACAGAGTGCGACTGTGTGCCCTGCCTGACGCTGCAGCGCCTCCGCTAACATTCCGTCGGTGCGCATAACCTGATCCTGTGCGCTGAAATCACCGGCAACCGGCCCCAGCGTCGAGCAGGTGATCAGTACCGCATCAAACTGCGGCAGCAGCGTTTCAATCATTTGGGCAATACGGCGGCGTAACGCAGTCGTCATCCCGCCGCTGCATTCCGCTTCTGCCAGCAGCGCAGGCATCACCAGATGATTCAGCGGCGGATTGTCACGCGCCAGTGCGCGGGCGGCATCATCAAATATCGCGATATTACTGGCCGCGGTGTGAAAACAAAGAATGTTCAGGGTGAGCTCCGGTTCACTGAATGGGCATGGTCAATGTGCGGATTGCCAGGCTGCATGCTGGATAACAACACGATAACCATCCCTGTCGATAAATGTCACGCCCCGTTGATCCCAGTAAGGATTCAATGCAGGAATCCTCTGTCATCCATGGAGCCATTAACTCTTTCGGTGTTGCTTTTGTAGAACCCTGATACAGATTAAAGGCATAAAAAAACCCGCCTTAGCGGGTTTTGGAGGAAGCTGACAGTCAACCAGCCTTTGCTTCGCGTGAACGCACGGTGCCTGAGCGCTCCGCAAGATCAAAAGATTCTTTGAGCTGACGCATTGCTTCCGCTTTACGCTCTGCAACTGTCATTTTTTTCAGGGTTGAAATATCGTGTTTTGAGTACATAACCTCTTCCTCCTTCGCCTATGGCGGTATTCACTTCATATATTACATCACGGGGCGGATGCTGTAAAACCCGGTCATAGAAGCGTTTTAGCTTCTCTGTTTCGGCAATCGCAAAATATGCCCTGGCCCTGTAAGCCTTATGGTGAAGCGCAATGATAGTCGCCTCTCTCTGACCTGGATGCGTGGCATGCCGCACTGCTGATGACCCGCCTGCCCGTTTTTTGCAAGCGGATGTGAACAGCCGTCAAACTGAATCCATGACGCGAAGGGTCCTGCATCCGCTGTGTCCCCTTGGTTAGCACCCTATGCCCTGTTATCGGTAAATCAGCTTACCGCTCACAGCGCTAAACGCATTCCTGCCGTGGTCATCTACACTTTCCTGGTATTCATAGGGTGATGCCCTGAGCATTGCCCGGCTATAAAAGGATGACAATATGACTGAACAAGCAACCCAGAACCATGCCTGGTTACTGGCTTCACGCCCTCACGGTGAGCCGACCAAAGAGAATTTCCGCCATGTGGCGCAGCCCGTCCCGGAAATCAAAGAGGGTGAAGTACTGCTTAAAACCATCTATCTCTCGCTCGACCCCTACATGCGTGGGCGGATGGACGAGGGTAAATCCTACGCCGCGCCGGCAGAGCTGGATCAGCCAATGGTGGGCGGCACCGTCTGTCAGGTCGCCGAATCGAAAAACAGCAACTTTAAGACCGGTGACTGGGTGCTGGCGCAGAGCGGCTGGCAGGAATATGCCGTCTCCGATGGCAAAGAGATTGCGAAGCTGGGCAACGATCTGCCCCATCCCTCATGGGCGCTGGGTATTCTCGGTATGCCAGGCTTTACCGCCTATATGGGTCTGATGGATATTGGTCAGCCGAAAGCGGGTGAAACCCTGGTCGTTGCCGCCGCAACCGGTCCGGTGGGCGCAACGGTCGGTCAGTTGGGTAAACAGAAAGGCTGCCGTGTCGTTGGTGTGGCGGGCGGTGAAGAGAAATGCCGTTACGCCGTCGATACGCTTGGCTTTGATGCCTGCCTCGATCACCACAGCGCCGACTTTGAAGAGCAGCTGAAAAATGCCTGCCCGGATGGTATCGATATCTACTTCGAAAACGTCGGCGGCAAAGTGTTTGATGCCGTATTCCCGCTGCTGAACACCGCTGCGCGCGTGCCGGTCTGTGGTCTGGTCTCGGCTTACAGCCAGCGTGAGCTGCCGCAAGGCCCGGACAGAACCTCTCTGATCATGGCGGGCATTCTGAAACGCCGTATCCGTATGCAGGGCTTTATCATCTTCCAGGATTATGGTGACCGTTACCCTGAGTTCCTGGAGGCGATGCGTCCGCTGGTGGAGAACAAAAAAATCCACTATCGCGAGCACATGATTGAAGGATTAGAGAACGCGCCACAGGCGTTTATCGATATGCTGAATGGCAAAAACTTCGGTAAAACCGTGGTGAACGTCGGCGCCTGATGACGTTAGCGTGCCGCGTCACTGACGTGGCACGCCATTAATCAGTGCGGCTGCCGGGAAACGTGCTCGGCGGCTGCACGATTTGCCGCACTCACCGCTTCTGCCAGCGTTACCCCGCTACTCAGGCGCTGACACAACACGCCGACAAAACAATCCCCGGCACCGTGGGTGCTCACCAGTGTCACCTTCTGCGCAGCCAGTGTATGCGTCTCTCCCGCCTCGCTGTAAGCCACACCATGTTCACCAGCGGTAACCACCACTCTGGCAAACCGGCTGGCCAGCGATTCTGCCGCTGAGCGCGCCGACGTCAGATCCTGCACGCTAATCCCGCACATATCGCGCGCTTCAATGGCGTTCACCACCAGCAGATCGATACAGTTTTCAAACGCGGCTGACAACGGCCGGGCGGGCGCGGCATTGACGCAGACCGTAATCCCCCGCTGCTGTGCTGCCCGGGCCGCACAGAGGTTCACCGCTTCCGGGACTTCATTTTGCAGCACCAGCAGCGACACCTCCTGCCAGAAGCCGGGCTGCTCAAAGTTCTCCAGCGGGATCTGCTGATTAGCATTGGAGACCACCACCGCACCGTAATCTCCTTCGGCATCGGTAATCGCCACGCTCATCCCGGAGGGAAGCGCATCAATGATGCTGATGGCGGTGCAATCGACCCCGGCCTGCTGCAGATGATCCAGCAGGAATTGCCCCTGCTGATCGCGCCCCACTGAACCGGCGAAGCGCACTGCGGCACCTGCGCGTGCCGCTGCGACGGCCTGATTACCCCCCTTGCCACCAAACTTATAGTGACAGGCGCTGCCCATCACCGTTTCGCCTTTTTCCGGGCGATGGTGTGCATCCAGCATAATGTCGTAGTGAAGACTGCCGGTGACTGCAATTTTGCTCATAGCTAGAATTCCCGCAGATCCTGAACCGCATGCTGGGTTTTCATCAGGTTCTTCTCCGCCCGCTTCAGATCTTTCTTGGCGATAGCGACAAACAGCGCATCCAGAATATTGAGCTGGGCGATGCGTGACGCGGCGTTTTCACCCAGCAGATGCGATCCCTGAGAGGTTGAATTGAGGACCACATGCGCACTCTTCGCGATCGGGGATTCGGCGTAGTTGGTAATGGCGATAACCTTCGCGCCATTCCTCCCCGCCAGTCTGACCGGATCGTTCACCGCGCGCGTAGCACCCGAATGGCTGATGGCGATAACCACATCGTCATCAGATAACACGGCGGCTGACATCAGCATGATGTGGGCGTCGTCATAGGCAGTCGACTTAATGCCAATCTTCAGCATCTTGTGTGACAGGTCCCGCGCCACGGCGGCAGAACCGCCCACGGCGTAAAGATCGATATGACGCGCTTTAAAGATAATGTCCGCCGCACGATTGAATTCAGAAACATCCAGAATCGATAAGGTCTCTTCAATCGCCTGGATAGAGGTCCTGAAAACTTTGGCCAGCAACTGCTCCGACGAATCATCCGGCTCAATTTCCGCATGCAGCCCTGCCACTTCAGACTGGTTGTAATAGATCAGGCCACTTCTGAAATGCCTGAAGCCGGTGAAGTTAAGTTTTTTGGTAATCTTAACGATCATCGCTTCAGAGACATTATTCTCCCGCGCAATCTCCTTTAATGAGGATTGCTCGGTAATGTCGGTTCGGGCAATTATCGCCTCAGCTACCCGACGTTCTAACGGCGTCAGCTGGGGCAAACGCATACGAATCTGAGCGCCAATGGCTCGCGGATCTTGCTTCATTACTTGCCTCGGGTCGCCCGGTCAATCAACATCGCTATGATAATAATAAGGCCGGTAGCGAGCAATTGGTAAAAGGCCTGAATGTTCAGTAAGGTCAAGCCATTACGTAACGCACCGAGGATAACCACGCCGATCAGCGTTCCGAAGATACTGCCCTTGCCGCCCATTAACGACGCACCGCCAATGGCCGCCGCCGCAATCGCATCCAGTTCCCACAGGTTGCCGATGGTCGGTTCGGCAGCCCCCAGGCGACCAATCAGAATCAGCGAGGCCAGTGAGGCAAGCAGGCCGGAGAAGATATAGACCGTGACCTTGGTGCGCTTAACCGGCACACCTGCGACCCGCGCCGCCTCTTCATTGCCGCCAATCGCCAGAATATATTCCCCCAGCGGGGTCTTATTCATCACCGTCCACAGCAGCAGCGCAATCACTGCCACAATCACAATCGGCGTCGGGATACCGAAAAGCGTACTGTTAATCAGGCTGCGAAATTCCAGCGGAATACCGAAGATGGGATTGCCGCCGGTGTAGATCAGCGCAATTGCCCGGAACAGCGACAGGCCGCCCAACGTCACAATAAACGGCTGCAGCCCGGCATAGGCAATCAGTGTGCCGCTGAACAGCCCGCACATCGCGCCCACACCCAGCGTCGCGAGGATCGCCAGCGGCACCGGCACGCCCGATGCCATCAGGGTTGCACCCAGCACCGCAGAGAGCGCCGCCGTGGGGCCGACCGAGAGGTCAATCCCGCCGGAGATAATCACCAGCGTCATGCCCAGTGCAATCAGGGCGTTGATTGAGGACTGCTGCAGAATATTCAGCAGATTAGGCAGGGTGAAAAAGACCGGCGACAGAAACGAAAATGTCACCACGATAATCAGTAAGCCAATTAAGGTACCGGCATCACGCAGATTAAATTTAAGCCGCAGCGCAGGTCGGGTACCCGGCCCGGTAGATGTCTGAGTTGTCATAGTTATAACCTTAAATAGTGTCAGGTAAGCGGTCAGGCGGTCTGGTCGATATCTTTAATGGCATAACGGGCAATGTTCTCTTCGGTGATCGCGCTGCCGGTTAACTCTTTGGTTATCCGGCCCTCGCGCATCACCAGCACCCGATCGGAGATGCGCATGATCTCGGTCATTTCTGACGACACCACCACAATGGCTTTGCCCGCCTGGGCCAGTTTTTCAATCAGGTGATAGATTTCAGACTTGGCACCAATATCGATACCGCGCGTCGGCTCATCAAACAGAAACACATTGGCATCCGCCGCAACCCAGCGGCCGATGATCACTTTTTGCTGATTGCCGCCGCTCAGCGTGCCGATGGTTTTCTCAATGTCGAGCGGGCGCAGTTTCAGGTCGCCCATGACCCTCAGCGCCTCGCGGTCCAGCCGGGCCTGGTTCATCAGCCCCGCCGACGTGAAGCGGTGCATCGACGGCAGCGCCATATTCATCTTCACCGCCCGCTCTTTGATAATGCCCTCTTTTTTGCGGTCTTCTGGTACCAGGCCAATGCCCGCCTTGATCGCCGCACGCACGTTGTGGTTCTTCACCGCGGCACCGTTGACGCTCACCGTGCCACGGGTGCGCCTGTCGATACCGGCAATCAGCTTCAGCAGTTCGGTGCGCCCCGCGCCGACCAGCCCGGCAATGCCCAACACTTCGCCCGCACGAACGCTGAAGTTTGCCGCCACCACCTCATTGCCACGCGTCAGATCCTCTACCCGCAGCACTTCGCGATCGGTGACAAAGGCCTGATGGTCAAGCTTGTCGATCTTCCGTCCGACCATTTTGGCGACGATGCTCTCCTCATCCTCATCACTGATGTTGACCACCCCAACCTGCTTTCCGTCACGCATAATGGTGGCGCGGTCGCACACCCGGAAAATCTCATTCATCTTGTGCGAGACATAGATCAGCGAGACGCCGGTCGACTTCAGATCGCCAATCAGCTCTGCCAGCCGGTCAAATTCGCGTGGCGTCAGGCTGGAGGTCGGCTCATCCATGGCGATGATTTTGGCGTCATCCAGCAGCGCCCGGGCAATCTCAACAATCTGCTGCTGCGATACCTTGAGGTTCCTGATCGGCGTATCGGGATCGATAGTGGGATCCAGCGTCTTCAGAATCAGGGTGGCCCGCGCCAGCTGGGCCTTTTTATCCACCCACCAGCCCCCGGCGCGGGTCAGCGGGCGACCCAGAAACATGTTCTGCGCCACGGAAAGCTCAGGCACATGCTGCAACTCCTGGTGGATCATCGCGATCCCGGCCTGACGGGCGCTGAGCGGACTGCGGATCTGCACCCGGTTTCCATTGACGCTGATCTCCCCGCTGTCCGCACCGCGAACGCCGGAGAGGATATTCAGCAGCGTCGACTTACCCGCGCCATTTTCCCCAATCAGCGCGTGCACCTCGCCGGGCCGCACTGAGAAATCGACATCCTGCAGCGCGGCGGCGTTACCGTAACTTTTGCTGATGCCACGCATCATTAAGCGAAACTGTTCCATACCCGCTCCCGCTGACTTATTGTTGAGCCAGCAGCTGACGCAACCGGTTGTTGTCTTTGGTTGAGAACGTTTCGACATTCTCTTTGGTGATCAGCGCCTGGGGTGTCGAGACAACGCGCGACAGTTTCTGTCCGTTGATCAGCCGGATAATGACGTCCATCGCCACTTCACCGGTCAACACCGGGAAACTGTCGACCGTGCCGGTCAGCTCGCCGCGCTTAATCGAGGCGTAGGCATCGGAAATACCGTCAGTGCCAAAGATGGCCACCTGTGACGCTTTGTTCTGCGCGCGTACCGCCTCCACCACGCCCAGCGCCATGGTGTCGTTGTTGGCGTAGAAGCCGATCAAATCAGGATGCTGCTGCAGAATGGTCGATGCGGCGTTAAAGGCCTGCTCGCGACTCCAGTTAGCGGGCACGCTGGCCACGATGCTAAACTTCCCGGCGCTGTCCAGCGTCTCTTTAAAGCCACGGGTGCGCTGTCCGGCGGCATAAACCCCTGGCTGCCCTTCAATCACCGCCACTTTGCCGCCCTGCGGATGGTGCTGAATAAACCATTTCGCCACCCGCACGCCATTGTCCTTCTGGACGTTGCCGACGTAGTAGCGCGCATTCGGCATCACCGCATCATTAACGTTCACCACCGGGATATTTTTACTGTTGGCACTCTCCAGTGCAGGCTCCAGGTTGATATCGGTCTGCGGCGAAACCAGCAGGCCGTTAAAGCCCTGCGAGATCAGGGTTTCCGCAATGGAGAGCTGACCAAGCTGATCGTCTTCATTGGCCGCCGCCTGATAAGCGACAGTGAAACCATACTTTTTCGCCGCGTTCTGGTAGCCCTGGCCGAGTGAGCGCCAGTACTCATTGGTCAGGGTTTTCGATACCCCGCCAATCTTCAGCGACTTATCGACTTTTGGCAGTGCGCCATATTTGGTGTCGAGCTGGGTCCAGTCGGTGCGATCCGGTTCAGTATCGGATTGCAGCGGTGCCAGTTCTGCCGCATAAACCGTGCTGCAGAGCAGTGAGGAGGCGATAAGAGCAAGCAGGCGTTTTTTCATTTTTTATTCTCAGGGTGTTGGGTAGAGGTGTGATGTTTTTATGATTAATCGGCTGTCAGCGCGCCAGCATGATGTCATTGACGATCTGCTGAGAGGCCACCGCATCCTGGCGCCCGATGGCCGCCAGTAACGCCGCGTTGTCGTGCAGCTGGTCACACAGCCTCAGCAGACGGGTCACGGTCGCAATATTGCTTTCTGCCTCACGGATCGGGTCAAGACCGCTGGCATCCGGGAAGGTATCGAAGTAGTAGGCACCGCGGTAGCCATCACGCTGCATCTGCCAGAGAAACTCCAGCGTGGCGCGAGGGTTGACTGAGCCGACCATCAGGCCGTCATCACGCTTGCCCCAGCCGTCGTTAAGGTCCAGCCCCAGCAGCCGTGAGCGGCGCGCCACCATAGCGGCGGCGTAAGCCGGGATCTCATTGGCAAACAGTACATGAGCAAAATCCAGTGTGATCCCCAGGTTGGCGCAGCCCGCCTCTTCCACGGCCAGCAGACAGGTGGTGGCGTTGGGAAAGATGCTGTAGGCACGTGGCTCATTGGGTTTATATTCGATGCTGACGTCAACGTCCGGTGCATACTCCGCCACTTCACGCACGGCGCTGACCGCATCCTCCCAGATCTTCTTATAGTCCGCCTGGAAGCAGTAATCGAAACCGTCCTGCCCCATCCACAGCGTCATCAGCCGTGAACCAAATTCCCGACCCGCGTCAATGCCCCGTTTGGTCAGCTCAATCGCTTCGCGACGCACTTTCGCGTCGGGATGCGTAAACGCGCCGATTTTGAACTGCGGCGCGTCCCAGCGCATCTGCATACCGTTAACGGCCAGACCCGCATCACTGATCGCCTGGCGCAGTGTGGGGATATCGCTAGTGAGATGTTGCGGAAAGTTGAGGTCGAGATGCGTTAAGCCTTTGACCTTGCCTGCACGGGCAACCATCTGCAGCACAGAGGGCTTACCCTGCTGATCGGGCCAGTAGAGGTGCGCCCCCGAGGCGAAAGAGTTAAGACGGGTAGCAAATTTCAGTTCCGACATGAGCATCAATCCTTCAGAGTGCGTATTGTGAAGTACTTTTCGTATTCACGATTAATTGTGAAGTCATATATTAATCTACGCCTCGCGGCTTAATGCGCAAGTCTGTCAGGCAGGAGAAATCGTTAAAGCGGGAGCGCTGTCACGAAATGGTTTCAATGCGTTATCAGATGATGTGAATGCGGAGATGAAAGAATTGAGATGAAATACAACAGGTTGTCGCGCGAAGCCGGGTGTGAGATCTGACAGGCAGAAGCATAAAAAAAAGCTGAGCGCCAGGGCGGCGCTCAGCGGGTCGGTTTTTTAAAAAATCACTTCAGACGGAAAGCGACAACGCTGTCGCCCGCCGTGGTGCCGAGCGAGCCGTGGCCGCCCGCGGCAATCACCACATACTGCTTGCCATCTTTGCCCATAAAGGTGGATGGCGTGGCCTGCGCTCCGGCACTCAGTTCAGTCTGCCACAGCAGTTCGCCGGTGGTGCTGTCGTAAGCACGGAAGAAGTTATCTGCCGTTGCGCCATGGAACACCAGATCACCCGCCGTCAGCAGCGGTCCGCCGTGCGCCACCATTCCCATCGGGAAACCGAGCGGGAAGCGGCCAGGCAGGAAGCTGGTCTTGAGGTTTTTGGTGGTGCCGACGCGACGCAGCCATTCGGTTTTGCCGGTGGTCAGATCCACACCGACCATCCGTCCCCACGGTGGCGCGATGCAGGGAATACCCAGACCCGACGCCATCTGCTGGATGTGGATAGCGTAGTCACCGTGGAAGTTCTCATTCCAGTACGGCGTACCATCTTTGGTGAAGGTACGCTGGGTTTCGGTTTCCGGCGTGCGTCTGATGAGGTTGTATTTGTAAGCCAGGCGTACCGGTGCCGCAATCAGCATCTGACGCTGTGGATCAACCGCTACTGAACCCCAGTTAAACACCCCGATGTTGCCCGGGAAGATCAGCGAGCCTTTCTCCGTTGGTGGCGTCCACGGGTTACCGTCATAGCGCAACTCACGGAACGTGGTGCGGCAGGCCATCTGGTCAAACGGCGTAATGCCCCACATTGACTTCTCAGTCAGCGGCTGCGGAATGAAGTTCAGGCTGGAGACTGGCTGGGTCGCCGCATACTGCTCGCCTTTAATGCCATCCGTGGAGACCTTAACCTGCTCTACCGGATAAACCGGTTCGCCGGTCAGGCGGTTCAGCACAAACAGGTTGCCGGTTTTGGTCGGCAGGATCACCGCCGGTTGCGGTTTGCCCTGATAGTTGATGTCCACCAGCGACGGCTGTGACGGGTTATCACGATCCCAGAGGTCATGGTTTGAACTCTGATAGCGCCATTTGAACGCACCAGTTTTCAGATCCAGTGCCACCAGCGCATCACGGAATTTTTCAGTGTTGCTGGCGGGATCGCGTTCAAGTCCCACTTCATCCGGCGAGGCGTTACCAAACGGCACATAGACCAGGCCGTTTTTCAGATCGGCGCTCAGGGTGGCCCAGGCGACCGGGGTATCCTGCGGATAGGTTGCCCCTTCAGCGACCGGTGCGGTGTTATCCGGGTTAGCCGGATCGAAGTTCCACACCAGACGACCGCTGACGGCATCATAGGCACGGATCACACCTGATGGGTTACCGCTGTTGAAGCCGTTATCCATCACCGAACCGCCGACAATCACCAGGTTGCCCGCCACCAGTGGCGCGGCAGTCTGCATCAGCGCGTGCGGACGCACCTCGCCCATGTTGGCGCGCAGATTCACCACACCGTTGTCACCAAAGTCAGCACAGGCTTTACCGGTATCGGCATCCAGCGCCAGCAGGCGGGCATCGGTGGTGGCATTGAAGATACGCTTGCGGCAGATGGCCGGCGATGCGCCCGTCTGCGTCTGCGCCTGCTGACCGGCATCGAAGTAGCTCACGCCACGACAGGTCTGGTGCTGCTGCAGATAAGAGCGGTTTTTATCCGGCGTCGTTTTCCACTTCACCGCACCGGTTTCCGGGTCAAGAGCATGGACTTCGTTGTGCGGCGTACAGAAGTAGAGCATGCCGTTGGCTTTCAGCGGTGTCGCTTCAAAGGTGTATTCGGTCGCATCATCACCCTGACGCAGGTCGCCGGTGTGATAGGTCCAGGCCACTTCAAGATCTTTCACGTTATCTTTAGTGATCTGCTTCAGCGCCGAAAAGCGCTGGCCATCTGTGGTTCCGCCATAGGCGCTCCACTCTTCAGCGGCACCGCCGGTCGCAGAGGCGTTGCGCGGCGTATTAATGGCGCCCTGCTGCGGCAGCGGATCGTAGAAGCAGAGACCGATGACCAGCAGCACCATCAGGACGACGGAACCCCCGAGGAAAGGATGGAAACGACGCTGCCCCTGATAGAGCGGACGCACCACCCACGGCAGCGCCAGCCAGAGACCCAGCACGCCAAACAGGTCGCCGCGCGGGATCCACTGCCATTTGTCGAAGCCCACTTCCCAGATAGTCCAGAACAGAGTGATCCACATCAGCAACGCATAAAGCGTCAGCGCACTGCGTTTGTTCATCAACAGCAGAATCGCGCTGAGCAGAACGCCCACGCCCATCAGCGCATAGAACGCGCTGCCTCCTGCAAGCAGGAGTTGTCCTCCCATGTAAATCAGGGCGATAGCAAATATCACCATGATTATACTGGTTATTTTATTAATCATGATCCATCCTCGGGTCATTAGCGGCAATTGAAAGGTTAAGCTGGAAACATAAATTCAACGAGATTTTAACTTACGCACGAAATATGTAAAAACGTGTATAAGCGTTAATCATTAGAAATATTTATTATAAATGTCACCAGTTAATGCGGTCAGGCCGCTTTTTTTACTTTCTGAAGGGCTGATTACGGGATATCCATCACAAAAAATTAACCATAGGCTGCTAACGACCGCACCTTTTGTTCAAAGGCGATTAATTAACAGACAAGCCGCCCTTCTGTAACGCCAGCTAAAGTGTGCCCGACGAAAGTTTTTCAGAGTCAAATAATCATAATGGTTTATTAACTCTGCTCTGAAATAACTCTTATTGCTGAAATCGGGAATGTTACTGCCCTGCTGTTATTATTGGCGGCTTCATCAACGCTGGTGCGGTGTCGCTGCTGTTCAAATGATTTAATTGTGCCAGTCTGAACGCGTTTTTTATTATTTTCCTGAAAAATAACACTCAGGAAATAGATTAATGAACAAAGGGATTTTGCCGATGAAAACGATTTCAGATATTCCGTAGCATGATGCTTATTTTATCTGTGATATATATCAGCTCTCTTATATTCGTTTATCCGGCCAGCAGGCGGGATTTTTCTGGCAGCAATAAACCAGGCAGGTTAACTATGACCGCACTTCATGCTATTCATCGCAAGTTTCGTTTCCCTTTTAAGTTTCTTAATGCTGCCATTCGCTATCCTGCTGCGCAGGCACGGGTAAAGCGTTATTCCGTCATGTCGATAGAAGAGACTGTCGATCTGTTATTACGTAACCCACAATTATCCCTGGCCCGTTATGGCGACGGTGAACTGGAAATGACCTGGTATAAAAATATCGGTTTTCAGCCATTTGACCCGAATCTCTCTGCACGGCTCAAAGCCTTGCTGCAGCAGGATTCAGGAGCCAACCCGAACTGTCTGATCTGTCTGCCGGATGCCTTTCGTACCACCCGTAATATGCGGGGCGGGTCGGCCCTGTTCTGGTTCTTCCATAAATCATTTTATTTTAAATATTATGAGGCTCTGCTGAATAAACAGTACCAGTATGGAAATACCTCGGTGACCCGTCCCTATCACGATTATAAAGGCAAGCAATTATCCCGGACGATATTTGATAAGTTTAAACAGCTCTATCAGGGCCGCCGGGTATTAATTGTGGAAGGCAGCGGCACGCGCCTGGGATTAGGCAATGATTTACTGGAGGGAGCCAGCGAAGTGAAACGTATTACGACGCTGAACCGTAATGCCTTTTCCGTCTATGATCGTCTGTTTGATACCGTTTTAAAGAATGCCGTCAACTTTGACCTGGTCTTGATTTCATTAGGGCCGACCGCAACCGTGCTGGCATATGATTTAAGTCAGCACGGTATCCGCTGTATTGATAGCGGCCACGTCGATATTGAATATGAGTGGATGCTGGCCAGTGCCACCAGCAAAATAAAAGTGGACGGAAAAAACGTCAATGAGGCGGGCGTACTGCTGAGTGAACAGACTACGGTGGCAGATGCGACTTATCAGCAGCAGATTTTACAACACGTTGGCGAAATACCCCAGGTCGGGACGGCTGATACAGAAGCAGTCACGGAAGCCGTGGTTATCCCGCTGCCACACGTCAGCCCCAACCATCATAACGCCGCCTGAGCCTCACCACCGACAGGCAGCGGCTGCACCGCATTGAAGCGCAGGCGAATTATTAGCGGGATCAGTTAACCCCCTTCGGAGCGGGCTCAGGGGCCCGAATTCTGTGCTTGTCCGCTGTTTGCCGGATAAATGCCCTTTCCGGCATCAATTTTGCTTCTGCTCTCCTGAGACATTTAATCAGGAGAAGTGAGATGACAACCAGCCGTTACCGTTACACCATATTTTCACTGCTGTTCCTGATCGCCCTGATCAACTACATCGATCGCGGCGCCCTGTCGTTTGCGGCCAACGCTATTGCGGCGGAGTATCACTTCAGCAAAGTCCAGCTCGGTGCAGTTCTGGGCTACTTTGGCTTTGGCTATCTGTTTGGTTCGCTGTGTGGCGGCTTTCTTGCCGACCGTATCGGCACGAAAAAGGTCTGGCTGCTGGCAGGCGTACTCTGGTCGCTGCTGGAGATCGCCACCGCCTGGGCGGGGGAACTGGGCATGGCGCTGTTTGGCGGATCCGCTATTATGGGCTTTGCTGCCCTTCGCATTATGTTTGGTTTTTCCGAAGGCCCGGCCTATGCGCTGATGAACAAGGCGATTGCTCACTGGGCACCCGATAATGAGCGCGGCTTTGCGCTGGGCATCGGCCTGCTCTCGACCCAGGTTGGCGCGCTGCTGACCGCCCCGATTGCGGTGGGCCTGCTGCTGCTGACCCATGACTGGCGCATGATGTTTATCCTGCTCGGTGTTTTCTCCCTGCTGGCGATGGCGCTGTTTGCCCGCACCTTCAGCGACAGCCCGGAGAAAAGTCCACATACCAATACCGCAGAACGTCAGCTTATCCAGACCGGTCAGCGCCGCAGCGCGGGCGACAGCATACCACTGCCCTGGTGGCGCTTCTTTACCAGCCGCACCCTGGTCTGCAACGCGCTGGGCTACTTCTCATTCCTCTACATCACCTTTACCCTGGTGACCTGGATGCCGAAATATCTGCAGGATAATTTCCATTACGACCTGCACTCACTGTGGTACGTCGCGATGATCCCGTGGAGCGGCGCCTGTATCACGGTGCTGCTGGGCGGTCGCATTGCCGATGCCCTGCTGGCTCGCTTCCGTAATCTGCGTCTGGCGCGCAATCTGTTTGCCGCCGTCACGCTGTGCGGCACCGCCTGCTGCTTTATGGCGATCCCCTATGTGCAGTCGGCTGCGGGGATTATTGCACTGATGACCCTGGGCAATGCGCTGAATGCACTGGTAAACAATGTCTACTGGTCGGTGGTGATTGATGTCACCCCTAAAGCGTCGGTGGGCACCTACAGCGGCATGACGCTGGCGATAGCCAATCTGGCAGCGATTATCTCTCCGATGCTCTGCGGCTGGCTGGCGGAATATTACGGCTACAACGCGATGTTTACCGTCACCGCGCTGATCGCCTTTGGCAGTATGCTGGCAATGACACTGCTGCAACCGGAGAAGCCGCTGGTGGCCGAGGCGCAGACCGGCGCAGCGGACGTTTCTGCCGCCTGATCTTAAAAGAGGATTTCCTGACACGCGGGTGATCACACACCCGCGAAGAGTGACACTCCCTGAAAGGCTGCCGCTCAGGCGGCCTGACCTTGTTATTGGGCGGGATAAATTGACTGTTCGGGGATGCCCCGACGATCCCAGCGGCTGGCGATCAGCCATAACAGTGCCGTCGCAAACCAGCCGATGATCCACGAGACATCATTACCGGCAAAAATCCAGGCCAGCGATCCATGGTGCAGCGGATTATCGATAAACGGCAGTTGCACCAGCACGCCCAGAAAATAGACGGTAATACCGGCCAGGTTCCAGCGTCCATACCGCCCGTCCGGCTGCGACAGTGCCGGGACATCAACCCTGCCCCTGGTGATCAGATAGAAATCGGTCAGGCTGATCGCGCTCCACGGCACAAAGAAAGCCAGCAGAAACAGCAGGAAGTGGGTGAAGGATTTCAGAAAGGCCGGTTCACTGAGCAGAGCAATGACGCAGGCCAGCGTAACCATAAGCACCACAAACAGAATGCGCCCGCCCCGACTCAGCGTGGTTTTCTGCCGGAAACCAGAGACAATGGTGGTCAGTGACATAAAACTGCCGTAGGCGTTCAGCGTGGTAAACGTGATTTTTCCAAAGCAAATGGCGAAATAAATCACCATGGCCATGGTCGCCGTGCTGCCCATGCTCACGATGTAACCGACCTCATTGCCTGCAAACGCACTTCCGGCAATGGCAGCGACAATCACCCCCAGCGTCATTGAAGCCTGCGTGCCAAGTACGGTGCCAAAAAAGACTGAACTGAAGAGTTTCTTCGCGGAGACATCAGCTGGCAGATAGCGTGAATAGTCAGAGACATAAGGACAGAAGGCAATTTGCCAGGATGAAGACAGGGAGACCGCCAGCAGGAAATTTGCCGGGGTAAAGTGCTGATTCTGCCACACGGCTGATAAGTCATGCGCAGAGAACAGCGTGATAAACAGATAAGCAAAGGCTAAAACGCCAATGACGCTCGCCAGCTTGCCCAGTTGATGAATCACGCGATAGCCCAGCACCGCAATGATCACGATGAGGGTGCTGAACAGGATCATCCCGGTTGAATGACTGACATGGATAAGTTTAGCCAGCGCCTGCCCGGCTAATACTGTCCCGCTGGCTGAAAATCCCACATACATAATGCACACCAGCACCAGAGGAATAACAGCACCAAACACGCCAAACTGCATACGGCTGGTGATCATCTGCGGTAAACCCAGGCGCGGACCCTGGATCGCATGCAAAGACATGATCGCTGCACCCAGAATCTGCCCCACCAGTAAGCCGATAAGAGACCACACGACGTCTCCACCCAGCACCACGGCCAGCGCACCCGTGACAATAGCCGTGATTTGCAGATTGCCACCAAACCAGAGCGTAAACTGGTTAAAGGGATGACCATGACGTTCACCCAACGGGATGTAATCAATGGAGCGGGTTTCTGACAGGCCCTGTTTCTCTGAGCCTGAATAATCTGATACAGATGATTTGACCGACATAGATTCCTCGCTGGAACAGTGAGAGACGTGTTGACTGAAAGCGTGATTTGCCCAATCCAGGGTTGAGAGTACATGTCTATACAAGCAGCGATATTGTCATGCGCATCGGGAAGTTACAAGGCAACCGGTCATTGGAAAATGTGATGATATCGACAGGCCTGTCATGATGCGGGGCAGGAAAGGATGAGGAAGCGCGGGGACCTGTTTCCGGGGATAACGCCCTTATGGCGGGGCGTAAAACGGGAGTAAGGCATTTTGTTCGATCACCGCTACAGGCGACAGCGATGATCGGGTAACGCGTACGATGTCAGGCCTGTCAGTTTCAGAGTGTGCGGAAGAGGAAAAACCCTGACGGTTACCCTTCAGCAACCACCCGCTGACGATGACAGTCGGCCGGTTCCAGTTTTTGCCCCTGTGAAGAGATAACCTCCAGGCGCGGCAGCGGCTTTCCTTCCGCATTATCCAGCAGCACGGAGTGGGTTTCGCCCTTCTCAAACAGGTAACGCTCGCCCCACTGGCGCATCGCGACCACAACCGGAAACAGCGAACGGCCTCTTTCGGTCAGGACATATTCGCTGTAGGCGCTGCCGTCGGAGGCCGGCGCAACCTCAAACACCCCTATCTCCACCAGCTGCTTCAGGCGTGACGCCAGGATATTTTTCGCCAGCCCCAAATTCCGCTGGAAGTCACTGAATCTGCGGACGTCATCAAAGGCTTCACGCACGATCATCATGCACCAGCGCTCACCTATCGACTCCAGGGTTCTGGCGACCGGACACTCGCTGGTTCTCAGGGATTCCTGCTTAGCCATGCTCTTCTCTCACGCTGCCTGTCTCATGATGGCAGTTTAGCCACTCCGAAAAGAAGTTGCAAAAAAAAACCAGCCCGGTTTAAGATATCGCCAATCCAGTTTCAAATAAAAACCAGAAAGGAAAGCAACATGACCTGTACGATTGGCAAGGCGCGTGATCCTGAAGCCGATTCGCCCCCAGCCGCGATCCCGGTGCTCTCGTCCCGGATGATCTTTTTGTTCTCACTCACCTCTGCGCTGGCGGTCGCCAATGTTTACTCGGCACAGCCTCTTCTGGAGTCGATCGCCGCCAGCCTGCAGGTTTCCCCTGGTACCATTGGCACAGTGGTAACTGCCACGCAGAGCGGCTACGCTCTGGGGCTGATCTTTCTGGTGCCGCTGGGCGACTGCGTGAACCGCAAAAAACTGGTGATTATCCAGTTGCTGCTTTCCGTGCTGGCGTTAATCACTGCTGCGGTTGCGCCAGACCTGATGACGCTGCTCTGTGCAATGCTGCTGGTGGGATTAATGGCGGTGGTCACGCAGCTGATGGTGGCGTGGGCCGCCATGCTGGCATCGCCAGAACAGCGCGGACAGGTGGTGGGCAGCGTGACCAGCGGCATCGTGATCGGCATCCTGCTGGCGCGGTTTGTTTCCGGAATGATTGCTGACCTGGCGGGCTGGCGGGCGGTCTATCTGACGGCTGCCTGCCTGTTACTCCTGATCTCGCTCATCCTGGCGAAAGTGCTGCCCGCCACAGCAGGTCAGACGCGGCGCACATCTTATCCTCACCTCTTACTGTCCGTTTTCCGTCTCTTCCTCACGGAACCGCAGCTGCGCAGACGAGGGATCCTGGCGCTGCTGATTTTTGCAGCCTTCAGTATGCTCTGGTCTTCGATGGTACTGCCACTTACCGCCCTGTCACTGTCACACACCCAGACCGGGATGTTCGGCCTGGCCGGACTTGCCGGTGCGCTGGCGGCCTCCAGAGCAGGCGCATGGGCTGACCTGGGCCTGGGGCAGCGTGCCACTGGCTTAGCCCTGGCGTTGCTGACCTTCTCCTGGCTGCCGATAGCCGCGCTTCACAACTCGTTGCTGTTGCTGATTTTCGGGGTGATCCTGCTCGATTTCGCCGTCCAGACGGTACATGTGATTAATCAGAGCCTGATCGTGGCCGCCCGACCCGAGGCGGCAAGTCGTCTGGTGGGGGCCTATATGTGCTTTTACTCGCTGGGCAGTGCGCTGGGGGCCATCGCCGCCACTCAGCTTTATACACACTGGGGATGGCAGGCTGTCTGCTATGCCGGTGCAGCGGTCAGTGCCTCTGCCTTTCTCTGCTGGTCCGGAGTTCGTCACTCATGAAATTAACGCATCTGCTGCTCGCCGTCATGATCACCGCCATCTGGGGGGTTAACTTTTCAGTTATCAAGCTCGGCCTGCAGGCGGTCGACCCGTTTATCCTGGCAGGTATCCGTTTTACGCTCTGCGCCCTGCCAGCGCTGTTCTTTATTAAGAAACCGGACGTGCCGTGGCGCTACCTGATCAGCTATGGCCTGGTCTTCGGGATTGGCCTGTGGGGTCTGGTGAATCTGGGGATTAAAACCGGACTGTCGGCGGGCATCGCCTCGCTGCTGCTGCAGTTCAGCGCCTTCTTCACGCTGCTGCTCGGTGGCTGGGTATTTAAAGAGCGTCTCAGCCGCTATCAGATCGCCGGGTGTGCGCTGGCCTGCGCCGGTCTGCTGAGCATTTTTTTCATTACCGATGGCTCAGTGACGTTTTCCGGCATGCTGCTGGTGCTGGCAGGCGCGGTCGCATGGAGTATTGCCAATATCATCAATAAAAAAGCGGGCACCCGGCAGGTTTTTGCTTTTCTGGTCTGGTCGAGCGCCTTTGCACCCATTCCACTCTTCCTGCTGGACGGGCTGGTCAATGGCAGCGCGGGCTATCACGCACTGTTCACCCAGCTGGATGTGAAGGCGGTGTTGTCGATACTGTTTCAGGTCTATCCCAATACCCTGCTGGGCTACTGGGTGTGGAACTGGCTGCTGAAACACTATCCGGTTTCAACGGTCGCGCCACTATCGCTGCTGGTACCGGTGTTCGGCATCCTGGGTTCAGTGGCGATATTTGGCGAAACGGTTTCACCTCAGAAAATCGCCGCGCTGCTGCTGATCGTCGCCGGACTGGCCGTCGGGCTCTATGGCCAGCGGGTTGTGCGCTATTTCGGCGTACAAACCGGCTGACGGCGCCGTGGGGTGGCTATGCACCGTGCCGCTGGCAGAACGCTTCGATGTCACCGTGCTGAAAATCGGGCAGATTCGCCAGCAGTTTCTCCAGCGGCCAGTTCCACCAGGCAATGCGCTGGAGACGTGCGGCGATAGCCGGTGTAAAGCGCACCCGCAGTGGCCTGGCCGGAACACCGCCCACGACGCTATAGGGCGCGACGTTTTTCGTCACGACTGCACCCGCGGCCAGCACCGCACCATCACCAATGGTGACGCCTGGCAGCACAATTACGCCGTGACCTATCCACACATCGTGACCGATTATCACCCGATCGGCGCGTCGGGCGGAAAAGAACCCCTGATCGCGTCGGGCGTCGGGGTGGTAATACTCCGGGCAGTAGGTAAAGCGATGCTGGGAGGCGCGGTCCATAGGATGATTCGGCGCGCCAATGCGCACCTGATTAGCAATGGCGCAGAAGCGCCCCACCTGGGTATCGGCCAGGCAGCAGTGTTCGCCGACATAGGAGAAGTCACCCAGCTCGCTATACTCCAGCGTGCTGTGCGCCAGGATCTCACACTGCTGACCCACAGTGGTTTCGCGCATCTTCACACTCTCATCAATCCATGTGTGCGCTAATCGGGCGGGCATAACGGCGGCAATGGACATAAAACTCCCGGTCTGGATAAGCAGCGCCCCGGCGGCGTGCTTTTGCCGCACCACCTTACCCGCCTCCGATGACAGAGAATTGACAAAGAAAAAAGGCGGAGTGGTTAGCTCCGCCTTGTTTCAAGTTCCGGTTAACCTGCGTGACCGGTCAGTTGCATAAGGGCAACGATGATCTGCAAGATGACCCGGATAAGATCCAGAATCAGCTTAGTCAGTTCCATCACTTTCCTTCTCCTTTTACAGGAGCGCGCTGTTCGGCAACCAGGGCTTTGACTCTACCCGCCGGGCGCCTAAGCACATCTTTGTGGAGAGAGCTGAGCGGCACTCATGGTTAAAGCCACAGGCCAGCACCACCTGATGCCTGCCGGGATTTTAAAACCGTGCCCCTGGGAGCGGCCAGTCGACAATGAGGCGATGCTCAACACTCAACACCTGTATAAACATACAGCATTTTGGCGAAACTTGAAATCCTTAGCCGCACATTTTACAATCTTGTTTGTGGAGAGTGCTGAGCACCTCGTTCGCAGCGCGGTTACCAGCCGGGTAGCGAACAAAAAATAAAGGATTTGGCGAAATGCCAAATCCTTTTTTTATGCCTGCTTTCTGCTTAAAAAAACAGCGCAATGCTTACTTCGCGGCGCTGATTCGCCACACGGTATTACCCGCATCGTCAGCAATCAGGACACCGCCCTGTTTGTCGCTGGCCAGACCGACCGGTAATCCACGCACCTGCTTTTCGTCGTCCGTCAGGAAGCCCGAGACCACCGTCTGCGGCTGACCCACCGGCTTGCCGTTTTCAAATTTCACCCACACCACTTTGTAGCCATTCAGCGGCGTACGGTTCCAGCTGCCATGTTCACTGATAAACGCACCGCCCTGGTATTGCGGCATGTTATCTGCGCCGTAGAACAGCAGCCCCAGCGGAGCGACATGCGAACTCAGGGCATAATCAGGCTTAATCGCTTTCTCAACCAGATCGGGACGCTGCGGTTCGGCACGGGTATCCACATGCTGACCAAAGTAGCTGTAGGGCCAGCCATAGAAGCCTTTGTCCTGCACTGAGGTCATGTAGTCAGGCACCAGATCGGAGCCGATTTCATCACGCTCGTTGACGATGGCCCACAGTTTTCCGCTCTGCGGTTCCCACTGTAAGCCGGTCGGATTGCGCAATCCGCTGGCGTAGATCCGGCTGGCACCGCTGGCCGCGTCCACTTCCAGCACCGCGGCGCGGCGATACTCTGCGCCAATGCCGTTCTCGGTGACGTTACTGTTGGAGCCGACACCCACATAGAGCTTGCTGCCATCGGGGCTGGCCAACAGCGCTTTGGTCCAGTGGTGGTTAATCGGCCCACCCGGCAGTTCCGTCACCTCTTCAGGCGCGGTGCGGATCTCCGTCTCCCCTTCGCGATAGGGGAACTTCACCAGGCTGTCAGCATTCGCGACGTAAAGGGTATTGCCAATCAGCTGCATACCAAACGGCGAGTGCAGATTCTCAATAAAGCGGTGCTGCTCCCATTTGCCATTGACGTTGCGCAGCAGCGTAATCCGGTTGCCGCCAGCGCCGCCCTTACCTGACGCTTTCTGCACAATGCCCATAATCAGCTGTTTAGGCCGGGTGGTGGGTTTGGCCGGGCCGTTGGATTCCGCCACCAGCACATCGTTATTCGGCAGCACATAAACCTGACGCGGATGCTGCAGATTGTCAGCGATCTTTTCGATTTTCAGCCCGTCAGCCACTTTTGGCATTTCGCCCGCTTTCCACGGCGTGCCTTCCGGCACCTGCATCGGCGGCATAAAGAAGTTCTGTGCCTGCGGCAGTTCAGGATTCGGTCCGATCTGCTTTTGCGGATCGACAAGCGCACCATCATCACAGCCTGCCAGCAGTGCTGTCAGGGTAAGCGCGAGCAACGTTTTATGCGGTATCTTCATGGTGGCTCCTCCTTAAGCGCTACGCTGACGTAACGCAAGTTGCACATTCGCCAGCAGCAGCAGCGCTACCACCAGCGTCGAAAGCGTCACGCCCAGCGGGATGACAGCGGCGGCATCACGGCTGTGAATAAACGCATTGACGATAGCGATCACAATCGCCACCAGCCAGAGCCAGAAATGACTCTTTTCCGCACTGTCACTGCCGCGGAACAGATAAACCAGCGCGATGAGTCGCGGCACAATCGCCAGTATCAGTCCCAGCGCAATCAGCCAGCCTGCGGCATCCGTCCAGAACAGCACAAAGGTCTGGCTATAGAGAATATCGAACAGCCAGGCCGCGACAAAAAAGCCCAGCGGCACCGGCTCCAGCAGAGCGTACAGCGTCACGGCAAAGGCCGATCTTCCCAGGGTATTGCGCATGTTTCTCTCCATTTTTAACGTGAATGCGGACCGCGTCAGACGTCGCGCTGCTCAGAGCAACTGACTCCGCGCCTGTAAAAGATTAGTAAATCTGAAGAGAAACAGAGGGTTTATTCGGGAGGAATTGCAAATCAGGCGGATGACGTCCCTGTCATCGCCGGTCAGTCAGGGTTTATCAGCGGGTAAAGTGACCCAGTATCCTGGCTGATAAGGCAGCGGCAGGAACTTCTCGTGGAACGTGCGGAAGGTGGCGTCCGGATCCAGATCGGCAAACAGATCGGGATGCAGCCATTTCGCCAGCGCCTGGATAGCCACAAACTGGTAAGGGCTGTCGTAGAACTGATGCCAGATGGCGTGGACATTGCCGTTGTGCGCCACCGGCAAGGTTTTAAAGGCATCGCGCATCATCAGCCCCTTAAGACGCGCGGTAGCCTCGGTGACATTGGCACCCGGACCGACGCCGACCCATTTGCCCACGGTATTGTAATTCTTCCAGTTAGCGCCGGTCACCACCACCACATCCGGCTGGCTGGCGATAATCTGTTCCGGGTTAACGGTGCCGAAGGTGCCAGGGATCAGATCTTTAGCGATGTTACGACCGCCCGCGATCTCAACCATCTGACCAAAGTTTTCATTGCCAAACGACATGCAGCACTCGTCGCTGTAGCCGCCTGCACGGTCAATCATCACTTTCGGGCGGTAGCCGGTAAAGTTCTTCAGACGCGAGGTGACAAGGTCAATCTGCTGCTGGCGGAAGGTGATAATTTCCTGGGCACGCGCCGGTTTGTTCACCAGTTCGCCCATGATGCGGATACTTTTCTCCGCATTCACCATCGGCGCTTCGCGGAAATCGATAAACACCACCGGCACGCCTACTGCCTGCAGTTTTTCAATCAGCTTGCCTTCATCGGTGGCGGCTTTGGATTCCAGATTCATCAGCACCAGATCGGGTTTCAGGGTTAACGCCTGCTCGACGTTGAAAGTGCCATCTTTCGCCCCGCCAAAGGTCGGTAATTTTTTAATTTCCGGATAGCGTTTTTCGTAAGCCTGATAACCGTCCCAGTCCGCTTTCGGGAAGTCGTCACGCCAGCCAATCACCCGTTTAAATGGGGCATCAGTATCAAATGCCGCCAGCAGATACATCTGACGGCCCTCACCCAGAATGATGCGTTTTGCCTCCTGCGGCACCTCGACCTGACGGCCTGCGACATCGGTAATCAATTTGGCCGAAGCCGTCCCTGCCAGCGTGAGCAGCCCCAGCGCTAAAAACCATTTTTTCATTGTAAAAACCCGCACAAATGATAATGAGAATTATTAATGTAAAGCGGCGTTACTATCACCTAAAACAGGGGTCAGGGGAAGTCATCCGGTTAAATGTTTTTTGCTGCAGGGTTAACTGGCGGAGTTGCGCTCAAAGAGATCCCTTGAGAGGAAAAAGCGCAGCGTGTCGCTGCTCACAAAACGGTCAGCTTTCGTGAATATGTTCACAACACCCTGGGCAGTTGCACACATATTAGCCATTAATCGTATCGTTTTGGCTAATGCGTTAATGAATTGTGAAGGCTAGATTGAAAATGAAACAGCGTTTTAATAATTCATCAGGACAGACTGCCACAGGAGCTTAACCGTGAAGATCAGCGCCATTGATGTCACCCTTTTTACCTATCCCACCCAGCGTTGCGCCGACAGCGCCGGACACTCCCACCCTGGCCCGGAAAATGATGCGCAGATGGCGCTACTGACCCTGACCAGCGAGGAAGGCGACTGTGGTTACGCCTTTGCGCCGCCGGAAGTGGTGCGATCCCATGTGGTTAATGCCTTTTTCCGCAAAGTGCTGATCGGTCAGAACGCCTTTGACCGGGAGCGTCTCTGGCAGGATCTGGTGCACTGGCAGCGCGGCAGCGCCCATCAGCTCACCGAGCGGGCGCTCTCCGCTGTGGAGCAGGCATTGTGGGATCTGATTGGACGGAAGCTGAAACAGCCTGTCCACAAACTGCTGGGCGGCTATCGCGAGAAGATCCCGGCTTACGGCAGCACCATGTGTGGTGACGAGCTGAGCGGTGGATTATCAACGCCGGATGAGTATGCGCAGTTCGCGGAAAAGCTGGTGGCGCGCGGATATCAGGCGATCAAGCTACACACCTGGATGCCGCCGGTCTCCTTCGCACCCAGCCCGGCGATGGATATCAAAGCCTGCGCGGCGGTGCGTGAAGCGGTGGGCCCCGATATCGCGCTGATGCTGGATGGCTACCACTGGTACAGCCGCAGTGACGCGCTGACCATCGGCAAGGCGCTGGAAAAGCTTAATTTCGCCTGGTTCGAGGAGCCGATGGAGGAAGAGAGCATGGCCTCTTACGCCTGGCTGGCCGAAAACCTCTCTATCGACGTGCTTGGTCCGGAGAGCCTGGGCGGTAAACATCACAGCCGCGCCGACTGGGTGCGTGCCGGAGCCTGCGACATTCTGCGAGCCGGTGCCAACGGCGTAGGCGGCATCTCGCCCACCCTGAAAGTGGCGAATCTGGCTGAAGCCTTTGGCATGGATTGCGAAGTGCACGGCAACGGTGCGGCCAGCCTGGCGGTGGTCGGGGCGATCCGTAACTGCCGCTGGTATGAGCGCGGCCTGCTGCATCCCTTCCTGGATTATGAAACACCGCCCGCCTACCTCAACAGCCTGATCGACCCGATGGACGATCAGGGATTTGTCACCCTGCCCACCCGCAGCGGGCTGGGTGAGGATATTAACTTCAGCTGGATTGAGACGCACACGCTGAACCGCTGGTAAATCGCACTACCGAAGTACGGCAAACAATAATAACCCCGTCGCCCGCCTGCTGCCTGCCATCCCGGTGGCCAGCAGCAGGCAGAGTCGTAAACGGGAAAACCTCTGACCTGCTGGACTTTACCTATGACCCTGACACAACGATGTGGCGCGTGGCTGATCACGCTGCTGGTGCTGACGGGCAGCGCGTCAATCCAGGCAAAGACCCCGGATGACCAGCTGATCGTCGGCATGAATATGAATAACCTGCTCACCCTGGATCCGGCCGCTATGACCGGCAACGAAGTGGTCGGCATTGTCGTAAATCTCTATGACGGACTGGTCGAGCTGAACCCGCAGCAACTCACCGAGGTGCGCCCGGCGCTGGCGGAACGCTGGTCAGTCAGCCCGGATAACCGCACCCTGACTTTTCACCTGCGCGACAACGTCAGGTTTCACTCCGGCAATCCGCTGACCAGCGCCGATGCGGTCTGGTCGATGCGGCGGGTGCTGCATCTGAACCTGGCGCAGGCGTCGGTGTGGAAATCGTACGGCTTCAGCCGTGACAACGTTGACCAGATGATTACCGCACCCGACGACCGCACGCTGGTGATCACCCTGCCCAGACCTAACGATCCGCAACTGGTGATCTACTCGCTGGCGGCGCTGGGCAGCATGGTGGTGCTGGACAGCAAAACCGTGCAGCAGCATGAGGTGGATGGCGACTGGGGCAACCGCTGGCTCACCACCCATGAAGCGGGCTCCGGCCCGTTCCGGCTGGATGTATGGCAGGCAAAAGATGTGCTGCGCATGAGTCGTGCGACCGATTACTGGCGCGGCGAGGCGAAGATGTCGCGGGTGGTGTTCCGCCATCTGCAGGAGTCGCAGACCCTGCGGCTGATGATGGAGAAAGGCGATCTGGATATCGCCAGTAACATGGCGATCCCCGACGTGCGCGCCCTGCGGCACGACCCCGACCTCACCATTGATGCGGTAAGAAAAGGAACGATCTACTACCTGGCGATGAGCATGAAAGATCCGCACTTCGACAATATCAAAGTGCGGGAGGCGGTACGCTACCTGGTCGATTATCAGGGCATCAATAAAAGTCTGATGACCGGCTATGGCGAGCTGCATCAGCGCCCGATTCAGGCTGGCATGCCCGCCACGCTGCCCGATCCCGGTTACCGGCTCGATGTGCCGCGCGCCCGCGCACTGCTGGCTGAAGCGGGTTATCCGGACGGCTTCGACACCACGCTGCGGGTGCTGGCCGATCAGCCCTTTCTGAACATCGCCATCGCCGTGCAGTCGACGCTGCTCCAGGGCGGGATCCGCGCAAAAATCATCACCGGCACCGGTAACCAGATCTATGGCGCGATGCGCGACCGCCAGTTCAGTCTGCTGGTCGGACGCGGCGGCAGCGGCGTGGAGCCGCATCCCCACTCCAGCCTGCGCGCGCTGGTCTATAACCCGAATAATGCTGACAGCGCCCGGCTGACCAACTTCCAGGGCTGGCGCACCGGTTTCTATGACGCGCAGCTCAACAGCATGATCGATCAGGCGCTGGTGGAGCGCGACAAAACCCGCCAGCAGCAGGCCTATTACGCCATCCAGCAGCGCTATGACCAGCTGGTACCTGCACTGATGCCGATTTCACAAATGCTCGACTCCGTGGTGGTCAGCAACCGGGTGCAGGCTTATCAGCCGCATCCCTCAGCGACCACCTTCCTCCGCGATGTCTGGAAAACCCCTGAAGCCAAAGCGGGAGGCACCCTATGATCCTGACCCTGACCCGAACTCAGTGCCGCCGCATCAGCCATCGCGCGGTGCAGGTAGTGATTACCCTGTTCGGCCTGCTGCTACTGACCTTTTTTATTGGCCGGGTAATGCCGCTGGATCCGGTGCTGGCGATTGTCGGCCCTGACGCCGATCAGGCCACCTATCAGCAGGTTTATCACCAGCTCGGCTTTGATAAACCGCTGTGGGTGCAGTTTGGCATCTACCTTAACGCGCTGCTGCATGGCGATCTCGGCCATGCGCTGCTCACCGGTCAGCCGGTGGTGCATGACATTGTGCGCGTCTTTCCGGCAACCGTAGAGCTGGCCACGCTGGCGATTGTGATTGGCGCAGGACTGGGCGTGCCGCTGGGTGTGCTGGCGGCGGCGCGTCGCAACAGCGTCATCGACTATGTGGTGCGGATGCTCAGCCTGGCCGGTTACTCCACCCCAATCTTCTGGGTCGGCATGATTGGCCTGCTGCTGTTCTATGCCCATCTCGGCTGGGTCGGCGGCGCAGGTCGGGTGGACTTCAGCCTGGATGGCATCGTGCCACGTCGCACCGGCTTTATGCTGATTGACGCTCTGCTGGCGGGCAACAGCCAGGTATTCTGGAATGCGCTGAATCATCTGGTGCTGCCCGCCTCGCTGCTCGGCTTTCACTCCATGGCCTATATCAGCCGCATGACGCGCAGCTTTATGCTCGCGCAGCTGTCGCAGGAGTTCATTCTGACCGCGCGGGTCAAAGGCCTGACTGAATGGCAGGTGATCTGGCAGCACGCCTTCCGCAATATCCTGGTGCAGCTGCTGACCGTGGTGGCGCTGGCCTATGGCTCGCTGCTGGAGGGCGCGGTGCTGATTGAAACCGTCTTCTCCTGGCCCGGCTTTGGCTCCTACCTCACCGGCAGCCTGATGCTGGGCGATATGAATGCGGTGATGGGCTGTGTGCTGGTGGTGGGGCTGATTTTTGTGCTGCTTAACCTGATCTCCGACCTGCTCTATCAGGTGTTCGATCCGAGGACCAAAGTATGACGATCTCTTTTGACGCTGCGTCTGTGAGTCATTCCCGTGAGCGGCTGGTGCGCTGTCAGCGTTTTGCTGCCCGCTGCGGCTATTTCCTCTGGCGCATGGCCTGTAATCCCCTGACCGCGATTGGTGGTGGCATTGTGCTGGTGCTCTGCATCGTGGCGCTGTTCGCGCCCTGGATCGCGCCGTATCACCCGCTGGTTCAGGATCTGAACAATGCGCTGACGGCTCCCGGCGCGGCCCACTGGTTCGGCACCGACGAGTTTGGCCGGGATATCTTCAGTCGCCTGGTGTGGGGCGCACGCATCACGCTCTACATCGTGCTGCTGGTATCGGTCACCGTCGGGCCGCTGGGCCTGCTGCTGGGCGTCACCGCCGGTTATTTTGGCGGCAAAGTCGACGGCGTGCTGATGCGCGTCACCGATATCTTTATCTCCTTCCCGAGCCTGGTACTGGCGCTGGCCTTTGTTGCCGCGCTGGGGCCGGGTCTGGAGCATGTGGTGATCGCGATTACGCTCACTGCCTGGCCACCCATAGCCCGTCTGGCCCGCGCTGAAACGCTGTCGCTGCGTCAGGCGGACTTTATCTCGGCGGTGCGCTTACAGGGCGCGTCGCCGTTGCGGGTGCTCTGGAAGCACATTATTCCGCTCTGCCTGCCGTCGGTAATTATCCGCATCACCATGAATATGGCGGGCATTATCCTCACCGCCGCCGGGCTGGGGTTTCTTGGGCTGGGCGCGCAGCCGCCGGATCCGGAATGGGGCGCGATGATCGCCAGTGGCCGCACCTACATGCTGGAGTGCTGGTGGGTGGTGACCGTTCCCGGTCTGGCGATCCTGATTAATAGCCTGGCATTTAACTTCTTAGGAGATGGCCTACGTGACCTGCTCGATCCCCGCAGTGAGTAACGCCTCGCCGTTGCTCGACGTGCGCGATTTGCACGTGAACTTTGTTAACGGACGCCAGATTACGCCGGCGGTGCGTGGCGTCTCCTTTCAGCTCGGTCAGGAGAAGCTGGCGATTGTCGGTGAGTCCGGCTCCGGTAAATCGACCGTGGGTCGCGCCCTGCTGCAGCTGCATCCAGCTAAGGCGCGCATTGAGGCGAGCCGGATGCAGTTTGGCGATATCGACCTGCTGCACGCCAGCCCGGCAGAGATGCGCGCCATTCGTGGCAAACGCATCTCGATGATTATGCAGGACCCGAAATATTCACTGAATCCAGTGATCCGGGTGGGCGAACAGATTGCCGAAGCCTGGCGCAGTCACCATCGCGGCCAGAAATCGGCGGCACGTCAGCGGGCGCTGGCGATGCTGGAGGAGGTGCAGATCCGCGATCCTGAACGGGTATATCAGCTCTATCCCCATGAGATTTCCGGCGGCCAGGGGCAGCGCGTCATGATCGCCATGATGCTGATCACCGAGCCGGAACTGGTGATTGCCGATGAGCCCACCTCTGCGCTGGATGTCTCGGTTCGCCTGCAGGTGCTGGCACTGCTGGATGATCTGGTGAAAGCGCGCGGTCTGGGACTGATTTTTATCAGTCACGATATCAATCTGGTGCGCAGCTTCTGCGATCGGGTGCTGGTGATGTATGCCGGGCGCGTGGTGGAGTCGCTGGCCGCCAGCGAACTTGACCGCGCGCAGCATCCCTACACCCAGGGACTGCTGGCAGCACTGCCCGACCTTGATCGGCGGCGCACCCGTCTGCCGGTGTTACAACGTCACGCCAGCTGGCTAACTGACTAAGGAGTTACGATGATTGAGGTAAAAAATCTCAACCTGAGTTTCGGTGAAGAGGGTCGCCGTAATCAGGTGCTGTTCGACGTCAGCCTGCAGGTTAAACAGGGTGAAATCTTCGGACTGGTCGGTGAGTCGGGCTCGGGCAAAACCACGGTGCTGAAGTGTCTGGCGGGCCTGTTTAATCACTGGCAGGGAGAGCTGACCATTGATGGCCAGCCGCTGGCGCACCGCATCGATCGGGCGCGCTGCAGTCAGGTGCAGATGGTGTTTCAGGACCCTTATGGCTCGCTGCATCCGCGTCACACACTGGGCGATATTCTTGAAGAGCCATTACAGATTCAGGGTATCGGGCAGCGCCAGCAGCGCGTCGTGGCAATGCTGGATAAGGTCGGGCTGAATCGTGCCTGGCAGACGCGTTATCCGCACCAGCTTTCCGGTGGTCAGCGTCAGCGCGTGGCGATTGCCCGGGCGCTGATTTTAGAGCCGCGCGTGCTGCTGCTGGATGAGCCGACCTCCGCGCTGGATGTTTCGGTGCAGGCGGAGATCCTCAATCTGCTCAGCGATCTGCAGCAGCAGGAGAACCTGACCTATCTGATGGTGACGCACGATCTCGGCGTGGTGGCGCACCTCTGCCATCGCGTAGCGGTTATGCAACAGGGCAAGGTGCTGGAGACGCTGGATGTGCCGACGCTGGTGGCCGACCGCGCCGCGATGCCCTACACCCGGATGCTGGTAGAGGCGAGTCGTCATTACAATCCGGCGCTGGCGCAGCAGAGCTGACGTTCAGCTGATGTCGGGAAAGAGAGAATAAAAAAAGGCCGGTCAGACCGGCCTTATGACCCCGGATGCGTTAGTGGGTCAGCTGACGCACAAAAGCGACGATTTCCTGATTTTTGCCATGCTCAAACAGACACTGCTGGAAGCGTGGGCCACTAACGGCAGTACGCACCAGTTCAGGGTCGATGGCGCGCAGCGTGTCGAGGTAGTTCTCTTTGATCACGGCAGCTTTGACCTGATTCAGCAGACCGGCATTACGCACCTGCGGCTCTTTACGCTCTGGCGGATAGCCATTGCCCTTCTCGCCGGTGAAGGCTTTTTCAAAGATAAAGCGCAGGTTAAGTTCAGCGCCCCAGCCAAAGCCTTTGGCGAACGGCAGAGATAAGGCATTACCGTTGTTGATCTGGGCAAACAGGTAGGCATCCGCCGGATCGATACAGTAGCCGCAGACAACGCCCGGATGAATGTTAAGCGACATCAGCGCGCCCTGCCCGGTGCCGCAGCCCGCGACCACGAAATCCACGGCCTGGCTGTTGAGCAACACGCTGGCCTGAATGCCGAGGTGAATATAGGTCAGGTGGTGATCCTGCTCATCGCTCATACCGACGTTGAAGACCTGATGGCCCAGCGGCTGTGCGACGCCTTCCAGTTCTTTCAGCACGGTAACGTTTTTAGCGGCCTGGCTGTTTTCCATCATTAACGCGATTTTCATGATCTACCCTTATAAATTAATTGAAACACCGTTTCATTTTAGTGAAAAACCACTAAAGTGCATAAACTAATTCACCCGAGTGCTGTGAGATCCATCACAAAACGGTCACCGCAGCAGGGGCAACCGCAGGAGGATTGCGATGTTTATCTACCATAAAGAGCGACCACTGGAAGATCTGGGCAACGGCGTGACCCGCCGCGTGCTGGCGTACGGCGGCACCATGATGGCGGTAGAAGTGATTTTTGAGAAAGAGGCTGTCGGCCCGCTGCATCACCATCCCCACGAGCAGCTGACCTATGTGCTGAGCGGACGTTTTGCCTTCACCATCAATGGTGAAACGCGTGAGGTGGGCGCAGGAGATACGCTCTATAAAGCGCCCAATGTGGTTCATGGCTGTGTCTGTCTTGAGGCGGGCACCTTACTGGATACGTTTACACCGCAGCGCGAAGATTTCCTGACCGCTAAATAGTGCATGCGGCCCGGTGGGCCGCCTGTTGACCTGACGCAGGACTGACCTGGTTTTTCCCGCCTCCGCATCCGGCTTCAGGCCCGCAGAATTTTTCTGAAATTCCTTATCCCGCTAACTTAATGATTAGCTGACATTTACGCCGCAACCGCGCTGCGCTTAGCTTCGTCCTGAAAATCAATCGGGCAGATTTCTGTACAAATTCCGGATCGTTGTATAAGTTTAATAGCAATCGCCGAACATTTTTTAACCCGAAACAGGACAATACTATGCCGATGCAAAACACCCTCACGTTGCCGGTGAATCACAGTGGCCCGGTCAAAAATGAGTTTAGTTCATCCTTTGCCGTGTCTGAACAGGACAAACTCAACTTTCTGATCGAAGAGTTACTGGAAGCGGGCAAGGAAAAAAGCTGTATGGAACTGCTGCGCCACCTGGCATCCGCAGACAGTGCAGAAGAAGAGGCATGCTGCCGCGAACTGCTGACGTTGCTGATGGCACAAAAATGAAGTCAGTCGCCAGCTGTTCAGCGCAGATTCTCCCCTTTCTGAAAGTGTATCTGATATCGCACTCAACGCCTGACCGCACTTCCCCGTTCAGGGGTGTCAACATGCCCAGCGAAAGCCGCGGTTTTTTCTGAATGCAGTAACGCCCGCAGCAGCAGAGACTGTTACGCGCGGTAAACCGGGTTTTACTCACCAGCAACTTTTTGCCTCTCATTGCTTATCTCTCCCCTGTTTTGTTAGCCTGAATCCCGCTTCGGCGAGACCTGCTTTACTTTCCCTTCGCGTAATGCGCGCGGTTCACTATCAGGCTGACACAGGAGTGATATGACCATGACTTTTGCCCCCGCCACGCTGCATCTGCTGTGTGGAAAAATTGCCTCCGGGAAATCGACGCTGGCGGCGGAGCTGAGCGCCGCCCCCGGTTGCGTGGTGATCAGCGAGGATCAGTGGCTCGCCGCGCTTTATCAGGACGAGATGCAGTCGGTGGCCGATTACGTGCGCTATGCGGCAAAACTCAGAAAGGCGATGACGCCTCATCTGGTCGCGCTGCTTAACGCAGGGGTGTCGGTGGTGCTCGATTTTCCTGCCAACACCCGGGCGAATCGCGACTGGATGATGTCGGTGATTAAGGCAACCTCTGCCGACCATCGTCTGCATTATCTGGACGTACCGGATGCGCTGTGTAAATCGCGCCTGCACGCCCGAAATCAGGGCGGCGAACACGCCTTTGCCGCAACGGACGAGCAGTTCGCGCTGATTACCCGCTATTTCGAAGCGCCGCAGGAGGAAGAAGGCTTTAACCTGGTGCGCCACGGTTAATGCCTTCTGGCGCGGGATCTTAAGAGAGGTCGAGTGCCGCGAGCACGTCAGCAATCTGCTGGCAGTGCGCATCGGAGAGCGGCTGCAGCGGGCGCGGCAGGCAGTCGCGTTCGGTCAGTTCCAGCAGCCCCGCCGCGGCGCTGATCACCCGGAAACTGCCGCCATGCTGGCGGAACAGCGCCCATAAAGGCTGCAGGCGATCGGACTGCGCCCTGACGCTCTGATGGTCGCCTGCGGCCGCCGCTTCGGTCATCGCTTTTGCAACGCGCGGAAACAGTCCGCCGCACACCGAATACCAGCCATCACAGCCCGCAATCAGCCCGTTGGCGGCAGAAGCATCGCCGCTGACGCCAATCGACACGGAATCTGGCAGCGTGCCGCGCAGCTGAGCGAGGCGATCGTTAGCCGCAGATTGCTCCGCCGGTACCCCAGGAATTTTCACTGACCCGACACCGGAAAGTGCGGCGATCCGGCTCAGCAGCGCATCGGAAAACGTAAAATGGGTGGTGCCGGGATTGTCATAGATACAGACTGGCACCGAGGCGTGTCGCGTTACGGTCTCGAAAAGCGTGAACACCTCATCTTCATTCAACGTCTGATAACCCAGCGGCGGCAGCAATAACGCGGCCGCGCCCGCCTGTTGCGCGTCCTCCGCCAGCGCCAGCACCTCGTCAGTGCCCACCGCACCAATGCAGATCATCACCGGAATCGACTCTGCATGTTCCACCGCCAGTTCTGCGATACGCCTGCGCTGCGCGCGGGTGAGATAGGCGTAGCTGCCGGTGGACCCCAGCACGCCAAGGGAATCGACTTTTGCATCAATCAGCCTGCGCAGCAGCCGCAAAAAAGCCGCCTCATCGGGCTTGCCTGCCGCAAAGGGAGTAAGGGGGAACGCACTGAGTCCGCTGAACATATCATCTGCTCCATTACAAGATTGCACCGGCTGGAGGTCGCCCCTGCAGCCATATTTCGTTACCGGACGAAGCATCAACCCGCCCCGCCCGCTATTTTTGCGCTATCACCCAAAGGAGGATAGCGATGATTGCCGTACTATTTGAAGCCGAAGCCCGACCCGAACACCAGATGCGTTACCTGCAACTGGCTGCCGACCTTAAACCGCTGCTGATGCAAAACAGCGGGTTTATCTCTCTTGAGCGCTTTCAAAGCCTGACCGATGAGAAAAAAATTCTCTGGCTCTCCTGGTGGCGCGATGAAGAATCGGTGCTGGCCTGGAAGCGCAACCTCTGTCACCAGGCCGCACAGCGTGAAGGCCGCGAGACCCTTTTTGCCGGTTACCGTCTTCGCATCGTCACGCTGATCAGAGAATATGCCTCACAACAGGGAGTAAATTAACATGTTCGATATTCATGTCATCCTGCAAAATAGTCCAGGCACACTTTCCCGGCTCACCACGCTGCTGGGCCGTCATGGGATTGGCCTGGAAGGCGGCGGCCTGTTCTCCTTTGGTGAACAGAGCCACGCTCATTTTCTGGTTGAGGAAGGCGAACGGGCGCGGGCCGTGCTTGAAGCAGAAGGTATCGCCGTCGAGGCAGTTAACGTCCCGCTTATTCGCAGGTTACCGCAACAGCGTCCCGGCGAGCTGGGGGCGATCACTGCACGCCTTGCCGATGCCGGAATCAACATCCTGGTGCAATACAGCGATCACGCTAACCAGCTGATCCTGATTACCGATAACAATCGATCAGCCGCCGGGCTGACCACAGAATGGGCACTGTAATCTGATGGCAACTCCACAACCGCATAACGCACCTGACGATAGCGAAGCACTTGAGAATGCGATTGTGGGCGTCGCCGCCGCAATGGCCGATCCGTCACGGGTGAAGATGCTGTCCGCGCTGATGGATGGACGCGCCTGGACCGCCACCGAACTCAGTGCCGTCACCGACGTGGCGCCCTCAACCGCCAGCGCCCATCTGAACCGGTTGATCACCAGCGGCTTGATCGTCTGCGTGGCGCAGGGGCGTCACCGTTATTACCGACTGACCGGCAGTGACATCGCTACGCTGATTGAGAACATGATGGGCGTGTCCTGGCGACGGATTGCCGCGCCGGCGAGCACCACCCCAACATCGCTTCGCACCGCCCGCACCTGTTACGACCATCTGGCCGGTGAGATTGCGGTGCAGATTTATGCCGTAATGGCGCAACAGGGCTGGATCACGCCGGAAGGCAGCGCTGTCACCCTGTTGGGTCTGCAGCAGTTTGCGGCGTTGCAGATTGATCTGTCGCAGCCCGGACGCCGCAGAGCCTGCTGTGGCTGTCTCGACTGGAGTGAGCGCCGGTTCCATCTCGGCGGCTACGCGGGTGCAGCGCTGCTGAGTGCCTTTGAAACGCAAGGCTGGCTAACCCGGCAGCCTGGCTACCGTGAAGTGGTTTTTACCGTAGCGGGCGTCCGACATTTACATCAGATTTTTGGCATAACCTTTCCCTGACGCCTTGCTGCCTGCGTTCTGAACCCTCTTTGCCGCCAGACTCTGCGCTGATGGCCTCAGACAAGCCAGATTCCCCCTATTCGCCTGCAACACGCTTATGAAATCTGTCACATTTCCGCAAACTCATCTCAAACCCACTAACAGGCACAAAAAAACCACCCCGCCACTTAACCCATTGAATCAAAATAATTTTAAGTGATAACGCCTGGCAATCATGCGGCTGGCACATTAATCGATGCCCTTTTTGCACTTATTTAGCGCCGGGCGCTGATCCACTCTTCAGTGACAGGCGCGGCAAAAAGCGTCAAACCTTACTGGAGTTACTGATGCAGACAACCTCACCCATGACTCACCGCGCCAGGATTGGCGCAATATTCCGTGTTACCTCAGGCAACTTTCTCGAACAGTTCGACTTCTTCCTGTTCGGTTTCTATGCCACCTATATCGCCCATACCTTTTTCCCGGCCAGCAGTGAGTTCGCCTCACTGATGATGACCTTTGCCGTGTTTGGCGCAGGGTTCCTGATGCGCCCGATTGGCGCGGTAGTGCTGGGGGCGTACATCGATAAGGTCGGTCGTCGTAAAGGGCTGATCGTCACGCTCTCCATCATGGCGGCGGGCACCTTTATGATCGTGCTGATCCCCTCTTACCAGAGTATTGGTCTGTGGGCGCCGCTGCTGGTGCTGATTGGTCGGCTGCTGCAGGGCTTTTCCGCCGGTGCGGAGCTGGGCGGCGTGTCGGTCTATCTGGCAGAGATCGCCACACCAGGCCGCAAGGGCTTCTACACAAGCTGGCAGTCGGGCAGTCAGCAGGTCGCGATTATGGTGGCGGCGGCGATGGGCTTTATCCTCAACGCGGTGCTGGAAGAGAGTGCCATCCGTGAATGGGGCTGGCGCATTCCGTTCCTGTTTGGCTGCCTGATCGTGCCGTTTATCTTCCTGCTGCGTCGCAAGCTGGAAGAGACCCAGGAGTTCAACAACCGTCGCAGCCATCCCGATGTGAAGCAGGTGTTCCGCATCCTGCTCGCCAACTGGCAGGTGGTGATTGCCGGGATGCTGATGGTAGCAATGACCACGACAGCGTTTTACCTGATTACGGTTTACGCGCCGACCTTTGGCAAGAAAGTGCTGCTGCTCAGCGCCTCTGACAGCCTGCTGGTGACGTTGCTGGTGGCGGTATCGAACTTTATCTGGCTGCCGATTGGCGGTGCGATCTCCGACCGCTTTGGTCGTAAGCCTGTGCTGGTCGCCATGACCCTGCTGGCAATAGTCACCACCTATCCGGCTCTGAGCATGCTGGCCGCCGCACCGGGCTTCTCGATGATGCTGGGCGTGCTGCTGTGGCTTTCAATGATCTATGGTCTCTACAACGGCGCGATGATCCCGGCGCTGACCGAAATCATGCCAGCGGAAGTGCGCGTGGCGGGCTTCTCGCTGGCCTATAGCCTGGCAACTGCGCTGTTTGGCGGGTTTACGCCGGTGATGTCAACCGGCCTGATTGAGATGACCGGCGATAAAGCCTCGCCAGGCTACTGGATGAGTTTTGCCGCAGTCTGCGCCCTGGGGGCAACACTTTACCTCTATCGTCGTACACGCAGTGCCGTATCACCTGCCCATGAAACCGCTAGCTGAGGAACGTAAAATGAAACTGAAAACGATGTCGCTGTACGCTGCTCTGCTGTTCAGCGTGGCGGGCAGCGCCACGGCGCAGGCAAAAGAGTTGACGGTAATGATCTCCGGCGGGTTTAAAGCAGCGTGGGATACGCTCTCGCCCCGCTTCGCCAGGCAGGAGGGCATTACTATCAATACGGTCGCCGGCCCGTCTATGGGTAAAACCCCACAGGCCATTCCGGCACGACTGGCGCGCGGTGAACCGGCCGATGTGGTGATTATGGTCGGCGACGCGTTAAGCAATCTGCAAAAACAGGGCGAGACGCTGCCGGGTTCACGGGTTGAGCTGGCGGACTCGCGCATCGGCGCGGTGATCAAACAGGGTGCCACGCCGGTTAAGATTGGCAGCGAAAGCGCGCTGCGTACTGCTCTGCTGAACGCCAGCTCCATCGCCTATTCTGACAGCGCCAGCGGTAAATATGTCAGCAGCCAGCTGTTCAGCCGCCTGGGCATTGAGGATCAGGTTAAGGGGAAAGCGGTGAAGGTTGAGCGCATCCCGGTGGCCTCAGAGGTCGCGGCCGGTAAATACGCTATCGGCTTTCAGCAGGTCAGTGAGCTGCTGCCGGTGCCGGGCGTCACTTTTATTGGCGAACTACCGGACAAGCTGCAATACACCACCCGCTTCGCCGGTGCCGTGGTGCGCAAGTCAGCGCAGCCGGATGAGGCGGCTAAGCTGCTGCGCTGGCTCGCCTCCTCTGAGGTACAACAGGCGGTGCACGCCAGCGGACTGCACACCGTGAAAGCGTCTAAACCGGTCAGAGACGCTGATACTGTTCAATAATCAGGTTCTCCAGTTCGCCCGCAATATGCGACAGCGACCGGCCATTTTTACGTAGCAGACCCACGGTGCGTTTCACCTGCGGATCGGTCAATGGAACCGCCATCAGCAGGGCGTGATCGTAGCCAGGCATCGACATGGCGGGGACGGCAGCAATGCCCAGCCCCGCCTCAACCATCCCCAGCATGGTGGTGACGTGGCGGGTTTCACAGATACAGGGTTTCTCCGGCATGATCGCCTGCAGCGCCTGATCCAGCAGGTTGCGATTGCCGGAGGTTTTATCCAGCCCGACCCACTCATACTGATAAAACGCCTGCCAGCTCAGACTCTTTTTGCCGGCTATCGGATGGTCACGCCGACAGGCCGCCACATAGGGATCATCCATCAGCGGCTGGAAATGCACATCCGGCTGCGAGCGGCTGGAAAAACTGATGCCAAAGTCGGCCTGACCGCCAATCACCGCGTCATAAACGTTAGCCGCACTGCTGTCGATCAGTTTGACTCGTACGCGGGGATAGCGCGCCTGAAACAGCCGGATAATGTTGGGCATAAAGTAGTAGGCGGCTGACGGCACGCAGGCCACGGTAATCAGGCCGGTGCGGGCTAAGCTCACCTCACTGAGATCGGCCATGACCTCCTCAAAATCAGCCAGCAACTTATCCGAGCGCTGAGCAAACGCATGCCCCTTCAGCGTCAGCGTGACGCGGCGCGTGGTACGCTCAAACAGTTTGATCCCCAGCGAGGTTTCCAGCTTATCTATCCGGCGGCTCAGCGCCGACTGTGAGAGACAGATCGATTCCGCCGCCAGGCGAAAATTTCCAAACTCCACCAGCGCGCGAAACGCATAGAGATCGTTGAGATCGAAATTAACCGGCATAAATCCCTCTTCCCTTAAACCGCATCATGCTTGTCATCATTTTCGTCACCTTCCGTGAGGGTAAAATCGGTAACAAATCTGCTGAGCAGTTGCTCCAGCGCCTCGCGATCGCTGTCCGGCCAGTGCCGGAAAACGCGCTGATAGACCTGCACGCGCTGCGCATCGATTTTATCGGTCATCGCCCGGCCATCTGCGGTAATGGCTGCCTCGTTAATCCTTTTGTCCTGCTGATTTTTCTGCCGCACGACCAGCCCGGTTTCCTCCAGTTTCGCCACCTGACGGCTGACCGTGCTGTAGTCACGCCCCACCCGATCGGCCAGTTCGCCTACGCCGATCGGCCCGAACCGGCTGACCTGAACCAGCAGCGGAAACAGCGCCCGATCCAGTTCAATACCCGCCGCTTTAATCATCGCCATATCGCGCTGGGGGCGGTTAAGCGCGCCTGCAATCGTCAGCAGACAATTATGCAGCGCATCGTATTTATGTGTATTTTGCACACTTTTCATTGACGCCATCCTGAGGCAGGAATAATGTGTGTACTTTACACCTAATAACTCCCAGACAGAAGGCAGACCAACCATGAAAGCAGCGATAATCGATCAGGCAGGCGCAAAACCTCACTACGGTGACAGACCGGAACCCCAGGCCGGTGAGCATCAGCAGCGGATTACCGTCAGAGCCGCAGCACTCAGCCAGCTGGCGAAAGCCCGGGCGGCGGGCAACCACTACAGCGCCGTTTCGCAATTCCCGTTTATTCCGGGCATTGACGGAACGGGCTACCTCGACAACGGCGAGGCTGTCTACTTTCTGGCTTTTGACTCCGCCTCGGGCAGTATGGCCGAGCGGACGGTGGTCAGTAGAGAACACATCATCCCACTGCCTTCTGGCCTTGATCCGGTGCTGGCAGCAGCTCTCGCGAATCCGGGCATGTCCTCCTGGACAGCGCTGACCCGTCGGGCCGCACTTCGCCCCGGCGAGACCGTGCTGATCAATGGCGCGACCGGCACTTCGGGTCGCCTGGCGATCCGCATTGCCCGCGCGCTGGGTGCAGGCAAAATCATTGCCACCGGCCGTAACAGAGAAACGCTGCAGCAGTTGCACAATGAGGGTGCTGATATCACTCTGACGCTGGATGCGCTGCCCACCGAACTCCCCGCCCTGATGGCAGAGGGCGTTGATGTAGTACTGGATTATCTGTGGGGTGAGAGCGCACTGGCAATCATGACTGCGGCGGTTCGGGGTGGCGAAAAAATCGTGCGCTTTGTGCAGATTGGTTCGCTGAGCGGGCAGGAGATTTCCCTGCACAGTAAGCTGCTGCGCTCATCCGGGCTAACACTGATGGGAAGCGGGCTGGGCAGTGTGCCAGACCGTGAACTGATCGCCTCAATAGGGGAAATGCTGCAGGCCGCCGGACCGCACGGTTTTACCATTCCTTTCCGGTCGCGTCCATTAAGTGATATCGCGGAGGAATGGCAGAGCGACGACAGCCGTTGCCGGACGGTATTTACCCTTCCGTGACCGTCTGCTCCACCTCATGCAGAAATCGACCAGGATAATCGGGTTGGATAGCGTGCTGGGCGCTGTAACGCCCAAACAGCTTATAGCGGTTTAACGCGATGCGGTCATAAGCAAAGTTACTGATCGCGTCGGGAAAGTGGCGCAGCACCGCCAGCCCGCGCCACGGGGCCGGCAGGTGCTGCATCACGCGGAACACCGCCTGCGCCCGCAGCCAGTGCTGGTTATCGGCAATGTAGACAATGGTGCTGATGTTCTCTTCCGGCAGTCCGGCCCAGCGCAGCAGCGCTTTGCCCTGCTCGCTCTGCACCGAGGCAAAACGGACCTGCCGCGCCAGATGGTGACGCAGCAGGAACTGAACCCAGCCGTTACACAGCTTACAGACGCCGTCATAGAGCACGGCGCTCTCACCGGTTTGCAGATACGGGGGCGACGACATCCTGCAACACCTCACTCCTCTGATGATGAACTGAAGTGTAGCGGGTTCTGGTCAGTTGCTGCTGCAGCCAGTGAATGACGGCAGCGTGATCCTGGGCGCAGGCATCAACCTCATACACCTGGCCCAGCGCCATCGGAGTGGCCTGTTGTGCCAGCTGGCGCAGCTCCGGCAAATACTCCGCACCCGGATGGCCCGGCAGCCGCTGTGACAGCCGCGCCTGATAGCGCGCCACCGCCGCTTCCGGTTCAATCTTGAGCCATAGCTCCAGCGCCTCTTCCACGCCCGCCTGTTTCAGTCCCTGCTCCAGCAGCGTACGGGGCTGGAACCCAAACCAGGCGTCGATCAGCCAGATCTGACTGGCGGGAGCCTGCGCGACGATGTTCCAGATCGCCTGATAGGCCGCGCAGCCCAGTTGCCGGTTACGCTGGCGATCGACCGGCGCAAAAGCGTGCATAAACGGCTCTTTCAGGCTGTCGAGCGTCAGCACCGGCCAGCTAAAGTGTTGTGACAGCACGCGCGTCAGGGTGCTTTTACCCGATGCCGGAATACCGTTAACCAGCACCACGCGTTTGGGGGGGATGTTTTGCGTCATAAGATATCGATGACCTCCGCGACACTGCTGGCCTGACGTAACCGGACCAGCGTTTCCTCATCTTCCAGCAGCGACACAATCGCGCGGATCCCCTCTTCGATATGGGCATTGCTGTCACGCGCACCAAACATAATCACAATGTCCGCTTTGTCACTGCCCTCAAACGAGATCGGCTCATTCAACAGAATCATACTGAAACAGTCGCGGATCACACCCGCGTCCGGTCGCGCATGGGGAATGGCGATCCCCTCTTCAAACACGTAGTAAGCGCCATGGGCCAGCGTATTGGCAATGACCGCATCAGGATAAGAAGCATCGAGATAGCCGCCACTGACCAGGGGTTCGGCAGCCAGCGCGATAACCTGACGCCAGTCCGTGGCGTCGATACCAATCTGAATGGCGTTTGCCTCTTGCAATAACTGCTTAATCGTCATCAGCTCTCCTTAAATCGACTGGCGAACCACATTGCGTAATTCATCGATTTTGACAAACAGCGCATCAATTTCATTGCGATAGCGACGGCTTTTCGCAAATAAGCTTAATGCCCGGTTATATTCCAGCATTAATTGTTTTTGCGTTTCGCCATCACGCGGATTAATAGCCAGCTGCTGCTCCAGTTGCGTTATTTTCTCGCGACTTAATTCCGCCAGATGATCCTGCTGCTGCTCGCTGGGTTGTTCCACAGCCGGAGACTTTTTTAAGAATCCAAACATAGGCTCTCCTGCCCCGTAGCATGTCGGGGTGGCTCAGATTAATAGGTAATTATAAAAGGTTTGACGCAATAAGCCGGTGATGGCGAAACGGGCGATTACCGGAATAATTGCATCTTCTCTACCAGCACACTGGTTACCGCATCATTGGCCGGCACCAGGAAATTACGCACGCTGTCATTGACCTTGCCTTTTTCAAAGGTCGATTTGCACTGCGCCACCCATTGAACATTCATTTCGGTGCCGACATTGACCTTCTCAATACCGCTGCTGACCGCCAGCCGCATATCTTCATCGCTGACGCCGGTGCCGCCGTGCAGCACCAGTGGCGTGTGGGTTGCCGCCGTGATATCTGCCAGCCGCTGATGCTGAATATGCGCTTTACCGGTGTAAAGCCCATGCACGGTGCCGATGGAGATCGCCAGCATATCGACGCCGGTCTCTTCGACAAAGCGGCGCGCATCTTCCACCGGCGTAAACGCAATCGCCTCCATCTCCACACATTTACCATCTTCCGAGCCGCCAATCGCGCCCAGCTCCGCTTCTACCGAAACATCGTGCGGACGCGCCATATCGATCACCCGGCGGGTATTGGCAATATTCTCCTCAATTGACAGATGGGACCCGTCATACATCACGGAACTGAATCCGGCATCAATCGCTGTCTGAATTGCCGCTAAATCGGAACAGTGATCGAGATGCAGACAGGTCGGGACATTTTTGCTCTCTGACAGCGATTTAATGGCATCGACCAGTAATTTATGGCCGAGATATTTCGCCGTACCGGTGGAGATCTGAATCATTAACGGACTATTGGTTTTCTCTGCCGCTTTAAAATAGGCGGGCAGCATCTCCAGGCAGTGAAGATTAAAAGAACCCACCGCTTTAAAGTCGCGCTGTTTAGCCAGCTGTAACAGATCGGCGAAGTTATAAAGTTTCATGGATTTTTTCCTCTTGAGGTTTTGTGGATTTGCCATTAACAAACCAGGCAAGCGCGGTAACAAAGGCAATAAACAGGGCGACGAACAGCCAGTTATTCTGGAAGGCGTGGCCGAGCACCAGGCCGGTACTGATGACATCTGAGTCACTGAAGGTCACACCGGTGAAGCCATAGCTCTCCAGCATCGGCACCAGGATGGCGGGCAGAATGGTGATAAAGAGGCCGTGGACGAAGCCGCCGATCATCGCGCCGCGCCGTCCGCCCATGGCATTACCAAATACCCCGGCGGTGCCACCGGCAAAGAAGTTGGTCAGCAGGCCAGGCAGGATCATCGCCAGACCAAACATCGGGAAGACGAGCATGCCGACAATTGAGCCGAGCGTGGTGGCGAGAAAGCCAACAATCACCGCGTTCGGGGCATAGGGAAACATCACCGGGCAGTCCAGCGCCGGTTTGGCATCCGGCACGACACGCATGGCGATACCGCGGAAGGCAGGCACCAGCTCGTTCAGCAATAGACGAACGCCGCTGTAGAGCACAAAGACTCCGGCCACGAACTGAATCGACTGCATAAAGGCGTACATCAGGTAGTTCATGCCGTTGCTGTACTGGGCGATAAACGCCGGACCGGCCGCCACGGCGGGGATCAGGTACATCGGCACCATCACCAGCGCCATCGACAGATAGGTATCCTGCAGAAACTTGAAGTTATCGGGCAGCTTAAGATCTTCAGTGGATCGCGATCCTTTGCCGACCACTTTGGCGACCGCCGCAGTGACCAGATAACCAATGGTGCAGAAGTGACCCAGGGCAACGTCGTCCGAATCGGTAATACGCCGTACCACCGGCTGCGCCAGCGCAGGCATCACCACGGCCATGATCCCGCCAAAGATACCGCCGGTCAGGATCAGCGGCAGACCGGTCAGCCCCGCTTTATAGCCAATCACCGCGCCAATCGTCGCCATCCACAGCAGAGCCTGGCCGGTGAGGAAGATGTACTTAAAGGGCGTCAGTCGCGCGATGATGATATTGACGATAAAGATCACCAGCAGCGTCAGTGCCACTTCAGACCCCAGCTCACGGTTAGCCAGCCCGGCAATGGCGGCAACATCGGTGATATAGCCGCGCATGCCAAAGCCGTGGGTAAAAATGGTATTGAGGAACGTCAGGGTTCCCACAATAATATTGATACCCGCCATCATAATTAAAAAACCGAGCAGGGTTTTAAAGGTGCCTTCCACCACCTTGCCTGCAGATTTCTTTTGCAGCAGCAGACCAATCAGGGCAATAAAGGCGATCAGAATAGACGCCTGCCCCAGCAGATCTTTTACCAGGAAGTCGATCACACTATTCATGGGCGGCGACCTTTACGTTGCGTTCTTTTAAAAAGGCCAGGATCTTCTGCTCTATTTCCGCTTTATCGGTGAGCCGGTTAAGAATAATGACCCGCTTAATCTGTTCCGGACTGGCGTCGGCATTTAACACATCGGCAAAGGCTTTTTGCGTCAGAATCATGTCCGACTTAAAGGCATTCGCTTCTGAAATGGTGGTGTGATCGATATCGGCCTCAATCTCCAGTTTTTTTAAAACCGCTTTTGCGCTCATCTCAATCGCAAAACTGGATCCTAAGCCACAACCACAGACACATAATATTTTCAGCATGGTTTTCTCCTCACAATATATTGAGTTGTTTAGCGAGTTTATAATGGTGCCCGTCAATATCGACCAGGCGTTTTTGCATGCTTATTAAATCAATCGGAATCGGTTTATTGCTGCCATTAATAATGACCGCTTTATTCCGCATGCCTGACTGAATACAACGCACCACTTCACTGGCCATAATGGTGCCCTGATAAATCTCTTCGCAGGTGGGATCACCATTCCGCAGCCCGTAACCGAGGATAGTTTTACGGACGCGTACGCCAATAAGCGGCTCAAGCTGTTTGATTAAGGTGTCGATAGCCCCCTGAAAACCCGGCGAATATTCGCGGGTGTAGCCTTCTGAACAGAGAATGATCACGCTGTTCTGTTCTGCCAGCCGCCGGGTGATGCGCTGCGCCAGCTGTGGCAAAGGAATCTGGCACTCCGGGATCAGCGCAATGTCCGCGTTGGATTTAATCGCCGACTGCAGGGTTAATTCGCCGCAGTAACCGCCGAGTAACTCCAGCATAAATACCCGTCCAGGTAAGGCGCGCCCGGTATTCCGCAGTTTCGCGACCTCTTTTAATACCTGTTCGCAGGCGGTGGAAAAACCCAGGGTGTAATCACTGCCGAAGACATCATTATCGATAGTCATGCCGACGCCGAAACAATTAACGCCAGACTCCGACAGGGTATGGAGAAATTGCAGCGACCCGTCACCGCCCGCCATAATTAACACTTCAATACGGGCGTTTTTCAGCTGGCGGGCAATACATTCATATTCGCTGCGCACCAGTTTCTTTTGCGTGCGTCCCGATTGCATAACCGGAATTGAGGCAATTGAAAAGTCGAGCAGATCACGCTGGCTGATATCACGATGGTTATTTGCCAGCAGGCCGGGAATGCCACCATCAAATATCACGATCTCCGCCTGCGTCAGACGCCCTAACTGGAAGACAAAATTATTAATGCCGGTTACATCACCGCCACTGATCACCATTCCAATTCGCATTTCCCTCACCTCGCTGGCTTAATCTGCTGAGGGCCATTCTTCCGGTTCGTGGGGTTGCTATTTGCAGAGGAGATCACAGTTACGAGCGGTATTTTTTGGGCGGGGTTATTGACAGGGGTGTCTGAACGGCGGTTTATGAGATCAAAATCACACTATTTGCGGGAAGGCAGATTAGAGCGAAACGATATAAATCAAAGGGTTAGTTCAGAAGGCATCTGAATTTTATTTCGCCACACAGCGGCACTGAGTGGCTTATTCCGTGCTGTTGCAAATTTGTGACTTTCGCCTCATTTTCCCGGTTCCGGGCCAGATAAAGCGTTCAGAAAATAGTTGATGAGGAGATATCCGGATTATTTTATGGCAGAGAAACAGGCGGGCAGAATAGATTTCAGAGGGGAAGAAGGCGCAGAAAAAACGAATAAGGGGCGTAGCAGCAAGCCGCTACGTCCCAAAAAGCTTACTTGGCGTAGGCTTCAGTAGACAGAGTCAGAGTGACCTCGTCGCTTACCGCTGGGACATATTTGTCCAGCTTAAAGTCAGAACGCTTGATGGTGCCGGTGGCATCAAAACCAATCGCCTGCTTTTTCACCATCGGATGCTCGCCCTGCTTGTTCAGCGTCGCGTGCAGCGTAACTGGCTTGGTGATCCCTTTCAGGGTCAGGTTGCCTTCAACATCAAATTTGTTGTCGCCCTTCGCCACCACTTTGGTGCTGTGGAAGGTCGCAGTCGGATATTTAGCGGTGTCGAAGTACTCAGCGCCTTTGAATTCTTTGGTCAGCGCAGCCACGTGGCTGTCGATTTTGCTGACTGGCAGGGTCACGTCAACGCGTGATGCCTCTGGATGATCTTTATCAAACACCAGGTTACCGGTTGCATCAGGGATATCAGCGGTAGGGTTTGAGAAGCCGAAGTGGTTCCAGGCAACAATTACCGACGTATGCTCAGGATTCAGCTGGTAGTGCATCGCCTCAGCCTGAGACAACGGGGCGTAGAGGGTGGCAGCGGCTAACAGGGGCAGTGCAATACGTTTGAAGTTTTTCACGGTCAATTCCTTATGCGGACAAAGTGAATTGAGTGTGGTCCAGTTCGCCCGGAATAGACAGTGAAGAGATTTGTCGGTAATTTTCAAATAAATTCAGCAACTTTATACCGGGCGCTACACATTCTCGCCGCCGGTGAACAGCACCCGCCAGCGGCGGCGATCCTGAATCAGCGTGCGGTGAAGCTGTTGCAGATCCGCAAGTGTCAGCGCCTCAATCTGCGCCGCATCCGGTTCTGCCAGGCCATTGTCAGCGCGTAAGCACGCCAGTGGCTGATCCACTTCCCGGCTCAGAAGACGCGCTTTCAGTGCCGCCAGATCGTAACCCGCCAGCGTCTCGTTCAGTGACCGCAGGAAGTTGCGGCAGTAGCGCAGCAGTGACAGCGCGCTGTAATCGGGCGACTGCAGCGCAAACAGCACCCCATCTTCATCGGCACAGCGCATATAGCGACTGCTGACCACATAACCGATAGGCTGCTCAACGCGATAGCGCTGGAAAAAGCGCGGCTCGTAGATCAGCGCCAGCGCGCGTAGCGCCGCCAGCTGTTCAGGTCGATGCAGCGGGATAAACAGCAGCAGAGCATTGTCCGCGCTGCTGTGTGGCAGGCGCGTCATACCGGTTTGTGTCGTCATGCGCTTTGGCGGCGTGTCAGGATTAACCGGTAGCGACAGTGCGCTCAGCCGCCGGGCAATCAGTGAATGCAGTGCCGCGTTGCCGCCTTTCAGCGCCGCCCGCCAGCAATGTGGCGTAATAGTGGCGGCCAGCTGCCAGGGCAACTGCCGCAGCAGTGCACGGATCGCGATGCTTTCCCCCGAAGAAGGCTGCGCCGCCTCAACCGGCAGCGTCAGTGCGGCGACAATCTGGCTCAGCGCCCGGTCAGCCACCGCCTCATCCGGCGTCAGTTGTAGCGTCAGTTGCCACACGCCCTCCACTTCCTGCCAGCTGCCGTTGCCGCCCTGATGACGCAACGCGGCAAACAGCGGACGTAACCGCCGGCCCAGCGCTTCGCCTGCCGCTTCGGTGAACGTTGACCAGAACTCTGGTCGCAGGATCAGCGTCGCCTGCAGGTCATCAGGCTGATGATGCGGCAATGCCACCGCCTGTGCGGGCAGCGGCTCAGACGTTAAGGCAGTCTCGAACGGGTAGAATGTGAAATGCGCCGGAGGTAGCGCCTCAGACGGGGCTGGCTGCCAGGCGGTCAGCGCAAGGCTGAATCCCTGCGTCTGAAGGGTTTCCTCAGCCGGGTGCGACGTGCAGAACAGCAGCGTGCCCGGCGCGTCGGTGAGACGCGCCAGCAGCGGCTGTAACGCAGGCACGGCTTCATCTGGCGCAAAGCCGATTGCGCGCTGGCGTAACTGCTCCATCGGTGACATTGTCACAAATCGCTGCTTTGCCAGCTGGTGATAGTGTTGATGTTGTGGCTCATTCGTCTGGCGCAGTGCATCCAGATAACGGTCGATCAAGACATTAACGGTTTCGGGTTGATGCGTTTCAACGCCCAGCGCCAGCCAGAGCGCGCCTCCCGCCTGATAGATCCACTTCAGCTCCAGCGACTCCGCCAGCCCCTGCTCACGAAGGGTAGCCAGCAGCGATCCGGGTGCTTCATCCAGCAGAAATTCACGCCATAACGTGACACCGTCACTCTTATCCAGTATCCAGCTGCGCCATAGCGCCCCAGGTGCGGTCTCTGCCAGCTGCCAGCAGGTATCGCTGGTCAGCTGCGGCGGTGGCAGATCCTGTCGCCACTGACCGGAGGGCAGCGCGGCAGCAACGTTACGCGCCAGCTGTTCCAGCTCATCCAGTGAGAGTGGCCCCTGCAGCCAGAGCCGCATATTGCTGGCGAAGTAGTAGCGCTGGTGGAACTGGCGCAACGCCCGCTGCAGTGCAGAGAGCTCATCGCCAAAACTCGCCCGGCTGCCAATATGGAACCGGTGGAATTCCGCAGGTGACGCGGCGGCGTGCAGCAGTGCCGCTTCAATGCGTGACGGCTGATGACGCTGCAATAGCTGATATTCCGCATCAATCACCGCCACTTCCTGACCGATTGCCTGATTATCAAGCAGCGGATGGCAGACCATATCCTGCAGCCGCGCCAGCCCGTCAGCCAGCAGCGACGGCGTGACCTCAAAAAAGAACGCGCTGCGCCGGGCCAGCGTGGTGGCGTTAACCCTGCCACCCTGCGTCTGAATCCAGCTCATCAACCGGCCCTCATCAGGCCAGCCGGTGCTGCCGGTGAACAGCAGATGTTCCAGCAGATGCGCCAGTCCGGGCCAGCGATCGGGTTCGTCGTGACTCCCCGCGCCCACCTGAATCAGGGCGGCGGCCTGGCTGGCATCGGGCTGATGCACCAGTTCAACCGTCAGACCGTTTATCTCCAGGCAACGCGTTTTCATCAGAGGTTCCGTGTTTTATAGATCAGTTGTGAGTTGCTGCGGTTACGGAACTGCAGCTGACCAATTTTAATGTCGCTGCAATCCGCCTCACGCCGGGCGTCAAGGATTTTGCCGTGATGCGGTGATTTGCTGCAGACCGGATCGGTGTTGTCGGCATTGCCGGTCAGCATGTAAGCCTGACAGCGACAGCCGCCAAAATCTTTCTCTTTCTCATCACAGGAGCAGCATGGCTCTGGCATCCAGTCAAAACCGCGATAACGGTTGAAGCCGAATGAGTTATACCAGATATCGTCCAGACTTTGCGTCAGCACTGAGGGAAATTCTATCGGGAGCTGACGCGCACTGTGACACGGCAGCGCGGTGCCCTCTGGCGTAACGCTGAGGAAGATGGCGCCCCAGCCACCCATGCAGGGCTTAGGGCGCTCTTCGTAGTAGTCTGGCGTCACAAACAGCAGGTTGGTCAGATTGCCGGTGGTGCTCATCCGCTCGCGGTAGGTTTTCACCACCGCCTCTGCGCGGGCGATCTGCTCGCGGGTGGGCAGCAGGCCTTCGCGGTTGAGCTGCGCCCAGCCGTAGAACTGACAGGTCGCCAGTTCTACGTCATCCGCTTCCAGCTCAATGCAGAGGTCGATAATCCTGTCGATCTGGTCGATGTTATGGCGATGCAGTACAAAGTTCAGCACCATCGGATAGCCGTGGGCTTTAACCGCTTTCGCCATCTCCAGCTTCTGCTGAAACGCTTTTTTCGAACCGGCCAGCGCCGCATTCAGGGTTTCGTCACTCGCCTGGAAGCTGATCTGGATATGATCCAGACCCGCCTCGCTGAACGCATCCAGCTTCTTCTCCGTCAGGCCGATGCCCGAGGTGATCAGGTTGGTGTAGAAGCCGAGATCGCGCGCCGCCTTGATCAGCTCCGGCAGATCTTTACGGACCAGCGGCTCGCCGCCCGAGAATCCGAGCTGCACGCTGCCCATCGCCCGCGCCTGACGAAACACCTCAATCCACTGCTCGGTGGTCAGCTCCTTCTCCTGCTGGGCGAAATCCAGCGGGTTGGAGCAGTAGGGACACTGCAGCGGACAGCGATAGGTCAGCTCGGCCAGCAGCCAGAGCGGCGGATTCACGTCAGGTTTATGCGGGGTCACGGAACTGTATCCACTTCTGTTCATAGGCTGATTGCAGGAACTCTAAAACGTCTGCACCCACGCCGCCCGCTTCCGGAAAACGGCTATCCAGCGTTGCGATAATCGCGGCGATATCCTGCTTGCCATCCACCAGCTCAAGGATGGCAGCGGCGGTTTCGTTCAGCTTCGCCATGCCTTCGGGATAGAGCACCACATGGGTATCCTGGGCGGCTTCCCACTGCATGCGGTAGCCGCGACGAAACGCGGCAATCGAGTTTTCATTCATCTGTTATACCAGTCGGGTGGTGTGCCACGCCGCTTTATCAGTCACGGTGTGATAAGGCGGACGTTTCAGCTCGTATGCCATGGTCATGGCGTCCAGCATGCTCCATAAAATATCGAGCTTAAACTGCAAAATTTCCAGCATGCGGTTTTGCGTCTCAGCGGTGGTGAAATATTCCAGCGCCAGCGCCAGGCCATGTTCCACATCGCGGTTCGCCTGACCCAGGCGACTGCGGAAGTAGAAATAGCCCTCTTCTTTGATCCACGGATAGTGCTGCGGCCAGCTGTCGAGCCGTGACTGGTGGATCTGCGGTGCGAATAGCTCGGTGAGTGAGCTGCAGGCCGCCTCCTGCCAGTTGGCGCGGCGGGCAAAGTTAATATATGCATCCACCGCGAAGCGCACGCCCGGCAGCACATGCTGCTCTGAAAGTAGTTCTTCGCGCGTCAGCCCGACCGCCTCGCCCAGTCGCAGCCAGGCCTCAATGCCGCCCTCTTCGCCGTTGCTGCCGTCGTGGTCGAGGATGCGCTGCACCCACTTACGACGGGTAGCCGGATCGGGGCAGTTGGCCATGATCGCCGCATCTTTCAGCGGAATGGTGGTCTGGTAATAGAAGCGATTCGCCACCCAGCCCTGAATCTGCTCGCGCGTTGCCTGACCGTTATGCATCGCGATGTGATACGGGTGATGGATATGGTAGTAAGCGCCTTTGTCGCGCAGGGCCTGTTCAAAAGCCTGCGGCGACAGCGTGTCAGTGATCTGCATGTTTTAGCCCTGAAGGTGGATCGCCATTCCGTCCCAGCTCACCTCTATTCCCTGCTCCGTCAGAAACTGACGCTGCGGTGACTGCTCGTTGAGGATCGGATTGGTGTTGTTAATGTGGATCAGAATTTTGCGTTTTGCCGGCAGCGATGCCAGCAGCGCCATCAGCCCCTGCTCTTCCGCCAGCGCCAGATGGCCCATCGCCTTGCCGGTGTTATGACCCACGCCAGTAGTCAGCAGCTCATCATCCTGCCAGACGGTACCATCAATCAGCAGGCAATCCGCTTTTTGCAGCCACGGCAGGATCACCGCATCCGGCTCGCCCAGGCCTGGCGCGTAAAGCAGCGTCTGACCATTCGCGCGGTTTTCAATAAACAGCGCCACGTTATGGCCCGGCAGCGGCCGGTCGCGATACGGCGAGTAAGGCGGTGCATTACTGATAATCGGAATCGCGGTGAACTGTAGATCACCACAAACATCGACGCTGAACGGCGTCAGTGGCGCAATGGGACGGTGCTGTAAGCCTCCATTCCAGTGGGTGAGCATAGGAAATATCGGGAAGCCGGTGCTGAGGTCACCATGCACTTCCGCCGTACACCACACCTGATGCGGACAGCCCTCACGCAGGCTCAGCAGCCCGGTGGTGTGATCGATCTGGCTGTCGGTAAGGATAATCGCGCCGATCGCCGTGCCGCGTAACACCTCTTTGCGGGTCAGTTCTGGCGTATGCAGAATCTGCTGGCTGATGTCGGGTGAAGCGTTGCATAACACCCAATCTTCGCCGTTATCACTGAGGATAATCGACGATTGCGTGCGTGCCTGGGCCTGGATCGTGCCGTTACGCACGCCGTGGCAGTTGGCGCAGTTACAGTTCCACTGCGGAAACCCGCCGCCCGCGGCTGAACCGAGGATTTTGATAAACATAGAGGAAAACCAGAAGTTGAAAAAAAATGCCCGCTCAGAGGGCGGGCAGAACGATTAACGGTTGGAGATGTAGAGAGTCACTTCCAGACCGAGACGCATATCAACGAAAGTTGGTTTTTTCCACATGAGTTACTTCCTCTTGGTTAACAGTAAATGAGCTGCCTGAAATCAGTGTGACCGGCATTGAATGAGACCGCCGTCACAATTTCCAGGCAGATGTTGCGCCAATGGCGCGTCGGGATCAAGCCCGGAACATCAGGAAATTGTTATCACAGCCCGGTCAGATGTAAAACCCGCTGCCAGTTTCCCCATGCCAGTTTCTCTGTCAGTGTCTGATCATAGCCCGCTTCCTGAAAAGCGGCGAGCAATCGCGGCAATCCGCTGACATCGCCCAGCGCAGCCGGTGGGGTAATCCCGTCGAAATCAGAGCCAAAGGCTACATGGTCGCTGCCCATTATCTTCAACATGTGATCACAATGCTTAACAATTTCTGTTAATGGCGTGTCAGCGTCGCGTTTACCGTCGGCGCGCAGAAAAGCGTTGCCGAAATTAATGCCGACCAGACCGCCGCTGTCGCGGATTGCCACCAGCTGGTCATCCGTCAGATTACGCGGCTGCGGACAGAGAGCATGCGCGTTGGAGTGGCTGGCGACCAGCGGCGCGCTGGAGAGCCGGGCGGTGTCCCAAAAGGCTTTTGCGTTCATATGCGACACGTCAATCATCATCTTCAGGTCACTCGCCTGCTGAATCAGCCTCTCTCCGGCGCGGGTCAGGCCTGGCCCGGTGTCGGGCGAGCCAGGAAAGGTGCCGCTGACGCCTTCACCAAAGCGGCTGGCCAGATTCCAGAATGGCCCGATGCTGCGCACTCCCGCCTGCCAGAAGGCGTGCAGCTGCTCGCCCTCCTCATCCAACGCATCAGCACCTTCGATGTGTGCCACCATCGCCAGTACGCCTGCGGCGCGGCAGGCGACGATCTCGTCATGGCTGCGGCAGAGTCGCGCCCGCCCGCCTGACGCATCAGCCAGCTGCTGCAGGATCTCAAGCTGTTGCCACATGATCTGAAGCGGTTGAAACGGCTCGTCGGCACGTGCCGGAACGGTGCGGGCAATGTACTCCTGCGGAGGCACAAAGATTGCAAACAGCCCGCCGCCGAGCCCGCCCTGCTGAATGCGCGGAAAATCGAGGTGGCCCCGTTCAATCCCCTGATAAAACGCCTGCGCGGGCGCATCACGATGATGCAGCCAGAGATTAAGCAACAGATCGTTGTGACCGTCAAAAATCAGCATATGAGTCCACCCAAATAAACAGGCGACCATGCTAACCCTGCCATGCGGATTCACCAAACCGGAGCGCACGCAGGGCCACGCAGGTCATGCTGGTCATGCTGGTCATGCTGGGTATTGTCACTTTTGCGCGTCAGGTTGTCAGCCCTGCGCGCGCGGACCCGGAGGCGTGTCGGCAGACTGGTAAAAAAACCACAGGAGACTCCTATGCTGACCCGACCCGCTGATAAATATCGTCCCTCCCCGCTGATCACCCTGCCCGATCGCCAGTGGCCCTCACGCCAGCTGACCCAGGCGCCACGCTGGCTCTCCAGCGATTTGCGTGACGGCAATCAGGCGCTGGCAGAACCGATGGATCGGGAACGCAAAATGGCCTTCTGGGATCTGCTGCTGCGCTGCGGGTTCCGGGAGATCGAGGTCGCCTTTCCCTCGGCGTCGCAGACGGATTTCGATTTCGTCCGCGACCTGATTGAGCAGCAGCGTATCCCGGAGGATGTGACGTTACAGGTACTGACTCAGGCGCGGGAGGACCTGATTTCCCGCACGTTTGTGGCGCTGCAGGGTGTGCCGCGAGCCATCGTACATCTCTATAACGCCACCGCGCCGCTGTTTCGTGAGCGGGTATTTAAACAGAGCAAAGCGGAAATCGTGGCGCTGGCCACCGCTGGTGCACGGCAGATCCGCGCCGAATGCGAGGCGCAGCCGGAAACCTACTGGACCTTTGAATATTCGCCAGAGACCTTCTGCTTTACCGAGCCGGAGTTTGTGCTGGAGATCTGCGAGGCGGTGGCCGATGTCTGGCAACCGGACGCGCAGCGCCCGATGATCATTAACCTTCCCGCCACGGTGGAGGTGAACACCCCTAACGTTTATGCCGATCAGATTGAGTATTTCTGCCGTCACTTCAGCCGCCGTGATGCCGTCTGCATCAGCGTGCATCCGCACAACGATCGCGGCACCGGCGTCGCCTGCGCAGAACTGGCGCTGCTGGCGGGCGCTGACCGGGTCGAGGGCTGTCTGTTTGGTAACGGTGAACGCACCGGCAATGTGGATCTGGTGACGCTGGCGCTGAATCTCTATACCCAGGGCGTTTCGCCCCAGCTCGATTTCAGCCAGATGCATGAGGTGATTGAAGTGGTAACCCGCTGCAACCAGCTGCCGGTTCATCCGCGCCATCCCTATGCGGGCGAGCTGGTCTTCACCGCCTTCTCTGGTTCTCATCAGGATGCAATTAAAAAAGGGTTTGCCATCCGCGCCGAACAGCAGGAGACAGAGTGGCAGATGCCTTACCTGCCGCTGGACCCGGCCGACATTGGCTGTAGCTATGAGGCGGTTATCCGCGTTAACAGCCAGTCGGGAAAAAGCGGGGCTGCCTGGCTGCTGGAGCAGAATCACGGGTTACAAATGCCGCGAGCGCTGCAGCAGGATTTCAGCCGCTGTGTTCAGCAGGAGACTGACCGGCACGGCGGAGAGATGACGCACTACGCGCTGTGGCAGCTCTTCTGCCGCCAGTATGGCGTCACGCAGCCCGCGGTAGCCTTACAGCGGGCTGACAGCCAGAGTGACAGCGGCGGGCAGACGCAGATTAGCGCCAGCGTGGTGTATCAGACGCAATCGCTGACGCTGACCGGCAGCGGCAACGGCTGGCTGTCGGCGGCGGTCAATGCCCTGCGCAGCGCGTTTGATCTGCATCTGACCATTGAGGACTATCACGAGCATACGCTGGGACGACGCAGTGACAGCCGCTCGGTGGCCTATATCAGCTGCGTGGATGCCCGTGGCGCGCGAGCCTGGGGAGTGAGTATCGACAATGACACCGCCCGCGCCGCCCTGCAGGCGCTGCTCAGCGCGGCAGGCCAGTTTCTGCAGGCGGAAAATAGTCAGTCGGAGAGACGCCCAGCAGACGACGAAACATCGCACTAAACGCGCTGGGGCTTTCATAGCCCAGTTCCAGCGCCACCCGCAGCACGGAGTCGCCCTGAGCCAGTCGCGTCAGGGCGATAGCCAGTCGGGCGCGCCGCACCCAGTCGCTGAACTGCAGGCCGGTTTCGCGCATAAAATGGCGGGCCAGAGTGCGGCCCGAGACATTCAGGTGGGCACTGGCCCGCAGCAGCGTCCAGCTCTCACCGGGCGTCTGCTGAATCAGCTCGCACAGCGCCTGTAAACGGGGACTGTCGGGCGTTGGCAGCGCAAAGGGCAGCACATCCATGCCCCGAATCTCATCCAGAATTAACTCCATCACCCGCTCGGCCCGACTGCCTGCGGCGTAACGCTCTGGCAGGCTCAGCGCCGTGACAATCAGCTCGCGCAGCAGCGGTGAGATTTGCACCACCTGACAACTGGCGGGCAGATCGGCGCGCGCCAGCGGATCGATAAACAGCGTGCGCGCCGCCACACTGCCGGTAATCTGCAGCGCATGACGGGTAAATGCGGGCAGCCAGACGCCGCGACTCGGCGGCACAATCCAGCTGCCATACTCCGTCTCTACCCTTACCACGCCGCTCAGGGTGTGGATCAGCTGGGCACAGGCATGCTGGTGCCAGGGTTCGCTGGCACCGTGCAGATAATCGTGCGCCAGCGGCACCAGCGGACGCGTGCTGAAGTCAAAATGCTGCTGACTCATTGCGCCTTCAGATAGCGGTAGATCACCGCCAGATCCTCTTCACCGTGTCCGGCCTCCACCGCCTGCTGCCAGAGCTGGGCGATATTCTCCAGCGCCGGCAGCGGCGTCTCTGCGGCATCCAGCGCCAGGCGGGCATCTTTCAGCGCCCAGACCAGATGCATCTGCGGCGTGAAGTCGTCGCTGGCGATCATCCCGAGCTTCATTTTTGCATACGGTGCGGCCAGCGGACCGCCCTCCAGCACCTGCCAGAGATCGTCGGTGGAAAAGCCGAACTGCTCTGCCAGCCGGGTACTCTCCGCCAGGCTCTGCATCATGCCAATCAGCCAGCTGTTGATGACCAGCTTCATCCGGGTGCTTTTTCCCGCCTCACCCAGCCACTGGGTGCCTTTACTGATGGCAGCAAACACCGCTTCTGCGGCCTGCGCCCGGCTCTGATCGCCGCTGGCCAGCACCAGAACCTGCGCATTCTCTGCTGGTGCTTTGGTGCCGGAGACCGGCGCGTCGATCAGTAACAAATCGGGGCGTTTTTCTGCGAAAAAGGCGATCAGCGCGTCGGTTTTTTCTACGCCGATGGTGCCCATCTGGCAGAGCGTCGCGCCCTGCTTAAACGCCTCTTTGACCTGATGCAGCACCTGCTCAGTGGTGTCGCCATCAGACAGCATGGCGATCACGACATCCGCCTGACGTACCGCCTCGGCTGGCGAGTCAGCCAGCTGCAAACCCGCATCCAGCAGATCTTCGCCGCGCGCGCGGGTGCGGTTCCAGCCATGAACGTGAAAGCCTTTTTTCAGCAGGTTGGCGGCAAATGCGTGCCCCATTGCGCCTAATCCCAGAACCGCCACTTCAGGTTGTTTCATGCTGACTCCCGTGAGTTTTTTGTCTGCATCCGGGTGAATCGGACGCCTGATCACTGCAAAAGATGGATTCCAGCCTGGCGGTAAACAGAGAAAAAATCCAGCCCGAAACGATGTACCCCAGCGCATCAAACCCTTACCATATGCGGAAATTGTTCCACCTGGTTCATATCCTCTCTTTTTTCAGGCCACATATAATGAAAATAATCTCTCTGCGCCAGGCGACGCTGTTGATGTTGCCTGCCATTTTGCCGCTGCCGCTGCTGGTGGCGGCGGCGGATAATGACAATACCCTGGTCGTCACGGCCGCACCGCCGGAAACGGGCCTTAACGAACTCGATACGCCTGCGGCCCTGAGCGTGGTCAGTGGCGACGATATGCGCCAGGCAGCGCCGCGCGTTAACCTGTCGGAAAACCTCAGCAGCGTGCCGGGTCTGCAGATCCAGAACAGACAGAATTACGCGCAGGACCTGCAGCTGTCGATGCGTGGCTTCGGCTCCCGCTCAACCTACGGCGTACGCGGGCTGCGCATCTACGTGGATGGCATCCCGGCCACCATGCCGGATGGTCAGGCGCAGACCTCCAATATCGATATCGGCTCGATTGATCATGTCGAGGTGCTGCGCGGCCCGTTTTCTGCGCTGTATGGCAACGCTTCGGGTGGCGTGATCAATGTCACCACTCAGCAGGGTCAGCAGCCGACCACGCTTGAAGCCAGCAGCTGGTACGGCAGCTACGGCAGCTGGCGAAACAGCGTCAAAGCCAGCGGCGCGACCGGTGACGGCAGCCATGCCGGGGATGTGAACTACACCGTCTCCGCCTCCCGCTTCACCACTCACGGCTATCGTGATCACAGCGCTGCGCAGAAGAACCTTGGCAACGCCCGACTGGGCGTGCGTATTGATGATGTCAGCACCCTGACGCTGCTGTTTAACAGCGTTCACATTGACGCGCAGGATCCCGGCGGCTTAACCGAGGCGCAGTGGCGTGACAATCCACGTCAGGTGGTCAGCAACGTCCCGCTTTATAACACCCGTAAGACTGTCGATCAGACTCAGGGCGGCCTGCGTTATCAGCGCCAGATGAGTGAAAATGACGACCTCAGCGTGATGCTCTATGCGGGCATGCGCGAAACTACCCAGTTCCAGTCGATCCCCGCAGCCGTGCAGCGCAACCCGTCTCATCCCGGTGGCGTGATCGCCCTGACCCGCCACTATCAGGGCGTCGATACCCGCTGGACCCATCGCGACACGCTGCTGTCTATTCCGGTGGCGCTGACCGGCGGACTCGACTACGAAACCATGACCGAGCGCCGCAAGGGCTATGAAAACTTCACGGTCAGCAACGGGGTGACGCAACTGGGCGAACAGGGCAATCTTCGCCGCAACGAGCGCAACCTGATGTGGACGCTCGATCCCTATCTGCAGACCGCCTGGCAACTGACCGATAAGCTGTCGCTGGATGCGGGTGTGCGGTTCAGCACCGTTAACTTTGACTCTAATGACTTCTATATTCAGCCCGGTAACGGCGACGACAGCGGTGATGCGCGCTATCACAAATGGCTGCCCGCTGCGGCACTGAAGTATGCCTTTGACCCAGGCTGGAACGCGTGGATCTCCGCCGGTCGCGGCTTTGAAACCCCGACCATTAATGAGCTCTCTTACCGCTCGGATGGCGCGACCGGTCTGAATCTGGGGCTGAAACCGGCCACCAGCGATACGCTGGAGATTGGCAGCAAGAAACGCATCGGCAACGGCCTGATCAGCGCGGCGCTGTTCCAGACCGATACCCAGGATGAGATTGTGGCGGATACCAGCAGTGGCGGACGCACTACCTATAAAAATGCCGGTCAGACCCGCCGTCGCGGTCTGGAGTTAAGCCTGGATCAGCAGTTTGCCTGGGACTGGCGGCTGAAGATGGCCTACACCCTGCTGGATGCGCGCTATCGCACTAACGCCTGCGGCAGCGACAGCTGTGACGGCAACCGCATTCCTGGCATTGCCCGTAACATGGCTTACGCCGGACTCGGTTACCTGCCGGAACAGGGCTTTTATGCAGGCAGTGAGGTGCGTTATCTGAGCCAGATCGCCGCTGAAGATCAGAATAGCGTGAACACCCCGTCCTACACCGTTGCAGCGGTTAACAGTGGCTATAAGTGGCTGGTTGAGAACTGGACACTGGATCTGTTTGGCCGGGTCGATAACCTGTTTGACCGGCACTATGTGGGTTCAGTGATTGTGAATGAGAGTAATGGACGCTACTTCGAATCCGCGCCGGGCCGCAATTACAGCGTCGGTTTAACGCTGGGTTACGCCTTCCGGTAAAACAATTCGGGCCACCGTCGCGGTGGCCCGGATCTTCCCTTCACACGCGAATCAGGCGCGCGAATTGAATTTCTTTTAAGGATTGATTGTTATGGACAACGAGCTACAAATTGCAATGTCTCCGGTACATCTTGCGGCGGTGCTTTCCGATAAGTCAGTTACTGAATCCGAGGGAATGAGCAACCGTCTTATGGGTGGTCTTGACCTGCTCATGGGTAGTCTGGAGTTGGCTGGCGCAACCGCATTGTGTATGGCTCCCGAACCCACCGGGATAACCAAGGCAGCATGTATTGTCGTTGGTGCTCACAGTATGGATAGCATTAATGCTGCAGCTAACCGGGTGCTGACCGGCCAGAATACCCGAACTGCCACCTACCAGACGGCTGTTGCTCTCGCAAAGAAATTTGGCGCTGACGACACAGCAGCATGGAATATCGGTCTGGCCATAGATGTGGGTGTTCCAGCTGCCTTTGGACTTACTGTTAGTGCAGCCCGTGTTGTATACGTCCGGGCGGGGACGTTTAAAATTGCTGAGCATGAGGCTGTCAGCTCTGTAAGGGCTGGCGGCCACACCATTGCTAAGCACGTCGCAATTTCTGATGATGATTTACTCGCCAGGCTGGCCCTCAGCCCAAATATGCACTCAGTATCATCATATTATTCAGTTCAGATTGCAGAAAAAGCGATCAGCTCAGCCCTGAAAGCTAACCGACTACGGATCATTCATTGGGGGAACTGGGGGAATAACGCCAGTCCTCTGGAACTGGTATATCGTAGCAGGGCTGCTGTGGGTTATGGATTCAGGCAGGGTAAAGCGGCAAAAGAAACCTGTTACGCTGTGCGCGTGGTGCTGCTTAAGCAAACTTATAACGGGAAACCTTACTATGTTCTCACGTCTTATCCGTGGATGGGGTGATAAACCCGAGAAACAATACCCGGCGCTAACCGGCATGTTAAGAGTGTTTTTAAGCTGCCATCATGACGACTTTGGCAGTACCCTCGAAGAAATGCTCCAGAGCTATATTGATCATGACATGCCTGTTATTGAAGCGCGGAATGAAATAAACATCCTGCTTCAGAATGAGGATGACAATTTGAATGTCATTATGTCAGCGATTGCTGATGAAGAGTTTCGTCCGGCCCCCTGGGGAGAAACATGGCGCAGTTTTTTGATAAGAGCTATGTCTGCCCTCAACGGGCCACCGTCGCGGTGGCCCGACGCTTAACGTCACACGCCAATCAGGCGCGCGAATTCAGCTGCGCCTTAATATCCTCACAGCTGCCGGTTTCACCCAGGCGCGGGAAGATCAGGTTCACGCTATTGTTGTGCGTATCCAGGTTGAGATCGGTCATCGCATCGGTCGCCAGCGTGACGTTGTAACCCAGCTCATACGCCTGTCGTGCGGTGGATTCCACGCCGATACTGGTCGCGATACCACAAATAACTACCTGAGTAATGCCGCGCTTTTGCAGCTCATCGTGCAACGCCGTGGCGTGAAACGCACCCCAGGTTTTCTTGGTGACCGTAAGGTCATTTTGCTGTGGGGCCATCGCCGGAACCAGCGTGGCCCAGTCGGCGGGCAATTCGCCGCTGTGACGTGCCTGCTCATTGCGGCCCGGCGCCCCACCAGCCACGTTAACCAGCACAACCGGCAGATCGTGCGCGCGAAACGCCTCAGCCAGTCCGGCACAGCGTTCGATCACCGGCTGCGGTTCATGAACCAGCGGCAATGCCACAATGCCATGTTGCAGGTCGATAACAATCAGCGCAGTTTTTGCATCAAGTGTGGTTACAGCCATGTTGAATCCTCAGATTTAATAGTCAGTGAGTCGTTGCAGCAGAGGGAGAACGTCGGTCAGTTGCTGCTGTTCTGCCGGACTCAGTCGCGCTTCCAGCGTCCGGACCAGCCAGTCATCGCGCATCGCGCGACTCGACGTAATCACCGCCAGGCTGGACGTCGTGGGAAGATAGCGGGTTTTACGGCCATCATGGGGATCCGGCTCGCCCGTCACCAGTTCCGCCGCCAGTAACCCGGCGACGGTCGCGCCCATTGACTGGGTGCGTACGCCCTCGGCCGCCGCCAGTTGCGTTACCGTCATCGCCCCATCGCGAACCAGATGACCCAGCACCGCGACCTGCGACCAGGTTAATTCGCCAGGCGGTGCTGACTCGCGCAACCGGCGGCCCAGCTTGCCCACCAGCATGCGCAGCATTGCAGCGGATTCAGTCAGATCGCTCATTACACGTCTCCATCGATAAGCGAAAGTATAAAGATACGAAGGTAAACTGTGTAGTTTGCTCAGGTATCAATTTGTAACGTCCGGGCGCTGCAGATAATGGATCAGACTGTGGAAGCGCAGCGGCGTGCTGAGCGGGTTCCGGTAGCTGTGCAGCACATCGGCCCTGAACTGGAATGCCTCCCCGGCGAGCAGACGTCGCCAGAGGTCACCGACGCCCAGCAATAGTTCGCCCTCGATGACCACCACCTGCTCCACACAGCCCGCTTCATGGGGCGAAGAATGACTCTGCGCCCCCGCTGCCAGCTCCACCGCCAGCAGATCAAAACGCAGTTGCGGATCGTAAGGCAGCAGCGACCGTACCGACATGTCGGCATTGGGCTGACTGAATCCTGGCGCGGCGCCTGAAGGCAACACGCTGCCGTCGATAAAAAAGGAAAAGGGAACGTTGAAACCGGTGGCAATCTTCCACAGCGTCGCCACGGTGGGACTCGATTCGCCGCGCTCAATCTGGCCCAGCATCGCTTTACTGACGCCGGTTCGCTCCGCCGTCAGCGTCAGGCTCCAGCCATTGGCCTGCCGCAACTGTCTGAGCGCGCTGCTCAGGTGTTGCTGAAAATCCGCCATTTTTTCTCCTGCTTTCTCGTCATCCTGGTGAGTGACGTTATGGCAATAGTGTAACACTTGTGCGTTATAGCGCATCATGCGACCATGTGCGCTATAACGCACAACCTCATAAAGAGTCTGACCATGACGAGAGCGGAACCTCCCCGTTTTACCCTGCCGATGCTGGTTTCCGGCTTCGTGGCTGTGCTGGTGGGCTACAGCAGCAGTGGCGCGATTATCTATCAGATGTTTCAGGCGGCGGGCGCCACGCCCGCGCAGATTGGCGGCTGGCTGTCGGTGCTGGGCATTGCGCAGGGGATCGCCTCGCTGGGCCTGTCACTGCGCTACCGCATGCCGGTGCTCGCTGCCTGGTCAACGCCCGGCGCCGCGCTGCTGGCGACCAGTTTTCACGGCGTTTCGCTGAATGAGGCGGTAGGCGTCTTTGTTTTCGCCAACCTGCTGATCGTATTGTGCGGCGTCACCGGCCTGTTTGCCCGGCTGATGAACTACATTCCCGCTTCACTGGCAGCGGCGATGCTGGCAGGTATTCTGCTGCGCTTCGGGCTGCAGACCTTTGCCGATTTGCAAAGTAACTTTGTACTGTGCGGCAGCATGTGCCTGGCCTGGCTGCTGGCCCGCCGCTGGCTGGCCCGCTATGCAATTCTGGTCACGCTGCTGGTGGGTGTTGCCGTCGCGCTGGCACAGCACGCCATTCACTTTCCGCCGCAGCCGATTAGGCTGACAATGCCGGAAGTGGTGATGCCGCACTTTACGCTCACCACGCTGCTGGGGATCGGCGTGCCCTATTTCCTGGTGACGATGGCGTCACAGAACGCCCCCGGCATCGCCACGCTACAGGCGCACGGCTACCGTCCGCCCGTCTCTTCACTGATGAGCTGGACCGGATTAATTGCGCTGCTGCTGTCGCCATTAGGGGGTTTTTCGGTCTGCGTGGCGGCGATTACGGCGGCCATCTGCATGAGCGATGAGGTCGACCCAAATCCTCAGCAGCGCTGGCGCGCGGCGGCGCTGGCGGGGATCTTCTATCTGCTGGCGGGCGCGTCCGGTGCGCTGATCGCCGTGCTGTTCAGTGCCCTGCCTGTGGTACTGATTGAGGCGCTGGCGGGTCTGGCACTCCTTGCCACGCTGGGTGGCAGCCTCCACCGCGCACTGGATCTGCCTGCCGAACGCGACAGCGCGCTGATCACCTTTCTGATCACCGCATCCGGCGTTTCGCTGCTGGGCATTGGTCCGGCCTTCTGGGGACTGGCGGGCGGCGTCATCGCCCACCTGCTGCTGGTGCGCAAATCCGGCTGATTGCGTCATACTCTCTGAAATAGCGGTGGTTTTTCCGTCAGCCGGTGAAAAAAACAGTGGATTTACCCCCTTTTTCTGCCGTTTGATTTGTCATTGCCCCGCGTAAAATCAACCTAATCGTCGATAACACGCGATTTTCTGCCTCAGACAACGACCGATAAGGGCCCAACAGGTGGCAAAAACTTTTCTGCGCAGCGGTAATTTAGATGCAGTTCTGGCGTTAGGTGAAAATGGCCAGCCGGTCTACGCCTCAGCACTGCAAATTCGTGAAACCCTGCGCCTGCGCCGTCAGAGCGCACTGGCAGATTGCCTGGCCATTCCTCAGGCCAATGAACGGGGCGATCGCCTCGACTGGTATGCCCCTTTTAGCGGCCGGGTGAAATCCTGGCTGGGTGCCAGCGATCATGAACGTCGCGCGGCGCTGCAACAGCTCACCGCCTGTCAGCAGGATATGCAGGATCTCAGTACGCGCGCGCGCGCGGCAGAGAATCCATCAATGCGGCTGTTTGGTGCGCTGCTGAGCAAAACCCTGCAATTCCCCGACCAGCAGTATGTCTATCTGGTTGATGGCAAACCGGTCATCACCTTCTGGGGCTTTGTCGATGCCCAGGCGCGCAGCCGCGATGACGCGCTGGCCTGCCTGCGTGACACGCTGGAAGAGAACCTGCCGGTGGCGCTGGTTGAACCGCTGCCTGAGCTGCCTGCCGCGCCGGTCATCGCTGAACCAGAGATAATCGCTGAGCCCGAACCTGAACCTGAATCTGTGGCTGAACCGCTGCCGGTTGCGGCACCCGTTGAAGCTCAGCCGGCGACGCCTGTAGCGGCTCGCCGCCGTTTCCGCGTCTGGTATCTGTTACCGCCGGTGGCGATTGCTGCCGCCGTGACGGTGGCCGTGTTGCTGCATCGTTCAGAGCCCGTAAAAACACCGGTTGCCACCGCGAAGCCAGCGTCAGCCCCGGCGACGGTACCCACTCCGGCTCCTGCTGCGACTCCGGCACCGGTGGCGGCGACACCGTCCGTCACCCCACCTGCCGAGCAGGCAGCACCGGAAAAACTTCCCGAATCGCAGCCGCAGAAACCGGCCAACACCACCACCGATACCGCACCGGCAACCTCATCTGCTACCCTTGCCACAACGGTGACGGCGCCGGTTCCGGCCAAACCCGATGACCTGATCGTGACGCCGGATGCGGTGCGCGATGGCCAGGTACGGGTGATTGATGGCCGCTGGCGTGTCACTATCGACCAGATGCCGACGCCAACCGGTAAGCCTCCGGTAATGCGCTTCCAGTTTAAAAACGGCAAAGGCAGCGTGCAGATCGCCCAGGGCAATACTACCTGTAAAGCGGATGTCAGCGCGGCCATGACCAGCGCCGGTAACCTGGTGATTGAGAGCCGCTACACGGCGAAGTGCCAGAACAATTCGCGCTACCGTATGCCACTGCTGGTCTGCCATGCGAGTATCGGCGCCGCAGTGTGTGAAGCGCAGTATGCTGATGACCGGGTCTTCCCGATGACGATTAAGCGTGAGAGTAAATAACGATGCTGGCTCCCCTGATCGATGACAAACAAAAAATTTCGCTGATTGAAAACAGCGGCGTGCAGTTTCTGGATTTCGGCCTGCAACTCTCAGATACCCCGGCGCGCCGCCAGTTTGTGCGCCAGACCGCCAACGGCCCTCTGCTGCGCCTGAACGTCGATGGCAACAGCGGTAAGTTCCTGCTCTATCCGGAAGATGGCGGCGCTGCGGAAGTGGTGCGCCCGGAGTCTGATATCGCGCTGGCGGACTCACTGTCCCTGCTGTCAGCCTGCTGGCTGCCGCTGCCGATGCTGCGCTGTGCCAGCGGACGTCGTTTTATCGGCGGTCCTGAAAACTGGGCGCGGATGCGTCTGGTTGCGCTGCCCGCGCCCGATGCAGCAGGCAATACCCATCGCGTCAGCCTGGCCTTTGATACCCGCTGCGTGGCGGAACAGGATGGCGGTGAACAGCTCGGCCTCAGCCCGGCTGATGCTCAGAACGGTGTGACCTTTGCGCTCGCCTGGCACAACTACGAGCTGGGTGATTTTCTTGACCTGACCTGGGTTGACGGCTGGCTGCGCGAATCCTTTACCGACCGCGTCTCCGATCGCCGCGAACAGGCGATTAATCAGGCGCTGCGCGAGTTTGAGTATCAGGCGCACTACCTCAATCTGCTGGAGCTGCTGGGCGAACAGCTCGACCTCAGCGAGATCCATATTCAGGCCGCCACGCTGCAGACCCCGGCGGTCAATGTCGATATCATTCTGGATGTCGGTAACTCCCATACCTGCGGCATTCTGGTGGAAGATCACCCGGAAGAGAGCAACGGCCTGAAGCAGACCTATGAGCTGCAGCTGCGCGATCTGTCGCAGCCGCATCAGGTTTATAACGAGCTGTTTGACAGTCGTCTGGAGTTTGCCGAGACCCGTTTTGGCAAAGCGAACTTCTCGCTGGAGAGCGGTCGTGAGCAGGCCTTTATGTGGCCTTCTCTGACCCGCGTCGGCCGTGAAGCAAGCCGTCTGGCCCTGCAGCGTGTGGGACTGGAAGGCAGCACCGGCCTCTCCAGCCCGCGCCGTTATCTGTGGGATGAGGCGCGCTATCAGCCAGGCTGGCGTTTTAACACGCCCGGCGAGCAGGCTGAACCGCTGGCCTATGCCGCACCCTTTACCACCCTGCTCAACGACGAAGGCCAGCCGCTCTCGACGCTGGCACCGGACGATCGTCTGCCGGTCTTTTCTCCGCACTACAGCCGCAGTTCGCTGATGACCTTTATGCTGTGTGAGCTGCTGGCTCAGGCGCTGATGCAGATGAACAGCGCGGCACAGCGTCAGCGGATGCCACAGAGCCACGCGCCACGTCAGCTGCGCCATGTGATCCTGACGCTGCCGTCAGCGATGCCGAAGCCGGAGCGTGAAATTTTCCGCCGCCGGATGCAGGAAGCGCTGGCGCTGGTCTGGAAAGCGGAAGGCTGGCTGGCTGACGAAGATGACCTTTCACCATCACTGCCACGTCAGAACCCGAAACCGCTGCCGGATGTGCAGATGGAGTGGGATGAAGCGACCTGTGGTCAGATGGTCTGGCTGTTTAATGAAACCCAGGTCAACTTTGCCGGTCGTGCCGAAGACTTTTTCAGCAGCATGGCCCGTCCGGATCGCCCGCGCGATGCTGACGAACTGCCAGGCAAGAGCCTGCGCATCGCCTCGATTGATATCGGCGGCGGCACTACTGACCTCGCCATCACCCAGTATCGTCTGGATGATGGTCAGGGCAACAACGTCAAAATCACGCCGCGACTGCTGTTCCGCGAAGGCTTTAAAGTCGCGGGCGACGATATCCTGCTGGATGTGATTCAGCTGTGGATTTTACCGGCGCTGCAGCAGCATCTGCAGAAAGCGGGCCTGACGCTGGCGGAACCGCTGATGAACAAGCTGTTTGGTCACGACAGCCGCATGGACGGTCAGGCCACGCTGCGTCAGCAGATCACCTTACAACTGTTTATTCCGCTGGCGCAGGCGGTACTGGAACGCTACGAAAACTGGGATCCGCTGGAGAGCCATGCGGAGATTAACGCGCTGTTTGGCGAGCTGGTCGATCAGCCTCCGGGCGAAGCGGTACTGGCCTTCGTCAACGGCGAGATTCAGCGCGAGCTGGGCGGTAACAGCCGCTTTGACCTGCTGCAGGTGCCGCTGGTGGTGAGCCTGTCACAGCTGCACGGTGAATTTATGCAGCACCGGATGGCGATTATCCCGGCGCTGCGTTCAATGTGTGAAGTGGTGTCGCTCTATCAGTGTGACGTGCTGCTGCTGACCGGTCGCCCGTCGCGCTTCCCGGGCATTCAGGCGCTGGTGCGTCATCTGCAACCGCTGCCGGGCAGCCGTATACTGTCGCTGGAAGGCTATCACACCAGCGACTGGTATCCGTTTAACAAACATGGCCGCATCGACAACCCGAAATCGACCGCGGCGGTCGGCGCGATGCTCTGCCTGCTGGCGCTGGATCTGCGCCTCAGCAGCTTCTGGTTCCGCGCAGGCGATTTTGAACCCTACTCGACGATTCGCTATCTTGGCATGCTCGACGAAAACCAGGCGCTGACGGACGAGAACCTCTGCTACAGCGAAATTGACCTCGACGATCCCGGCTATGTGCTGGATAAAAAGCGCAGTTTCCGTATTCGCGGCAACGTCTGTCTCGGCTTCCGCCAGCTTGATAACGATCGCTGGCCCGCCTCGCCGCTCTATAGCCTGACGCTGAACGACGCCACCCTGGCGCGTAAAGTGGCCGGTGAGAGCGTGCTGCGCATCCGGCTGGCGGTAAAAGCCGGACCCGACGCGTCCGGCCCGGAAAGTCTGGTGCTGAGCGATGCCCGTCTGGATGATGGCACCCGCGTGCCGCTGGAGCAGTTGAGTCTTAAGCTGAATACCCTGTCGGCGACCGGCAATGCCAATGCGCAATACTGGATTGACAGCGGGAGCGTGTGTAAACGATGAAAGCCCTGAAACCCCGTCAGCCGCAAACGCTGGCAAAACGTCTTGGCCTGTTGCAGGACGCCCTGAATAACAGTCTGGCCTGGATTGAGAGCAGCCGTGAGCAGTCGCCGCGTCTGGCGCTGGAAGCAGAAACCCTGACGCTGCAACTGCGCCAGGCGCGCGTGCAGACTCAGGCGCTGGCGCAACAGGTGGCGCGTCCGGTGACGCTGGCGCTGTTTGGCCAGTCGCAGGCGGGTAAGGCCTGGCTGCTGAACGAAATGGTGGCCGATGCACAGGGCCAGTTAGTGACCCGCATGGGTGATAAACTGCTGAACTGGTTTCAGCATATCAATCCCGGCAACCTCGATTTTGCTACCGCCACCCGTTTCAGCCATCAGCGCGAGCCGCTCTCAAACGAGTGGCCGGTTGAACTGACGCTGCTGAGTGAAGCGGAGATCGTACGGCTGATAGTCGCCTGTGCCGGCGCGACAACGCCCGACACCGCACAGATCGACAGCGCACTGCAGCGCCTGCAGCGTCATCGTCTCGCCACGCCGCTGGCGGGTCTGGAAGGCGATGCGCTGGTAACACTCTGGTCCTGGTGCCGTCGCCGTGCGCACCACGATGCGCGGCTTGATCGTCATTTCTGGCCGCAGGCGGTTGAGCTGGCGCCCTGGCTCAGCGTTGACGACCGGGTACAGCTTTTTTCACTGCTGTGGCCTGGTCAGCCTGAACTGAATGAGATGCTGCGCACCCTGCTGCATCTGCGTCACCAGTTGCGTAACAGCAGCCGGGTGCTTGCTCCACTGAGCCTGCTGACCGACGCATCACTGCTGCCGGCCGAGCAGCTGATTGTGCCGGCCAGTGAGCAGGATCAGCAGCAGCTGGTGGAAGTCTGCCCGCTGAATGGTAACCGCATCGGTAAGGCGCAGAACGTGCCACTGGGATTACTGGCGCTGCTGACGCTGGAAGTGCTGGTCCCGCTGAGTTCCACACCGCGAACCGCACTCTATGATGATGCTGATATGCTGGAACTGCCCGCGCCAGGCCAGTCCGGTGACGCGGCAATCCAGGAAGATCGTCAGCGCCTGCAGCAGCAGGATCCGCTGCGTGCCCAACTGCTGGAACAGAAACGTGCCCTGCTGCCCGGTTTTTACGCCGCGCGTCAGGCAATTGATCTGCTGCTGGTCTGTACCGCAGCCAGCCAGCGTCAGGATGCCGACCTCGCCAGCGAAACGCTGCGCGAATGGCAGCGTCAGCAGCCCGCACAGGAATCCGCAGAGAAACCGCGTCTGATCTGGGCGATTACCCCTTTCGATGCCCGCCATCAACAGGTCAATGTGGATGAAGCGGTGCAGCGTCAGATGGGACAGCCCGGTCAGCACTGGGGATCGATGCTGGCACTGGATCGCGCGGGTGTCGACCGCATGGCGAGCTGGTTGCAGGATGAGATGCAGCCGGAAGCGCGCCGCGACATGCTGCTGGCTCAGCTGGCGCAGATTCAGCACACTGTGGTGGAGCGGCGTTTATTGCCCTGGACCGAAGCGGGTGCCAGCCCGGAACAGGCGGCACGCAAACAGAATATCGCCGATACGCTACTGAAGTGTTTACAGCATCGGACCGGCCTGCATGGCGAGCTGCTGGAACGCCTGCAGCCGCCGCGTGAGGCGCTGCGTCAGCTGTGGCTCAATCAGTCGGCCTTGCAAGGCAGCAAACCGGCCAGTAGTCAGGCCCCGGAAAATCAGTTTGGCATCGGGTTTGAATTTGATCTGTTCAGTGAGAGCCCGGCTGAAGCGCCGGTTCAGCCGCGTCAGAGTCTGCAGAGCGCGCAGCAGTATCCGCGTCAGGTGCTGCTGCTGTGGCTGGATCATCTGCGTCAGCTGCCTGAAAACCGCAGCCTGCTGGCGTTGCTGAACGTGGATAAGCCAACGATGGAGTGGCTGGTTGAGGAGCTGATCACGGCCGGATTCCGCACCGATATCGCGCAAAAGCTGCAGCTGGCGCTGCATGAGCCCGATACGCAGAGCGTCAGCCATGAATCACGCGCGGATCGTCAGGTGACGCGGGCGATGACGGTGCTGGGGGATTTTGTGGCCTGGCTCGGCTTTTTACAGCGTCCTGAAAATGAACGCCCTGCCAGCCGCGTTAATCGGGGTCAGGTGATTTTCTCGCGGCCTCCGGCTCCCAGCGTCAGCTTCAGTTCCGGTCAGCGTCTGACCAGACTCTCTGCCGCCCCGGCCAACCACACGGCCTACTATATCTACGACTGGCTGGTGGGGCTGAACCAGGTCATCATTGAGAATAATGGTTACACCGGCGGCGGCGATCTGCCGCTGGCAGCCCGCGAAGCGCTGGTTGCGCTGCTCAAGCCGCTACGCGCTTAATCAATGATCAGGCGCAGTTCGCCCTCCAGCGACTGCGCCGCCTCTTCCAGCAGCGCCAGCACCGGCGCTAAATCGGCCTGATGCGCGGCATAGTGCTGCAACCACATTGTCGCAGGCAGCGCCATCCCGCCCGTCAGCCAGTCCCATAACGCATCCAGATTATGTCCGAAGGTCTGCGGACAGCCGCTCTGCTCAGCAAACTGCTGATAAAACGCCGCGCGCGTGGTGAGCTGACGCAGGTCAAAGGTCAGATTAAGCATGATCAGGGCACCTGCCTGAAACTGCGGTAGTGATCGGTGGAGAGAAACACCAGCCCGTCAGAGGAGTAAACCAGGCGATCGGCGTCGCGATGCCCGCAGCGATAATTCACATCCGCTTCATACCACTGACGGCCCGCACGCGCGGGCAGACGCTTTTCACGGTTCGTAAAGCGATCGCCGCCGATGGCTCTGCCTGGCAACACGTCACACAGGTTGCCTTTAGCCGGATTCCAGCCACGCTTGCGCGCGTCGTTTTTGGTGAGGTAGTAGTCCGGCAGTTGCTGATGCTGCAGCACCCAGCGCGCCACGGTATGGGCGTCAGTCAGGGTGGCGATATCGGCCTGGGCAGGGGCTGAAACGGAATTCAGATAGGGTTTAAGGCCGTAGAAACAGGCCGCGAGGACGAGAAAAAGTCCAATCCAGAGTTTTTTTGACATGATGGCATCCGTGACGACAGGACGCAGATGATACCAGTTTTGCGCGCAGAGAAAAGCGCGGGCCAGACAAGCTGGCCCTGGCGAGGTTATGCTGCGTGCGAATCCCCGCTGTGCCGACGCCATGCACCCGGCGCGACGCCATACTGGCGTTTGAAGCTGCGGTTAAAGGATTGCTGGGAGTCGAAACCTAACGAGATAGCCACATTGAGAATCGGTTCATCAGTGCTGGTCAGGCGGTCGGCTGATTTCTTCAGCTTCTTAACCCGGATGTATTCACCCAGTGGATAACCGGTGTGCTCTTTAAACATGCGCTGCAGGTGCCATTTGGAGTAGCCCGCGCGCTCTGAAACGGTATCCAGATCCAGACGTGCTTCGATGTTGTTATCAATCCAGTCGATTAAATCGTGAATAAAAGCATCACTCATCATTCCAGTCTCTCCTGTCGCCGTGGCGAAAAGTATTAGTATCAGTTGCAGTTACACTTAAGGGTGGCTGACTATGCCATTTAATGCAAGTTTTATTAGTACATTAAATGCCGCACTATTTGTGGGGTTTTAGCTAAGTTGTTCAGGCTTTCATCGCCCTGCCCTAAACCGCACATAAAGTGTATCTGTTATTCTTGCAGTTGCCAGCCACGCAAGCCTACACTCACCGCGATTAATTGCAATCTTAAAAGTTGCAAATATTGGCCTGCAGGCCGCCTGTTTATATCTATCGCGGAATAACAACAATGATTACGAACCGGGTTCGTCAGGGTTTAACCCTCTTAGGGATGGTACTGCTCATCACGCAACTGAGCGGCTGCGATAAGGGTGTGGCGCAAAACGCCGCTCCCCCGCCGCCTGAAGTGAGTGCCGCACCCGTGCTGATCAAACCGGTCAGTCAGTGGGATAATTTCAATGGCCGGGTTGAAGCGGTGCAGAGCGTGCAGTTGCGTCCGCGCGTCTCTGGCTACATTGATGCCGTTAACTATCGTGAAGGCGATGAGGTCAGAAAAGGTCAGGTACTGTTTACCATTGATGACCGGAGTTACCGCGCGGCGCTGGAGCAGGCCAAAGCGGAACTGGCCCGGGCGCGCAGTCAGGCGAGTCTGGCCCGCAGCGAATCGGGCCGCAGCGAGAAGCTGATCGGCACGCAGGCGATTTCCCGCGAAGCGTGGGAGCAGCGTCGTTCTGCCGCCAGCCAGGCGCAGGCGGATGTGCTGGCCGCAGAGGCCGCGGTCGATATGGCGCAGCTGAACCTCGACTTCACCCGCGTTACCGCGCCGATTGATGGCCGCGCCAGCCGGGCGATGATCACCGCCGGTAACCTGGTGACCGCCGGCGACAGCGCCAGTGTGTTAACCACGCTGGTGTCGCAGCAGCAGATGTATGTCTATTTCGATGTCGATGAGAACACCTTCCTGAACTATCAGGCGATGGCGCGTCAGGGCCAGCAGCGCCATGCGCTGCCGGTTGAGATTGCGCTGGTCGGCGAACAGGGTTTCCCGCACCAGGGCAAAATTGACTTTCTGGATAACCAGCTGACCGCCAGCACCGGCACCATTCGTATGCGCGCCCTGCTCGACAATCAACAGCGGCAGTTTACGCCTGGCCTGTTTGCCCGCGTGCGTCTGCCCGGCAGCGCGCAGTTCGAGGCGGTGCTGATCGATGATAAAGCGGTATTGACCGACCAGGATCGCAAATATGTCTACGTGGTGGATGGCGAAGGTAAAGCGCAGCGGCGCGATATCCAGCCTGGCGCGATGGTGGATGGTTTGCGCATCGTTAAATCGGGTCTGCAATCTGGCGACAAGGTCATCATCGCCGGTCTGCAAAAAGTATTTATGCCCGGCATGCCGGTCACTGCTCAGCCGGTCGCCATGCGTGCGGCAGCCGCTCAATAACCCGAGGCCGCTATGGACTTTTCCCGCTTTTTTATCGACCGGCCCATTTTTGCTGCGGTGCTGTCGATCCTGATTTTTGTGACCGGGGTGATTGCCATCCCACTGCTGCCAGTCAGTGAATATCCCGACGTGGTGCCACCCAGCGTACAGGTGCGCGCCGAGTATCCAGGCGCTAACCCGAAAGTGATTGCGGATTCCGTGGCGACGCCGCTGGAAGAGGCAATCAACGGCGTCGAAAACATGATGTACATGAAGTCAGTGGCCGGTTCTGACGGCGTGCTGGTGACCACCGTCACCTTCCGTCCAGGCACCGATCCTGATCAGGCGCAGGTGCAGGTGCAGAACCGCGTAGCGCAGGCAGAAGCCCGTCTGCCGGAAGATGTGCGTCGGCTGGGGATCACCACCCAGAAGATGTCGCCGACCCTGACGCTGGTCGTCCACATGTTCTCACCGAACAATACCTACGATTCGCTCTACCTGCGTAACTACGCCACCCTCAAGGTGAAAGATGAGCTGGCCCGCCTGCCGGGTGTCGGTCAGATCCAGATTTTCGGCGCAGGCGAGTATGCGATGCGCGTCTGGCTTGATCCCAATAAAGTGGCGGCGCGTGGTCTGACCGCCTCTGACGTGGTAACGGCGATGCAGGAGCAGAACGTGCAGGTCTCTGCCGGTCAGCTGGGTGCCGAGCCGCTGAAAAAACAGAGCGATTTTCTGCTGTCAATCAACACCCAGGGACGACTGGAGAGCGAGCAGCAGTTTGGCGATATCATCCTGAAAACCTCGGAAGATGGTTCGCTGGTGCGGCTGCGTGATGTGGCGCGGATTGAGATGGGCTCGGGCAGCTATGCCCTGCGCTCGCAGCTGAATAACAAAGATGCGGTTGGTATCGGTATCTTCCAGGCACCTGGCGCCAACGCCATCGACCTCTCCAATGCGGTTCGCGCCAAAATGGATGAGCTGGCGACCCGCTTCCCCAATGACGTGAAATGGGCCGCGCCTTACGATCCGACGGTATTTGTCCGCGACTCGATTAAAGCCGTGGTGCAGACCCTGCTGGAAGCGGTCATTCTGGTCGTGCTGGTGGTGATTCTGTTCCTGCAGACCTGGCGCGCCTCAATCATTCCCCTGCTGGCGGTGCCGGTTTCGATAGTCGGTACCTTTAGCGTGCTCTATCTGCTTGGCTTCTCGCTGAATACGCTGAGCCTGTTCGGGCTGGTGCTGGCGATTGGTATCGTGGTGGATGACGCCATTGTGGTGGTGGAGAACGTCGAACGTAACATTGAGATGGGGCTGTCGCCACGCGCCGCTGCGCATCAGGCGATGCGTGAGGTCTCCGGGCCGATCATCGCCATTGCGCTGGTGCTGTGCGCGGTGTTTGTGCCGATGGCGTTTCTCTCTGGCGTCACCGGGCAGTTCTACAAGCAGTTCGCCACTACCATCGCCATCTCTACAGTGATCTCTGCTATTAACTCGCTGACGCTCTCGCCTGCGCTGGCGGCGATGCTGCTGAAAGATCATCACGCGCCGAAAGACCGGCTAACGCGGATCATTGATGCGCTGTTTGGCTGGCTATTCCGGCCGTTTAACCGCTTCTTCCAGCGCAGTGCCCATGGTTATGAATCGCTGGTGGGCCGTACGCTGCGTCGCCGTGGCGCCGTGTTTGGCGTCTATATTCTGCTGCTGGCGGGTGCCGGATTTATGTTCCACACCGTGCCGGGTGGATTTATTCCGACGCAGGATAAGCTCTACCTGATTGGTGGCGTGAAGATGCCGGAAGGTTCCTCTCTGGCGCGTACGGATGCAGTGATTCGTAAGATGAGCGAAATCGGTATGCAGACCGAAGGCGTCGCCTATGCGGTAGCGTTCCCCGGCCTGAATGCATTGCAGTTCACCAATACGCCGAACAGCGGCACGGTGTTCTTCGGTCTGAAGCCGTTTAATGAGCGCAAACATACGGCAGCGGAGATCAACGCTGAGATCAATGCGAAGATCGCTCAAATCCAGCAGGGCTTTGGCTTCTCGATTATGCCACCGCCGATTCTGGGGCTGGGCCAGGGCTCGGGCTATTCGCTCTATGTGCAGGACCGGGCGGGTCTGGGTTATGGCGCGCTGCAGACGGCGATTAATACGCTGTCAGGCAGCATCATGCAGACGCCAGGGATGCACTTCCCCATCTCCTCTTATCAGGCCAACGTTCCGCAGCTTGATGTGAAGGTAGACCGGGATAAAGCCAAAGCGCAGGGAGTATCGCTGACCGCGCTGTTCAGCACGCTCCAGACCTATCTCGGCTCGTCGTATGTGAATGACTTTAACCGCTTTGGCCGCACCTGGCGGGTGATGGCGCAGGCTGACGGGGATTTCCGCGACAGCATCGAAGATATCGCTAACCTGCGGACCCGAAACGATCGCGGTGAGATGGTGCCGATTGGCAGCATGGTCAACATTACCACCACCTACGGTCCCGACCCGGTGATCCGCTATAACGGCTATCCGGCGGCGGATTTGATTGGTGATGCCGACCCACGCGTGCTCTCCTCGGCGCAGGCGATGAGTCAGCTCGAAGCGATGTCCGGTCAGCTATTGCCAAACGGCATGAACATCGAGTGGACCGATCTGAGTTATCAGCAGTCAACGCAGGGCAATACCGCGCTGATTGTCTTCCCGATGGCCGTGTTGCTGGCGTTCCTGGTGCTGGCCGCGCTGTATGAGAGCTGGACGCTGCCGCTGGCAGTGATCCTGATTGTGCCGATGACCATGCTCTCTGCGCTGTTTGGCGTCTGGCTGACCGGCGGTGACAACAACGTCTTCGTGCAGGTCGGACTGGTGGTGCTGATGGGGCTGGCATGTAAGAACGCGATTCTGATCGTCGAGTTTGCGCGGGAGCTGGAGATTCAGGGCAAAGGGATTGTGGAAGCGGCGCTGGAAGCGTGTCGCCTGCGTCTGCGTCCGATTGTGATGACCTCCATCGCCTTTATCGCCGGTACAATACCGTTGATTCTGGGTGAAGGCGCGGGTGCAGAGGTGCGCGGCGTTACCGGTATTACGGTCTTCTCCGGCATGCTCGGCGTGACGCTTTTCGGCCTGTTCCTGACGCCGGTGTTCTACGTGGCCCTGCGCAAGCTGGTGACGCGTCGGTCAGGTAGTGCATCGTCCGTGACGGCGTAAACCGTAAAAGTTAAAAGGGGCGATCATGCGGTCGCCCCTTTTTTTGCCTGTAATTCACTGATTTCAGCAGACCCCGTCTTGCAGGCTAGCGCCGCTTCAATCTTTCATTCAGCGTTTCAATGATAAACGCATTCAGCGAGGTTTCATTGATCATGGCGGGTTGCCCGGCGACATTAGCCAGATCAGAATTATTATTCATCTTTGACCTCCAGCGTTCTGCTTGCGGGCAGATGATCAGGTCCGAATTTCAATCCGGACTTTGCGCCCCAGCTGAGCCAGCGCCAGCTCCACATTTTCGACTTTCGATGAGTGCTCTACATCCAGTAGTCGATCAACCTGTGGGCCATTCACGCCCAGTTGACGTGCCAGATCGACTTTACGGGTGCCGGTTTCAATCATTGCGTTGTAAAGTGCCGCTTTCATTGCCACCAGTACAGGCACAGAGACGATGTACTCTCCTTCCAGCGGTTTACTGGCAACCGGAATCGGACGACGCGTATCCATCTCGAGAGAGATTGCCGTCACCAGTCCATCTTCGGCTTCTGCAAGTGCTTCCTCAACGGTGTCGCCGACGGAATGCAGTAACGGCAAATCACGACACGAGACCTCATAGGTATCGGTTTTGGCGTCATGAGTTAATCTGACGGCATAATTAAACATAGAGTTACCTCTCTGATCGGGCTCACAGGCCCAGATCTTTTAAAATTTTTCTGCGCGTACCTTCAGGCATTTCTTTTGCTCCGTGATCCGGAAAAATGGATTGCCTGTCGCCCAGGAAGACCTTGAAATGGCTGCTTCCACTGCGGTGCTTAGTCAAAATAGCGCCCTGCTGAATGAGCCAGCGTCTGAATTCACTGTACTTCATCGCGTTCCCTCGCTGTGTATAACAGCAAGAATAACATTGGTGATAATCAATACAACATTAATGTTGTCATGGATGCTGAATTTTCAACTGTTTATCAGATTCAGCGTGATAACCGACCCCAGGAAAGTGAGTTATTGGCTTATGGCAGATTTGAGGCAGGAAGTTAGTGACCAGCAGGCATAAAAAAAGCCGCTAATCAGCGGCTTTTTTTGCAGAGATCATCAATCTCTTCGGGTTCAGGTTCCGGCACGGCGGTGCAGTTGCTGGTGTCGCGTTTCTTCAGTTCGTTCAGTGCGTCTGCCACGGTGCGTTTTGCCAGCACATCCAGCGACGCCTGCTCGGCTTCATCGGCTATCGACTTGAAGTACCAGCAGAGGTTGGCACTGACCAGACAGCGCGGCGCGACGTCGGGACGCGCGGCCCAGATTTTTTTGTCTTCGATCACGGAGACATAGATATCCCGCAGGGTAATTTCCGCAGCAGAACGGCCCAGATGAATCGAACCGGTACGGCCCAGCGTGGAGACGATAATGCCGTCACGGGTCAGCGGGACCATTAATTTTCGTATGAAACTGGGATTCGCTTCCAGCCCGTAGGCCAGAATCGCGCTGGTAGAGCGTTTTCCCATTTGCTCCGCCATCGCTACGCTCAGAACCATTTGCAAAGCTGTCGGGAAGCGGTAATCAAGCATTTCTTTATCCTGAGTTGCGGTGCATCTTATTGTTTTATTGCCGCATAAGTGAACAATCAATGAGCAATAAATATAACAAACACTGTTGCTTTTTTGAAGCAAACCGGCGGTGACAAGGCACGTATTCACCAAAGGCTGAGGCCCGATAGCACAAGGTGCTTAGCCTGCTAACGGCCCTCTTCCTGCGGAGCAGGAAGAACCGTTCCGTTATGCCGTGGTGGCCGCTGTCGCCGGTAATCGCTGCTTAAGCGCAATAACCAGTACCACGTTAAAGATTGCCAGGGCGCAAAGCAACCACAGCGTCGCCGATGCTCCCATCTTTTCAAACACATATCCACCTATCAGCGGCGTCAGTGCCTGCCCCATCAACGCCGGGCGGGCCATTTTACCCACCACAATCGCATAGGACTCTGGTTTGACCATCGCCAGCGGTAAAGTTCCCCGCACGATGGCACGTAAGCCATTTCCTGCGCCATACAACACCATGCTCAGCAACGCCATCTGCGGAAACAGTGCCAGCAACAGCAAGCCCAGTGCCACCAGCCCGACGGAAAAAAAGGTGGTACGGATGGGATGACTGCGTTTAAAGGCGATATCGACGAGTCGGGATCCTACCTGACACGGGCCAAGTACGGCGCTGATCGCCAGCGCCGAGGTCAGCGTATGGCCACTGGCCTGCAACAAGGCGATAAGCTGCACGGAAATAGCTGTCATGATCACGGACGCCAGAGTGAAAATGGCACACAGCAGCCAGAACAGCGCAGGCGCAATCTCCGCCGTGCCAGGCTGCGGACTCAGTCGTTTCTCCGGCCGCTTAGCGTGACTGTCGGGTAAGGCAAACAGATAGGCAGGCAGCACGCAGACGACCATCAGTGCCGCAATTATCAGCGACGCGTTCCGCCAGCCGAATCCGTGAATTAACAACGCTGTTCCCGGCCAGACCAGCGTGGTGCAGAAGCCAGATATCAGGGTGATACCGGTGATCGCTGCACGCGCCTGACCGCCATAGCAGGTGCCGAGCGTGGCAAACAGTGCGTCATAAAGGCCCATCGCCATACCGATGCCAATAATTACCCAGGCAAACAGAAACAGCGGCAGAGAGTGGCTATAAGCCATGATCACCAGCCCCACCGCCATCACCATGCCACTCAGTGCCAGCAACAGGCGGCCACCGGTGCGGGAGATAATCCTGCCTGCCAGCGGTGACAGCAGGCCCGATACCAGAATCCCGGTCGAGAGCGCGCCATAAATCCACTGCTGTGACCAGCCTGTCTCAGCCGCAATCGGATTCGCCATCACCGCCATCAGATAGAACGACCCGCCCCATGACAGGATCTGCACCCAGCCCAGGGTAATAATGGCGGCGATGCCGGGTTTGTTGTTCTGATTCACAGGCAATCTCCTGGTTAGCAGGCGAACCGTTTTTATAACATGTTCTGCGATAAGCCAAAATGCGTGATGCCCTTTTGACTGGATAGCCATGCAGGCCGCACGGTTTTGAGTAAACCATCTATAGTATGTTGTAACTATATGACGCTTGCATCCTCGCCAGGCTTCTGCCACATTGTGGACGTTGTAACTATGGAGGCACAACATGACGCGCTACGACTTAGTGGCTGATATGCATCAATGTGTAAATGACCTGGAACTGGCGCTGGGTGAATTGCGTCAGCAGATTGAAGCGCAGCCTCTGCTGATCGCCCGCGTCTTCAGCCTGCCGCCGGTGGTTAAAGGTCGCGAACATGAAGCGATCACCCGGATTGCTGTCGAGCAGCATCTCGGGGAGAGCGCGTTAAAGATGGCGCTTGACCACTACTGCCGCCTGTTTATGCAGCATCAGTCAGAACAGCTGAGCACCAAGGCTGCCGTGCGCTTGCCTGGCGCGCTCTGTATCGAATGCGACGCGCAGCAGGAGGCGGAGATCGGCTCGCTGGTCGACGTCATCAATCAGTTGAAAGCACGGCTGGAGCAGCTGATTACGGTGGACTCAGGCCTGCCGAGTGAAGCGCGTTTTGAGTTCGTCCACCAGCATTTGCGCGGACTGATCACCCTGAATGCCTATCGCACTATCACCCTGCTGAGCGCACCGGATAGCCTGCGTTTCGGCTGGGCCAACAAGCACATTATCAAGAATCTCAAGCGTGAAGAGGTGATCGCCCAGCTGGAAAAAAGCCTGAAGTCGGGACGTGCAAAAGCGCCGTGGTCACGTGAACAGTGGGCGGAAAAAGTGCAGGAAGAGCTGGCAAGCGTGCGCGCCCTGCCCGCCTCGGCACGATTGAAAATCAAGCGCCCGGTGAAAGTTCAGCCGGTTGCCCGCGTCTGGCGCGCGGATGAACAAAAACAGACTCAGCTGGCCTGTCCTTCTCCGATTCTGGTTATCTGTCGCGATCGCACGCAGGTTCCGGTACTGGGCGAATTGCTTAACTACGATGCCGATAATATTAACCATCGTTATAAACCTGCTGCAGAACCGCTGAATCTTTTGATCCCCAGACTGCATCTGTGGGTCGATTGTCCGATATAAATAAAAAGGCCAGCTTTCGCTGGCCTCTGACTCACTCAAACCTTACGACTTCATGCTGCCGACCATCTCTTCCGGACGAACCCAGGCATCAAACTCCTCTTCGGTAAGATAACCCAGCTTCAGCGCCGAGCCTTTCAGCGTCAGCCCCTCTTTGTGCGCCTTCTTGGCAATTTCTGCCGCTTTGTCATAGCCAATATGGGTATTCAGCGCCGTCACCAGCATCAGCGATTCGTTAAGCAGTTGATCGATGCGCTCACGCACCGGCTCAATGCCGACCGCGCAGTGATGATTAAAGCTGTCCATGCCATCCGCCAGCAGGCGAATTGATTGCAGGAAGTTATGGATTACCATCGGACGGAACACGTTAAGCTCAAAGTTACCGGATGCGCCGCCCATATTGATCGCCACATCGTTACCCATCACCTGACAGCAGAGCATGGTCATCGCTTCGCACTGGGTCGGGTTAACTTTACCCGGCATGATGGAGCTGCCTGGCTCATTTTCCGGGATGGCGATTTCGCCGATGCCGCAACGCGGGCCGGAAGAGAGCCAGCGCACGTCGTTCGCGATTTTCATCAGCGAGGCGGCCAGCCCTTTCAGCGCGCCATGCGCATGCACCAGCGCATCACAGGTTGCCAGCGCCTCAAACTTGTTTGGCGCAGTGACAAATGGCTGCTGCGTGAGATCGGCCAGCGCCTTCGCCACGCGCACCGCATATTCCGGATGGGTGTTCAGGCCCGTACCTACTGCCGTGCCGCCCAGCGCCAGTTCCGCCACGTGCGGAATGCTCTGCTCAATATGCTTCAGGTTATGCTCCAGCATCGCCACCCAGCCGGAAATCTCCTGGCCCAGAGTCAGCGGCGTGGCATCCTGCAGGTGAGTACGGCCAATCTTGACGATATCTTTGAAGGCGTCGGACTTCTGGCTTAAGGTCTTCTTCAGTACCTGAATCTGAGGGATCAGCTGTTCGCGCAAGGCGATAACGGCGGCAACGTGCATCGCCGTCGGGAAGACATCGTTGGAACTCTGGCTCTTGTTCACATCGTCGTTGGGATGAACCAGCCGCGCCATTCCGCGCTCGCCGCCGAGGATTTCACTGGCGCGGTTCGCCAGCACTTCATTCATGTTCATATTGGTCTGGGTGCCGGAACCGGTCTGCCAGATCGCCAGCGGGAATTCATCCGCATGCTTGTCAGCCAGCACCTCATCGGCCGCGCTGACAATCGCCTCGGCGCGGTCAGCGGGCAGCAGTCCCAGATCGCGGTTAACGCTGGCCGCGGCGCGCTTGGTCAGTGCCAGTGCATGCACCAGCGCGGTCGGCATTTTTTCGGTTGAGATGCGGAAGTGTTCCAGTGAGCGCTGTGTCTGCGCGCCCCACAGTTTGTCTGCCGGTACGTCGATGGGGCCCATTGAATCTTTCTCAATGCGATTGGCTGCCATGAATACGTCTCCTTCATCTGGTTTTTAAAAGAATGACCGCCCGGTACGTCATTACGATCGACTGCCGGGCGGTCAGGATAGTAATACACAATAATTTAACATTATCAGAGCTTAGCGTCCTTTTGCGCTGGAGATGTATTTTTACCGGCAGTTTCTGCTTTAATACTGGCAATAATTTCCCGTGATAAAGGGTTATACAATGCAAAAAATGAACAATACGCTGCAAAACTACGCATGGGGCAGCAAAACTGCGTTGACTGAGCTTTACGGAATCGCTAATCCACAGGGGCTGCCGATGGCGGAACTCTGGATGGGCGCACATCCGAAAAGCCCCTCCACCGTGATTGACCAGGGCAGCGAGCGTTCGCTGCGTGACGTGATTGATGCCGCGCCTGCCGCCATGCTGAGCGAAGCGGTGGCACAGCGTTTTGGTGAACTGCCCTTCCTGTTCAAAGTGTTGTCTGCCGATCAGCCGCTGTCGATTCAGGTCCATCCCAGCAAACGCGCGGCCGAAGTGGGCTTTGCCCGTGAGAATGCGGCGGGTATTCCGCTGACAGCTGCTGAGCGTAATTATAAAGATGCCAACCACAAGCCGGAGCTGGTCTACGCGCTGACGCCCTTCCAGGCGATGAATGGCTTTCGCACCCTGACGGAGATGGTCTCACTGCTGGAGCCGGTTGCGGGCGCACATCCACAGATAGCCCATTTTCTGCAGCATCCCGATCAGGATACGCTGGCCGCGCTCTTCTCTACCCTGCTGTCACTGGAGGGTGAGGCGAAATCGCTGGCGCTGGGCATCCTGAAATCCGCGGTTGATGCACAACAGGGTGAGCCGTGGCAGACCATTCGCATGATTGCGGCAGAGTATCCTGACGACAGCGGCCTGTTTTCGCCGCTGCTGCTGAACGTAATCACGCTGCAACCGGGCGAGGCGATGTTCCTCTACGCGGAGACCCCGCACGCTTATCTGAAAGGCGTGGCGCTGGAGGTGATGGCAAACTCTGATAACGTGTTGCGGGCCGGTTTAACCCCGAAATATATCGATATTGCCGAGTTGATGGCGAACCTGAAGTTTGAAGAGAAGCCAGCCAGCACCCTGCTGACCGAGCCAGAGCAACAGGGCAACGCGCTGCGCTTCCCGATTCCGGTGGAGGATTTTGCCTTTGCCATTCATACCCTGAACGCAGAGCCACAGCCGCTGGCGCAGCAGAGCGCCGCACTGCTGTTCTGCATCGAAGGCCAGACGGTGATCGCCAAAGGCGAGCAGCAGGTGACGCTGAAACCAGGTGAATCCTGCTTCATTGCCGCCAGCGAATCCCCCGTAACGGTCGCAGGCACGGGCCGACTGGCGCGGGTATTTAACGACTTAGGGTGAAGCGGCTGACGGAGTGCCTGTTAACTGCTATCATTTCAACCTATTAGCTTTTAAACGCCTGCGGGCGTTTTTCTTCAGTCGCTGGGGTAAACCTGCGGCATAAGCGGACTCAAGGATAAGGACGAATCAGCAATGAAAAAGACCAATGTTGCCGTAGGTGTCATCATCGCACTGGGCGTAGTCTGGACTGGCGCGGCATGGTTCACCGGCAAGCAGATTGAAAGCCACAGGGATGAGCTGGTGCAGAACGCCAATGCCCAGCTGAATGCTTATGCCCCTAACAGCCGACTGAAGATCAGCTATCAGGACTATCAGCGCGGCGTGTTCAGCAGCAAAGTGAATCTGGTGATTCAGGCCAACTCGCAGACGGAAGATAATCCCCTGCTTAAACCAGGCCAGAGCATCATCCTGAACGAAACCATCGATCATGGCCCTTTCCCCTTTGCTCAGCTGAAGCATTTCAATCTGATCCCAAGCATGGCGTCGGTTCATACCGAACTGGCTAACACCGATGCGGTGAAAAAGTTGTTTGAGCTGACCGGCAACAAGTCGCTGATTAACGCCGATACCCGTATCGGCTACAGCGGTGCCACCGATACGGCGCTGCGCGTTCTGCCGGTTGATTATCAGAATGCGCAAAGCGGCGAGCGTCTTGCCACCAATGGGGGCACCTTCAACGTCAGCGCGGATAACAAAGGCGACAAAGTGTCGCTGGACAGTGACGTTGATAGCCTCGCGCTGACCAGTAAAAATGAGATGGGCCAGCCGGTGCTGTTCACCATTAATGGTCTGAAGCTGAGCGGTAACACCCATCTCAGCCCGGAAGGTGTGCGCATTGGCGACCAGTCAGTGGATATTGAGAAGGTCAATGCCAGCATCAATGGTCAGGACGCCCTGACGCTGCACAAAATGAAAGGCACCTCCTCTTTCGATAACAGCGCCGGTAAGATTGGCGGCAATATCGACTACAAAGTTGAAGGCATTCAGCTGCAGAAGCAGGATTTTGGTCAGGCAGCGCTGAAGATGAAACTGTCACAGTTTGATGCGCAGGCGGTAAAAGCCTTCTCCGATCGTTACAACGCGCAGATGCAGGAACTGCTGAGCCAGCCTGGCGTCGCGGAAGATCCTATCCGCTACCAGGCGGGTGTGCATCAGATTCTGATGAGCAACCTGCCGATGCTACTGAAAGGCTCACCTGCGATCAGTATCGCCCCGCTGAGCTGGAAAAATGATAAAGGTGAAAGTACCTTTAACCTGAACGCAAATTTCAACGATCCCTCTGCGGTGACCGGCGAAGCCCAGACACTCAGCGCCATGGTTGATCGGGTACTGAAGAGCCTGGACAGCAAGCTGGTCATCAATATGCCAATGGCGACCGAAACCATGCATAAAGTGGGACTGGCTGAAGGATATCAGGCCGATGACGCACAGAAGCTGGCAGATCAGCAGGTGAAAGGACTGGCGGCGATGGGTCAGATGTTCCGCCTGACCCAGCAGCAGGATAACAATATCGTCACCAGCCTGCAGTATACCAACGGTCAGGTGAACATGAACGGCGACAAAATGACGCTGGAGCAGTTCCTCTCCCGCTATATGCTGGGTATGCCGACCAGCGAAGGGATGCCGCAGTAATTCTCTACTTTTCTTTTAAAGGCGACCTCCGGGTCGCCTTTTTTATGCCGAGCCGCGAATAACCAGCTGCGGCGGCATAATCACGTTCTGCCGGGCGGCATCCGGTTGCGCTATCCGTTGCAGGATACGCTCAGCTGCCACACGGCCAATCTCCCGGGCTGAACTGGTGACAAACGTCAGCGGCGGATCGGTCAGTTCCGCCTGCGGTTCATCGCCAAAGCCCATCAGAGCCAGCTGCTGATCGTAATAGCTGTCGACTGCACCCCGGGCGAATGTTCGCCCGGTGCGCAACAGCCCAAAATAGCATCCCAGCGCGGTAGTGGCGTTATAGGCCAGCACGGCAGTCAGCCGCGGATGGTGCTGAAACAGCTGTACCGCTGCTTCAGCCGCCTCTTTTTGCGTGTTACCGCATTCAATAATCCACTCCGGCCGGAACGGCAGCCCATATTGCAGCAGGGTGGCGCAGTAGCCGCCAAGACGTTCTGCCCGGGTCAGTGATGCGCTATGGCCGCCCAGCCAGGCAATGCGCTGATGCCCCTGACGAATCAGGTATTCTGTGGCCAGACGCGCAGCCTGAGCATTATCGGGGCGGATAGCGTCTACCTCCTCCAGGCTACTGGCGCGCGCGGCACAGACTAAGGCCATATTCACCTCTCTGGCCCGCGTCACGATCTGGCTGGCCTTATCGGCACCGCCTCCCAGCACTACGCCATCCACTCCCTGAGCGACCAGTGACTCAAAGCAGCGATGCAGATGTTGTCCCTGGGCACCGCTCTGCGTCAGGAACAGCAATTTGCCCTGCTTCTCCAGCGCTTCACTCAGGCCTGCCGTCATTTCGGCATAAAATGGCTGGCTGAGATCGCGGACGATCAAGCCAATCACGCCACTCTCCCCCCCGCGCAGCATGGTTGCCGAACGGTTACGCACGAAACCGAGTTGCTCAATGGCCTCGTTCACGCGCGCCATGGTGGCCGCAGAGATCCGTCCTTTGCCGGATAACACCAGCGATACCGTGGTCACCGACACGCCCGCCGCCGCCGCAACATCATTGATGGTGATTTTACTCATCAGATTACTCAACTGAATTACAGCATTAGAAAACAAGGTAAAACGTTACACCTTATGACGTCAGAATTATATCGTCCACGACCTGAAGAGTGTGATTCAGCGCGCATAAGATCCAGGTAAAACGTTTTATCATCCCGCCACTTCACTCAGTGGTCCGTTTATCCAGGAGCGTTCATGTCACCCTCTCACCAAAAAATGTCCGTCTGGGAATTTTTCCAGAGTCTGGGGAAAACCTTTATGCTGCCGGTTGCCCTGCTTTCCTTCTGCGGCATCATGCTCGGGATTGGCAGTTCGCTGAGCAGTCGTGATGTCCTGACCCTGTTACCTGTGCTGGATCAGCCCTGGCTGCAATATCTGTTTCTCTGGATGGCCAAACTGGGATCGTTCGCCTTTAGCTATCTGCCGGTGATGTTCGCCATTGCGATTCCGCTGGGTATGGCACGCGAGAACAAGGGCGTGGCAGCGTTTGCCGGCTTTGTGGGTTATGCCGTGCTAAACCTCAGCATCAACTTCTGGCTCAATATCCACGGCATTCTGCCAACCACCGATGCCGCCGTGCTGAAAGCTAACAACGTTCAGCCGATCCTGGGGATCCCGTCGATCGATACCGGCATTCTGGGCGCGGTCATTGTGGGTATTGTGGTGTTCTGGCTGCATGAGCGCTTTCATAATATCCGACTGCCCGATGCGCTGGCCTTCTTTGGCGGCACCCGGTTTGTGCCGATTATCACCACGCTGGTGATTGGTTTACTGGGACTGGTCGTCCCGCTGATCTGGCCTTTTTTCGCGCGGGGTATCACCGGATTAGGCTGGATGATTAACAGCGCAGGTGATTTTGGCCCGATGATCTTTGGTACCGGCGAACGTCTGCTGCTGCCGTTTGGCCTGCAGCATATTCTGGTCGCCATCATGCGCTTTACCGATGCAGGCGGCACACTGGATGTGTGTGGCAAGAGCGTGAGCGGTGCCTTAACCATTTTCCAGGCGCAGCTCGCCTGCCCGGAAACCCACGGTTTTGCTGAAAGCGCGACCCGCTTCCTGTCACAGGGTAAAATGCCTGCCTTCCTGGGTGGTCTGCCAGGTGCCGCACTAGCCATCTATCACTGCGCCCGCCCGGAGAATCGCCATAAGATCAAAGGCCTGTTGATCTCCGGCGTGGTGGCCTGCGTGGTCGGCGGCACCACCGAACCTATCGAATTCCTGTTTCTGTTTGTCGCCCCGTTCCTCTATCTGATCCACGCCCTGCTGACCGGCGTTGGCTTCAGCATCATGGCGATACTGGGCGTCACTATCGGCAATACAGACGGCAATATCATCGACTTTGTAGTGTTTGGTGTGCTGCACGGGCTGTCGACCAAATGGTACTGGGTACCCGTTGTCGCAGCGATATGGTTTGTCGGTTACTACCTGATTTTCCGTTTCGCCATTCTGCACTTCAATATCAAAACACCGGGCCGCGAAGTGGAAAGTGCCAGTGCGGTTGCGCAGCAGGTCAGCAATGCCGGTAAAGGCAAATCTGGCTATAACTCACCAGCTATTCTGGCGGCACTTGGCGGCGTGGAGAATATTACCTCGCTGGATAATTGTCTGACGCGCCTGCGTCTGACCCTGGCGGATATGAGTAAAGTGGATGATGCGGCGCTGAAAGCCAACGGCGCGATAGGTGTGGTCCATCTTAATCAGACCAGCCTGCAGGTGGTTATCGGTCCACAGGTGCAGTCGGTGAAAGATGAACTGTCACACCTGATGAATGTCACTGCCTGAAGTGCCGGAGCCGATAATGTTTAACTTTGACGAAGTCATCGATCGCCGCGGCAGCTGGTCTACCCAGTGGGATTTCGTGGCTGACCGCTTTGGCGTCCCCGATCTGCTGCCGTTTACCATTTCGGATATGGACTTCAGAACTGCGCCAGCGGTTCAGCAGGCGCTGGCCCAGCGCGTAGCACACGGCGTGTTGGGTTACAGTCGCTGGCAGCATGACGATTTTCTTTCCGCCTGCTGCCACTGGATGTCCAGCCGTTTCGGCTACCAGCCCGATGCTGACACGCTGGTTTATGGACCCTCGGTGATCTATATGGTGGCGCAGATGCTGCGCCGCTGGAGCAACCCGGATGATGAAGTGGTGCTCCACACCCCCGCCTACGATGCTTTTTATAAAACGGTACGCGGCAATCAGCGACAGGTGCTGGAGATGCCGCTGCAGCGGGATAACGGTAGCTGGCGATGTGATATGGCCGCGCTGGAGACGCGGCTGGCGCGCCCGCGCTGCAAGATCCTGTTGCTCTGCAGCCCGCACAATCCCACCGGTAAAGTGTGGACAGCAGCTGAGCTGCACCAGATGGCGGCGCTCTGCGATCGTCACGGCGTGCGGGTGATCAGCGATGAAATCCATATGGATATGGTAGTGGGTAATCAGCCCCATACTCCGTGGGCCAGCGTGGCGCGCAGTGACTGGGCGCTGTTTACCTCGGCGTCGAAAAGCTTCAACGTGCCGGGCCTGACCGGTGCGTGGGGAATCATCCCGGATGCGGCAGACAGAGCCGCCTGGTTTCAGGCGCTGAAAAATGCTGACGGCCTTTCTTCTCCGGCCGTGCTGGCCGTCACGGCACACGTTGCGGCTTACCGTCAGGGCGCATCCTGGCTGGATGCCCTGCGCAGCTATCTTTATAATAATTTCATACTGGTTGCCAATCGGCTTAACGCTGAGTTTCCCGCACTGAACTGGCACATTCCCGAGGCGACCTATCTCGCCTGGCTCGATATCAATCCGCTGGGCATTCCTGAAGAGGCCCTGCAACAGGCGCTGATCCAGCAACGGGTCGCAATTATGCCCGGATCGACCTACGGTGATGCAGGCAAAGGGTTTTTGCGTCTTAACGTCGGCTGTCCGCGCAGCAAAGTTGATGAGGGCGTTTCACGCCTGATTGCGGCGATCCATCAGTTGCAGAAGTGATATTAACCGGCGAGGCAACCATTGCTCGCCGGTTATGCGTAATTAAGCAGCATCCGGCGCGGCTGTTGCGCAAATAGCTGGCGCTGTTGCGCAAGATATTTTTATAATGCTCTGCACTTCACCGACAACTGAGCGAGTGCGCCATGATCGATTCTAAAATTCCTCTGACTGATATTCACCGCCACCTTGATGGCAACATCCGTGCACAAACCATTCTCGATTTAGGTCGCCAGTTTAACCTCGCCCTGCCTGCTTCCACGCTGGAAACGCTGCGTCCGCATGTGCAGGTCGGCCAGAATGAGCCTGACCTGGTGAGCTTCCTGCAGAAGCTCGACTGGGGTGTGAAAGTGCTGGGTGATCTGGATGCCTGCCGCCGGATCGCGCAGGAGAATGTCGAAGATGCCGCCCGCGCGGGCATTCACTATGCTGAACTGCGTTTTTCCCCTGGTTATATGGCGATGACCCACAACCTGCCGATTGCCGGTGTGGTTGAAGCGGTAATTGAGGGCGTGCGCGCAGGCCGTCAGCAGCACGATATCGACGTGCGTCTGATCGGTATTATGAGCCGTACCTTTGGCGAAGATGCCTGCCTCAGCGAACTGGAAGGTTTGCTTGCCCATCGCGATCACATCACCGCGGTCGATCTGGCGGGTGATGAGCTGGGCTTCCCGGGCAGCGAGTTCCTGAGCCACTTTACCCAGGCGCGCGATGCCGGTTTCCGCGTGACCGTCCATGCGGGCGAGGCGGCCGGACCCGAGAGCATCTGGCAGGCGATTCGGGAGCTGGGTGCAGAACGTATCGGTCACGGCGTGAAAGCGATTGAAGATCGCGCGCTGATGGATTTCCTGGCGGAGCACCGTATTGGTATTGAATCCTGCCTGACCTCCAATATCCAGACCAGCACCGTGCCATCACTGGCGCAGCATCCGCTGAAGACCTTCCTGGAGCATGGCATTCTGGCGACGATTAACACGGATGATCCGGCGGTTCAGGGCATTGAACTGGCGCATGAGTATCATCACGCCGCTCCGGCTGCCGGTCTGAGCGCGGCGCAGATCCGTCAGGCGCAGGAAAATGGTCTGACGATTGCGTTCCTTAGCGAAGAAGAGAAAGCGGCTCTTCGCGCCCGGGTGCAGTAATCCTGAAGCGTAGCGACAAAAAACGGGCCGGATATCCGGCCCGTTTCGCTTTTTTACTTATTGCGTTTTAAGCACCGACCGATTAAACGCGCTTCAGCGACATCGTCTGGCGTTTCTCGGCAGATTGCAGACCTAACTCGATCAGCTCCATCACATGAATCGCCTCTTCCGCTGTCACCGGATTGTTACCACGTCCGGCAATCGCATCGCGGATGCCCGCATAGTAAGCGGGATAGTTGCCTGGCTGGGTCAGTTGGGTCGTTTCGGTCAGGGAATCTCCGTCAACCAGCGTCAGAGTGCCATCACGCATGTCATAGCCCCAGTCTTCCTGCGGCGGGAAGTCACCTGACTTCAGGCGATCTTCCTGCGGATCAAGACCATATTTGACGTAACTGCCGCGCGTGCCGTGGACGGTATAACGGGCAGATTCTGCCGCGACCAGCATGCTGGCGTGCAGCACGACACGGCGCTGCGGATAAGTCAGCGTCGCGTGGAAGTAGTCGGTGGTCTGCGCGCCCGGACGCATCTCGGCCAGATCAACCGTGATAGCGACCGGCGGGCCAAACAGCTGCAGCGCCTGGTCCAGCAGATGCGGCCCCAGGTCATACCAGATTCCGCTGCCTGCGCCTTTCATTTCACGCCAGCGATTACGCACTTCCAGACGGAAGCGGTCAAAGTGCGATTCGAAGTAGCGTACTTCACCCAGCGTACCGGCCTCAATCAGCGATTTCAGCGTCAGGAAGTCACTGTCCCAGCGGCGGTTGTGGAACACCGACAGCAGCAGCCCTTTGGCTTTCGCCAGCGCATCCAGTTCACGTGCCTGTGACAACGTCACGGTGAAAGGCTTATCGACCACCACATGTTTACCAGCGTTCAGCGCTGCTTTTGCCAGCGGGAAGTGCGTGTCGTTCGGGGTAGGAATAACAATCAGTTGCAGCGTCGGGTCGTCCAGCAGCGCCTGAGGGTCGGCCACCACCTTAACGGCGGGCCAGTCGGCGTGGACTTTGCTGGCGTCGCTACTGGAAATGGCTGCCAGCTCGACGTCCGGCGTCCCCGCAATCAGCGGGGCGTGAAACGTTTTACTGGCAAAACCGTAGCCGATCAGACCAACACGTAATTTATCGCTCATTTGGATTCCTCTCAGAGCCTGATTGACCAGGCTCTTAGTTGATAACCTGATTGATTTAAGACTATTAACCAAATGACGACAAGCCGGAATTCCCCGAAAAAACTAAGAGATAGCACTTCGCGCCAGCGGCCAGGCGGTCTGAGCGGCCAGGCTGTCGTGCGCATCCTGATTACGGCGGCGGAAGTCGCTGGGACTGACGCCGACCCGCTTGCGGAACACCCGCGAGAAGTAGAGCTGATCGTCATAGCCCACTTCACGTCCTACCGAGGCGATCGGTTCCTGGGTGGTCTGCAGCAGCAGTTTCGCGCGGATTACACGCTGATCTTCACGCCAGCGCAGCAGGTTCACACCCATCTGCTCGCGGAACAGGTGCGCCAGCCGCGACGGCGACAGACAGACGTGGCGCGCCACCTCTTCAATCTTAACCTCACTGGCGAGATGGTTGGTGACGTACTGGCAGGCTTCAATCACGCGCGGATCGCGAATTAACTGATGGCTGCGAGGATCTTCTTCAACGGCGCGCAGCAGCAGCCGTTCCAGCAGGTTCATCGCCAGCTCTTCCGCAAAGCGACGGCCCGAATTGTGGGTCTGTTCGATACTGGCAAACAGGCGATCAAATTCGCCACGCAGCGATTCAGGCAGCAGCAGTCGTCCCACGCCCTCCTGCTCATCCTGCCAGCGCAGCCAGTCGTGCCAGTAGGCGCGCGGACGGAAATAGACCCAGCGGTGAAACCACTGCGGGCTGTCCGGCGCGCGACCATAATAGTGAGCCGTTTTCGGCTGAAACAGCAGCATTTCGCCAGGTTCGCAGTCAAATGCCCGCTCGCCGTCAAATACCCGCCCTTTACCTTTAATAGTGAGATTCAGAATGTAACCTTTCATGCCGTGCGGGCGATCGATAAAGAAATCGAGCGGGCCATCTGCGGTAATGGGCGTCAGCCCCGCCACCAGCCAGGCATTGAATGAATAGCCCGGCAACAAGGGGTTTTGCTGCTCGGCCGGTAATTCACGGTGATACATAGCGTCCTCACTCAGTCTGTTATTGTTCGGATAGCCCGCAGAGGCTTCTGCCTCTGCGGACCAACGGCTCGCTCAATCAGGCTTTTTTCTGTTTGTAACGGTCAAAAATCACCGCAGCTAACAGTATCAGACCGCGTACCACATACTGTGAGAATGGCGAGATATTCAATAAATTCATCGCATTCTCTACCGTGCCGAGGATCAGCACCCCTGCCACCACATAGGAGATTTTACCGATGCCGCCCTTCAGCGAAACGCCACCCAGCACGCAGGCAGAAATCACCACCAGCTCATAGCCGATGGAAGTCATTGGCTGGCCGCTGGTCATACGTGACGCCAGGATGATGCCCGCCGCCGCTGAAACCAGACCGGAGAGGATAAAGATGATGATGCGGGTACGCACCACTGGCACACCGGCCAGACGTGCTGCTTCTTCATTGCCGCCAATCGCCAGGGTGTTACGGCCAAAGGTGGTTTTGTTGAGCAGGAAGCCGAAGATCAGCATGGTGGCCAGAGTCAGCCAGATGGGTGCGGGCACGCCAAGCCAGTTGGCAAAGCCCAGTTCGAAGAAGCGCTCATCTTCGATACCGACCGCTTTACCGTCAGAGAAGATATAGGCCAGCCCGCGGACAATCTGCATGGTCGCCAGCGTGGTGATCAGCGCATTGATCTTGAGGCGGGCAATCACAAAGCCGTTGATAAAGCCGGTGATCATACCGAGTACCAGACCGGCACCCACGCCAATCCACAGGCTTTCGGTCATATTAATCACCACGGCGGTAACTACACCCGCACAGGCGATGACGGAAGCGACCGACAGGTCAAAATCACCGGAGGCCAGACAGAACAGCATGCCGCAGGCGACCATGCCGGACATCGACATTGCCAGCCCTAAGCCTTTCATATTGATAAACGAGCCGAAGTTCGGCACAAAGATCGCACAGACAATAAACAGCAGTGCAAATACCACCAGCATGCCGAAGTTGTCCCAGATGCGACCTAACTGCAGGCCGCCGCGTGAAGCGGGCTGCGGCGTATTTGAGGTCGTGGATGAAGCCATGATGATCTCCTGTCAGGCCACGGCGGCCGCTTGAGTGGTTTTGGGCATCGCCAGGCTCAGCGTCTGCTGTTCCGTGGCGTCGTCGTGTAGCAGTTCACCGGCAATGGCACCTTCGCGCATTACCACGATGCGATCGGCCAGGCCCATCACTTCCGGTAAATCGCTGGAGGCGAACAGCACCGCAATGCCCCGGTTCGCCAGCTGATAAATCAGGTTATAGATTTCATGTTTGGCACCGACATCGATACCGCGCGTTGGCTCATCCAGCAGGATCACCTTCATATCCTCTGACAGCCAGCGTCCCAGAATCGCCTTCTGCTGGTTGCCGCCGGAAAGGTTCATGATCAGCTGATCGGCGCTGGGCGTTTTGATGTTCAGCGAGCGGATATGGCTGTCGGCATTTTTATTTTCCCAGCCGTTTTTAATCAGGCAGCCCGCAGTAAGGTTATGACGACGGGCGCTGATGTTGATGTTGTCGCGCACCGAATGCACCGGAATAATGCCCTCGGCTTTGCGATCTTCCGGGCAGAGCATGATGCCCGCACGGATGGCATCGATCGGCTCCCGCAGCGGCAGCGGTTTGCCGTCCAGAATCACCTGACCGCCGCGCAGACGCGTGCCGCCGAACAGCCCTTTCAGCAGTTCACTGCGACCGGCACCGACCAGGCCAAACAGGCCGACGATTTCACCGGCATGGACTTTCAGCGAAATCGGCGTCCGCACGCCCTTCGCTTCGACCTTGTCCAGCTCCAGCCGCACCGCGCCTTTAGCTCGCGGTGAATAGCCATAAATATCACCGAGGTTTCGTCCCACCATCGCCTGCACCAGATCGTCGTGATGGGTGTTAGCCATATCGGTAAACGTCCGCACGTAGCGGCCATCTTTAAAGACGGTGATGGCATCGCTGAGGGCGAAGATCTCCTCCATGCGGTGTGAAACGTAGAGCACCACCCGGCCCTCCTCACGGAGCTGACGGATGACGCGGAACAGGTTGTCGATTTCACGCGCTGAAAGTGAGCTGGTTGGCTCATCAAAGGCGATAATACGCGCGTTACGCGCCAGCGCTTTGGCAATCTCCACCATCTGCCACTGCCCCAGCGACAGGTATTTCAGCGGCATATCGGGATCGATATCCATGCCGAGATTTTTCAGTTGCAGGCCCGCCTCAAAACGCATCAGCTTACGGTTGACCAGCCCATGTTTGTGCGGGATCTGACCGAGATAGATGTTCTCTGCCACGCTCATTTCCGGCACCAGATGCAGTTCCTGGTAAATAATGGCGACGCCCGCGTCCAGCGCATCGGTGGTGCGCTGAAAGCTCATCGGCTGGCCTTTAATACGAATCTCACCGCCGCTCGGCTGATAACTGCCGCTGAGTATTTTTAACAGCGTCGATTTGCCTGCGCCGTTCTCGCCCATCAGAGCATGGACTTCACCGCCACGGCAGTCGAAGGAGATATCCTGCAACGCTTTGACGCCAGGGAAGGTTTTACTGATGCCATGAAACGACAGAAATGCTGAATCAGTGTTCATGTTTTTCCTCACTCTTTCGCGCCACCGGCCGGTTATGGCGGGCGGCGCGAAATTGGCTATTAAGGATGCCAGGCGACAAACTGCCTGGCAGGCTCAGGGTTACATCAGTCCTTTTTTCGCCAGTTCAGTTTTGAAGTTGTCACGGGTGATCAGCACCACATCGGTAACTTCGGTGAATTTCGGTGGCTCTTCACCTTTGCTGACCCAGTTGTAAAGCATCTGGCTGCTTTTGTAGCCGTGGATATCCGGGCTTGGCAGCAGCGAGCCGTAGAAGCCGGTCGCCTTCTCTTTCGACAGTTCACTGATGGCATCCACGCCGTTGATGCCGATACCGATGACGTCAGCCGCTTTAAAGCCCTGACCTTCGGTCGCGCGCACGCCGCCCAGCACGGTGTTGTCGTTCATGCCGACAATCAGCCAGTGTTTGACTTCAGGATGCTGAACCAGCAGAGAGTTACCGGCGTCGAACGCGCCAGGAATGTCGTTAGATTTGGTGGGGACCTGGTAGATCTGCGCTGCCGGGAAGCCAGCGGCTTTGATGGCGTCCATGGAGCCGCCGGTACGACGACGAGCGGTGTCGAGTTCGTTGGCGGTAATCGCCATCACGCCGGTGGTTTTCACATCCCAGCCGCGTTTCTGCATCTCTTTGTAGAGTTCCTGACCCTGACGCTCACCAATTTTGGTCGCAGCCATCATCACCAGCGGCACGGTATCCATTGGTTTGCCTTTGGCGGTGACGAACTGGTCATCGACCGCGATGACTTTCAGACCGTAGCCACGCGCTTTTGCCATGATGGCAGAGCCGAGTTTCGGATCGGGCGTACAGATAACAAAACCTTTCGCGCCGTTAGCCGCCAGGCTGTCGATGGCATTCAGGGTTTTTTCACCATCCGGCACGGCAATTTTAATGACATCAAAGCCAAGATCTTTGCCCGCTTTGTCGGCGAATTTCCATTCAGTCTGGAACCAGGGTTCCTCTGGTTGCTTGACTAAGAATCCCAGCTTCATGGTCTCGGCGATAGCGGATTGTGACATAACCGCTGCCAGGCCGATGACCGCGAACGCTTTAGTGAATTTATGCATGATGCTCTCCGGTACCAGGTTATTTTTCGCTGCTAATAACGAATCGGTGTAAACGCTACCAGTTTGTTTTGTTTTGTGGGTACAGCCATAAATCAGTGCGTTAGGCTGGCATGTGCTGACAGACTGTCCAGACGCTGGGCTAGTTTTAGCGGTATTAGCGAAGAAAAATGTAGAGCGGTATCACATCTTAAAATCACGACAAAATGATCCATATATTCAGCAAATTTAACCGGACCTTAACTTTTGCAATGGATCACAAAATCACTGCCGATGACAGAAAAGTGCATATTGTCAGCCAGCGATGACTAACTGATTTGGCGCGCCGAACCCAGGATACAGGAGTTAACTAACTACAGGAGATTCCGATGCGTGCTGGAGCCATCACCCTTGGGCTGGACTTTGGTAGTGATTCGGTGCGTGCGCTGGCCGTGGATTGTCATAGCGGCAAAGAGCTGCAGAGTGCGGTGTTCAGCTATCCGCGCTGGCAACAGGGCTTATACAGCGATCCGCACACTAACCGTTTTCGTCACCATCCACAGGATTACATCGACGCCATGGAGCAGGCGCTGCTCGGCGTGCTGAATGCACTGAGTGAAGATCAGCGCAACGCCGTGGTCGGCATTGGTGTTGACAGCACCGGTTCGACCCCTGCCCCTATTGACCGCGACGGCAACGTGCTGGCGCTGCGTCCGGAGTTCGCCGACAACCCCAACGCGATGTTTGTGTTGTGGAAAGATCACACCGCTATAGAAGAAGCGGAAGAGATCAATCAGCTGTGCCACAGCGGCCGCTTCCAGGATTACAGCCGCTATATTGGCGGAATTTACTCCTCAGAGTGGTTCTGGGCGAAGATTCTGCACGTGTCGCGTGAAGATGCGGCCGTGCGTGACGCCGCTGTCTCCTGGGTCGAGCTGTGCGACTGGGTGCCAGCCCTGTTAAGCGGCACCACCGCACCTGACAAATTGCGTCGGGGGCGCTGTGCGGCCGGGCACAAGGCGCTGTGGCACGGCGACTGGAACGGTCTGCCCGATGTGGATTTTCTCAATGCGCTGGACCCGCTGTTAACGCAACAGCTCGACTCTCCCCTGTTTACCGATACCTGGACCGCTGATCTGCCTGTCGGCACGCTTAGCCCTGAATGGGCGCAGCGTCTTGGCCTGACGCAAACCGTGACGCTTTCGGGTGGCGCATTTGACTGCCATATGGGCGCGGTCGGTGGCGGTGCCAAACCCTATACCCTGGTGAAAGTGATCGGCACCTCGACCTGCGACATCCTGATTGCGGATAGTGAAAAGGTCGGCGATCGCGACATCAAAGGCATCTGTGGTCAGGTCGATGGCAGCGTAATGCCAGGCGCTATCGGGCTGGAGGCGGGTCAGTCTGCCTTTGGTGATATCTACGCCTGGTTCAGCCGTTTACTGGGCTGGCCGCTGCAGCTGGCGGCGCAGCAGCATCCGGAGCTGAAGCCTCAGCTGGCTGAGATGCAAAAGAGTCTGATTAAAGATCTGACCGAGGCCTGGGCCGCAAACCCGCAGCTCGACCATCTGCCGGTGGTGCTGGACTGGTTTAACGGTCGCCGCACGCCAAATGCTAATCAGCGGCTGAAAGGGGTGATTACCGACCTCAATCTGGGCACCGATGCCCCCGCCCTGTTTGGTGGTCTGGTCGCCGCCACCGCATTTGGTGCACGCGCAATTATGGAGTGCTTCGAGCAACAGCAGATCCCGGTCGAGAGCATTCTGACCCTGGGCGGCATCGCGCGGAAATCCCCGGCGATTATGCAGGCCTGCTGCGATGTGATGAACCGCCCACTGGATATCGTCGCTTCTGACGAGTGCTGTGCGCTGGGTGCGGCCATTTTCGCCGCCGTCGCCGCCGGTGTGCATGCCAGCGTTCCCGACGCCCAGCAGGTGATGGCCAGCCCGATTGCCGTGACGCTGCAGCCCGATCCGGCGCGCGTCGCACGCTATCAACAACTTTATCAACGCTATCAACAATGGTGCGTGGCGGCTGAACCGCAATACGCCGCACGCCCCGCTTCCGCTAAGAGCCTATCTCAGCAGGCGTAATGTTGCAGGCAGTCTGGACACGGACAGCGCGGAACAATCCGTAGTACACGGAGTACGTGAGGATTACTCGCTACGCTCGCCCTTTCAGGGCCGCCCTGACGGGCGTTCAGGTTGCTAAAGCAGCCTGTGTGAGCACTGCCCAGGTTCAGACTGACAAATAAAATAGCCTATTGAGGTAGGCTCAAAGTAAAGGAGTGATTTTATGGAACAGTCAAACAGCTACAGCGTGTGGTTTGTCATCGGCACGCAGCACCTCTACGGGGCGGAGACGTTACGCCAGGTTGAACAGAATGCACGTCAGGTGGTAGAGGGTTTAAATCAGGCCGGTTTACCGCTGCGTCTGGAGCTGAAACCGCTGGTTAAATCACCGGATGAAGCGCTGGCTCTGTGTCGCGACGCCAATTATGACAAGGAGTGCGTCGGTATCATTACCTGGCTGCACACCTTCTCCCCGGCCAAAATGTGGATCGGTGGCCTGAGCGTGCTGAATAAGCCGCTGCTGCAATTCCATACCCAGTTCAATGCGGAGATTCCGTGGGACAGCATGGACATGGACTTTATGAACCTGAACCAGACCGCACACGGCGGCCGCGAGTTCGGTTTCATCGGCGCACGTATGGGCCTGCAGCACAGCGTGGTGACCGGTCACTGGCAGGATAGCGCCAGCCAGCAGCGCCTCGGCAACTGGATGCGTGCAGCGCTGACAAAACAGGCCAGTCAGCAGCTGAAAGTCGCGCGTTTCGGCGACAACATGCGTGAAGTGGCCGTGACCGAAGGCGATAAAGTCGCCGCGCAGATTCAGTTCGGTTATTCGGTGAATGGCTGGGGCGTCGGCGACCTGGTTGAGGTGATCAATGGCGTCAGCGATGGCGACGTGAATGCGCTGGTCGACGAATATGAAAGCCTGTATCGCTTTACCGATGTTGCCGCTTCCGGCGGCGAAAAGCGTCAGAACGTGCTGGATGCCGCACGCATTGAGCTGGGTCTGAAACGTTTCCTGGAAGCAGAAGGCTGCCACGCTTTCACCACCAACTTCCAGACGCTGCACGGCATGACGCAATTGCCAGGTCTGGCGGTTCAGCGTCTGATGGGTCAGGGTTATGGCTTCGCAGGTGAAGGTGACTGGAAGACCGCTGCGCTGCTGCGCATTTTCAAAGTGCTGGCAGGCGATCGCAAAGGTGGCACCTCCTTTATGGAGGATTACACCTATCACTTCTCACCCGGTAACGATCTGGTTCTCGGCTCGCATATGCTGGAGGTCTGCCCGTCAATTGCCATTGAAGAGAAGCCATTGATCGATGTGCAGTTCCTGGGCATTGGTGATAAAGCCGACCCGGCGCGCATGATTTTCTCAACGCCAGCGGGTCGCGCGATTAACGCCAGCGTAATTGATATGGGTGATCGTTTCCGTCTGCTGGTTAACGTGGTGGATGCTATCGAACAGCCGAAACCGCTGCCGAAGTTGCCGGTTGCGCGCGCACTGTGGAAAGCCCAGCCGTCACTGGCAACAGCATCCGAAGCGTGGATTCTGGGCGGCGGCGCGCACCATACGGTGTTCAGCCAGGCGCTGACGCTGGATGATATGTATCTGTACGGTGAGATGAACGATATCGAAGTGCTGGTGATTGATGAGCACACGCGTTTACCTGCGTTTAAAGACGCACTGCGCTGGAACGAAGCGTATTACCGTTTGAAACGTTAATAACTAAAGGGCGCTGTTCGATTTTTTAATTAACAGCGCTCTTAAGTAAGTTAATGAAACGGCTGACGCAGGATTATGTGGCATCAGTTTTTGATAAATACTGTGCTATTCAGTCGGGAATTGAAAATTCCATGCGGCGAACACCTTAATTTACTGCTCGTTATCTACCCCTTATTAATACTTTCTCGCATGTTTTTAAAAGCAATGATTAAGCCTAATCGGGAAGGAAAGGTATGCCTGAAAAGCAAAGCGTCCGTGCCAGGGATGGCGCGGCCGATCCGCATGGATGCGGGAATCCTTTGCGATCAGGCATACCTTTCCTGACCTTTCTCATCAGCCAACAGCAATTTGAATTAATCCACCATCAATAGAAATATCCACTGTCCTGCTTCTTAAAGCGATGCATCAGCCCAACCGGGAAAGAAAGGTATGCCTGAAAAGCAAAGCGTCCACGCCAGGGATGGCGCGGCCGATCCGCATGGATGCGGGAATCCTTTGCGATCAGGCA
>NZ_JBLWNV010000003.1:0-10012 GCF_048452805.1 Pantoea sp. K16 | reverse complement strand
TACCTTTCCTGACCCTGCTCCTTAATCTAAAGCGATTGTTTTTCCTGTCATACAAAAGAGAACCAAAGTCTTTGCTATAACTTAACCCTTTCATGAACTTGTACTTTCCCCCACCAGCCTGTATTGCTTGTAGCCTGACAAAAACAAAGGTCGCCAGCGCCATGCACATTGCCGAGCTAAACCAACATCCCGGCTTCGCCGGACAAACTGCACAACTGTTGCACACTGAATGGTCACACCTTCCTGCATGGTCTCACCCGCCTGCCATCCTTGAGCGTTTAAAACAGCGCAATCAGAAACCTTCGGCAGAATTTACTCTTATTGCCACACCGGATGGCGAAACGGTGGTCGCGACCTGCAGCGTCATTCGCTATGAACTGGATGACATTCCGGCACGAGAATTCTGGATTGGTGAGGTGGTGACGGACAAGGCATTCCGGGGTCAGGGCGTGGCAAAAGCGTTAATACAGCAGGCGATTGCGCGAGCCAGACAACAGCAGATGGGTGAACTGTGGCTCTATACACCCGATCAACAGGCGTACTATCAGCGTTCAGGATGGCAGGCGGTGGAACAGCGGCAAATCGCGGGTGAAGAAGTTACGGTAATGGTGCTGCCTCTGGCGCAGTAAAAGGCGGCTCCTGCGAGCCGCCATTGATCGGAGTACTGAAGAACTCAGGAAGGTAATCGCTTAACGGGCGCGTTCTGCTGACGATCCCAGATGACCGTCAGTAACCGCTGCAGGGCGATAAACGCAAACAGCAGAATTCCGATGGCGATCTTGGTCCACCAGGAACTCAGCGTACCGTCGAAGTTAATCCAGGTCTGAATCAGCCCCTGAATCAACACACCGAACAGCGTGCCCAAAACTGTACCGACACCACCCGACAGCAGCGTGCCGCCAATCACCACTGACGCGATCGCATCCAGCTCTACACCCAGCCCTGCCAGCGCATAACCTGCCGAGGTATAAATCGAGAACACGATCCCGGCCAGCGTCGCCAGCGTGGTGGAAAGCATATAAATCTTAATGGTGGTCGCACGGGTCGAAACGCCCATCAGTTGGGCGGATGTCATATTGCCACCGATGGCGTAAACCCGGTTTCCAAAGCGCGTGCGGTGCGCCAGAATAATCCCGCCAGACACCACCACCAGCATAATCACCGCCAGCAGGCTGAGACGCCCACCGCCCGGCACTTTCCACGCCAGACTGGAAAGCATGCTGTAGAACGGATGATCGATAGGAATTGAGTTCTCCGACACCAGATAACTGCATCCGCGCAGGAAAAACATCCCCGCCAGCGTAATGATAAATGCCGGAATCTTCAGCGCATCGATCAGCCAGCCCATCATGGCCCCGAACAGCGCGCCCAGCGACAGAATCAGCGCAAAGGCCAGCAAGGGATCGATATGAAAATCGCCAATCGCCCGGGCAAGAAACACGCCGGTAAAGGCGATCACCGCACCCACCGACAGATCGATACCGCCCGATAAAATCACGAAGGTCATGCCGACGGCGATAATCCCAAGAAAAGCATTATCGGTCAGGATATTGCAGATTACCCGGGTGGAGGCAAAGCCCGGAAACTGACTCAGACAAAACAGGTAACCCGCCACAAACACCAGCAAGGTGATCATCAGCGGAAGATGACGTTTAATCATGTCGGGCGTCTCCGTTTCAACATCGCAATAAACCGTGGTGACTGCAGCAACAGCACGCACATCACCACCACCGCTTTCACCACCTGATTCAGCTCAGGCGGGAAGCCGGAGAGCAAAATCCCGGTATTCATCGACTGAATAATCAGCGCGCCGATCAGCGACAACACCAGATTAAAACGGCCACCCATCAGCGACGCACCGCCAATCACCACGGCGAGAATCGCATCCAGCTCCAGCCATAATCCGGCGTTATTGGCATCCGCACCGCGTATATCCGCCGCGACGATCAGCCCCGCAACAGCGGCACAAACGCCACTTATGGCGTAGGTTGACATCACCACCAGCCAGCCTGTCACACCCGCGTTACGGGCCGCGCGCAGATTAATCCCAACAGCTTCGATAAACAGACCCAGCGCGGTTTTGCGCGTCAGCAGCCAGACCGCCAGCGCTACCACCAGTGTGATCCAGACCGGGACCGGCAACATCCACAGCGAGCCGTTACCAAACCAGCCAAGACTGTCACTGTCGAACGTCACAATCTGCCCCTGCGTAATCAGCTGAGCGATTCCGCGCCCGGCGACCATCAGAATCAGCGTGGCAACAAATGGCTGAATACGCAGCAGCGCCACCAGCACGCCATTCCATACGCCACAGGCTAAACCGGTTCCCAGCGTGCAGAGAATAATAAACGGCACACCGTGTCCGGCTACGGTCAATGTCGCAGCCGTCGCGCCTGCGATCGCCATCACCGCACCCACGGAAAGATCGATGCCGCCGGTGGCGATCACCAGCGTCATCCCGATCGCCAGCAGGGCAACCGGTGCCGCACGGTTAAGAATATCGATCGGACTGCCGAACAGACGCCCATCCTGCAGATGCACGGCAAAAAAGTTATTGGCCACCAGACTGTCAATCAACAGCACCAACAGCAGCGCGGCGATTTGCGGCATCCCTGGCGGGAGTTTCAGCTTACGACGTGGCGTTTTTTCAGATGTCATAGGGGACTCAAGCATGTTTTACCCCTCCGTCCGCGATAGCATTGACGATCGACGCTACCGAAAGCTGCTCCAGCGGAATTTCTGCCACCTGCTTCAGATCGCGCATAATCAACACCCGATCGGCATAACCGACCAGCTCTTCGAGTTCAGAGGAGATCACCAGCAGCGCCAGACCATCGGCGCACAGGGATTCAATTAAACGGATAATCTCGGCGTGCGCGCCCACATCAATGCCGCGCGTCGGTTCGTCGAGGATTAAAAACTGCGGTTTGGTCACCAGCCAGCGCGACAGCAGCACCTTCTGCTGGTTGCCGCCCGATAACAGCTCCACAGGCTGCTCTGCATGCGGCGTACGGATACCCAGACTCTTGATAAAACGATCGGCAATCGCCTGCTGCTCACGCTTCTTAATTGGCCGTAGCCAGCCGCGCTGCGCCTGTAACGCCAGAATAATATTTTCACGAACCGAGGCCGCGCCGATAATCCCGTCAGTCTTGCGATCTTCCGGGCAAAAACCCATGCCCAGCTGTGAGGCTTTCGCCGGATTAGTAATGCGCTGCACCTTGCCTTTGATCTTCGCTGTTCCTCGGTCGGCACGACGAATACCAAACAACACCTCGGCGGTTTCGGTGCGGCCCGAACCCAGCAGCCCCGCCAGTCCCACTACTTCGCCTGGACGAACTTCCAGGTTAAAGGGCTCGATGGTGCCTTTCCTGCCGTAATCCTCAAACGACACCACCGGCTGATTGCTGCGCAGCGTGCTGCCCTGCCGCTGCAGCGCCGTCTCCAGCAGTTCGCGACCCAGCATCAGCTTAATCAGCTCAATCTGCGGCAGCGTGGCGGTATCGCGGGTGGCGATAAACTGCCCGTTACGCAGCACGGTAATCCGGTCAGTAATGCGGTACACCTGGTCGAGAAAGTGCGTCACAAAAATCAGGCTCATCCCTTTGGCTTTTAACTGCGCCATCAGGGTAAACAGCATCTCAACCTCGCTGGCATCCAGACTGGCTGTCGGCTCATCCAGGATCAAAACCTGGGCGGAAAGATCGACCGCGCGGCAGATGGCGATAATCTGCTGCATCGCCACCGAGTAGTGGCCCAGCGGACGTGTCACATCGAGGGAAAAACCATAGTTCCGCATCAGCGCATCGGCCTCCCGCACCATCCGGCGACGGTCGATCATGCCAAAGCGGCGCGGTTCACGGCCAATATAGAGGTTATCTGCCACCGACATGTTCGGCAGCATATTAACTTCCTGATAAACGGTGCCGATGCCCATCTCCTGCGCCTGCGCCGTATTATGCGGCGTAATCGGCTCACCATTCAGGGTGATGGTCCCTGCATCACGGCTGTAAACACCGGTCAGCACTTTAATCAGGGTGGACTTGCCGGCACCGTTCTCCCCCAGCAGCGCCATGATCTCCCCTTTACGGATATCAAAGGAAACATTATTCAGCGCTTTGACGCCGGGAAAACCTTTGCTGACGCCGCTGATGGATAACAGCGGTGTTTCATTTTGCGTGGTCATTCTGCTCACTCCGCCTCACGTCATGAAAAACCGCCCCGTAGGGCGGTCTGCGGCTGGTCTGCGGCTGATCGGTGAATCAGTAACCCATGCCTTTTTTGGTATCCAGCTCCTTCTGCGCGTCGGCAGGCAGGAACAGCTTAGATTCGGTCTTGATCACTTTTGGCGGCAGCGTGCCATCTTTCTTGAATTTTTCCAGCGCATCAAACGCCGGGCCAGCCATGTTTGGCGTCAGCTCCACGTTGGCGTTAGCCTCACCCGCCAGCATCGCTTTATAGATATCCGGTACACCATCAATCGAGCCGGTCAGAATATCTTTGCCCGGTTTCAGGCCAGCTTCTTTAATCGCCTGAATGGCACCGATCGCCATATCATCGTTATGCGCGTAAACCATGCAGATGTTTTTGCCGTTGTTCTCCGCCTTGATAAAGCTCTCCATCACCTCTTTACCCTTACTGCGGGTAAAGTCACCCGACTGCGAGCGGATCACTTTAATGTTTGGATGGTTGCTGATCGCTTCAGCAAAGCCTTTCTTACGATCGATTGCCACGCTGGCACCCACCGTGCCCTGCAGTTCCACCACATTACACTGCTTGTCGCCCACGGTTTTCACCAGCCAGTCGCCAATCAGCTTGCCTTCCAGCACGTTGTCAGCCGTCACCACCGCCTGATAGAGCGATTTGTCTTTTACCACAATGGCGCGGTCCAGCAGGTAAACCGGGATTTTGGCATCTTTGGCTTCTTCCAGTACCGGCTCCCAGCCGGTCTGCACCACCGGTGCGATGAAGATGGCATCAACGCCCTGAGCGATGAACGAACGTACCGCCTTGATCTGATTCTCTTGTTTCTGCTGTCCGTCGGCGATTTTCAGGGTGATTCCGCGTTTTTTGGCTTCGCTTTTCGCTACGTTGGTTTCCGCCGAACGCCAGCCAGATTCCGAACCTACCTGCGAGAAGCCGACCGTCATATCTGCAGCGAGTACCGGGCCGGTTAACGCGGCGCTGACCAGCGTGGTCAGAAGTAAACGTTTCCACATAGTTTTTAATCCTCTGAAAGGCGTTTGCTGTTTAGGGTAGAGAGCCTGCTTAGACTGGACTAAAAAAGCGTGCATAATGGCGACACACTTCACAAAACAGAGCAATTTAAAGGGGTTACGTGTAGTCACACGGTTTGGCTGACGAGGGAGTTATGGATAAAACGGCTGAGTAGAAAAAATCTGCTCGTTAAATAATTGTAATAAACAGAATCGCTTATGCTTACTGCCACTGGAAACGATTACAGCCAGGCGTACAAAACGGGTTATCCGGCCTGCGATGAACAAAAAATGGGATTTGTGATAGTCCGCACAGTAGATCGCTGGCCTGAGTCAGGGGCGAAACGTTTCTCTGGCACTAAGTGCAGAATGGTTAATTTTTTTGGGCTAAAAGGGTGAGAAAGAAGCCACTAATGCATTGTCAGCGCTGAATAAGAAAAAAATAATATTTAACCTCTGCTTTTAAACACTTTATGCCGACTCTGTCCGTAATTAGTTAGTGAGGTGTTTAAGATAGAGACGCTGAGTTGCTGGCTCAGACAATAGTAAAAAAGCCAGATATGGAGTTTTAGTGACTAATAAGGTGCTTTTATCTGATTTTCGCCTTTTTTAAGCCGCATGATCTGGACAGCATAAGCTTGCCCCCTATACTGAGCACTCCTTTGTTACTTCTATCTGTTATGGCAATGATGACTGCGCACGATTACCTGCTTAAATTCCGCAAAGTAAATAATTCAGACAGTCTGGAAAAGCTTTTCGATCATCTTAATTACTCCCTGACGAATGATCTGGAAATCATCAATATGTACCGGGCTGCCGATCACCGACGTGCTGAACTGGTCTCTGGCGGACGGTTATATGATCTCGGCTGTGTCCCTAAAACGGTGTGGCGCTACGTGGTCTGATTTTCGGCTGATTTATCGCTGTTTATCCCGCTGATCTTGTCCGGATGGGCGTGCCCCTCTGGACATGTTATTCTGCTGCGCTTCGACTCCCCGAGACAGGAATAACCACGATGAATGAACAGGTTGCTGCGCCGCGTATTGGTGGCTGGCTTTTGCTGCCGCTGGCCTGGCTGATAATGACCCTGTTAACCACCGTTCTGGTGCTGGCGATGTATCTGACACCACTGTTTAATCCGGAATGGCGTGTGGCGCTTTTTTCTCACGGCAGCACACTCTTCTCTTACTGGGCTATTTCCCTGCTCACCGCCGTGGCGGTCTGGGCTTATAGTCTCTGGATCAGCTGGCTGTTCTTTAAGCGCTCCCGCCGCCTGCCGCGTCACTACCTGCTCTGGCTGCTGATTACCGTGCTGCTGGCGCTGAAAACCTTTGCCTTTACGCCGGTTACCGATAGCCGTGCCCTCCAGACATTACTGCTGTCGCTGCTGGCCGCTGCGGTGTTTGCGCCCTACTTCAAACGCTCAAAACGGGTAAAAACGACCTTTATCGCGCCATAACGCTGTGAGTTATGTCAGGAATTTAATTCTGAGTGCGGTCTGCCGCTCAGCGGATGGCGCAGGTGTTGAGATACGCCGCGCTATCAATGATAATAAGCCGCTTTCTGGCTCCCAGGCGAAAAAATGACCGATTATCTGCTTCTCTTTGTTGGCACCGTGCTGGTGAATAACTTCGTATTAGTGAAGTTTCTCGGCCTGTGTCCTTTTATGGGCGTTTCCAAAAAACTGGAAACGGCGATTGGCATGGGTCTCGCCACGACATTCGTCATTACCCTGGCCTCGATCTGCGCATGGCTGGTCAACCATCTGATCCTGCTGCCGCTGGATCTGGTCTATCTGCGTACCATGGCCTATATCCTGGTGATCGCCGTCGTGGTGCAGTTCACCGAAATGGTGGTGCGTAAAACCAGCCCGTCGCTCTATCGTCTGCTGGGTATCTTTCTGCCGCTGATCACCACCAACTGTGCGGTGCTGGGCGTACCTCTGCTGAGCGTCAACCTTAACCACACCTTTATGCAGGCCGCGCTGTATGGTTTCAGTGCCTCTATCGGCTTCTCGCTGGTGATGGTGCTGTTCGCCGGTATGCGCGAGCGGCTGGTGCTGGCCAATGTTCCTGCCCCGTTTAAAGGCAACTCCATCGCCCTGATTACCGCGGGCCTGATGGCGCTGGCGTTTATGGGCTTCAGCGGTCTGGTGAAATTCTGATGACCGCGATCTGGATTGCTGTTGCCGTATTAAGTGCGCTGAGCCTGGTGTTCGGCGCGCTGCTGGGTTACGCCTCGCGCCGCTTTGAAGTCGAAGAAGATCCTATTGTTGAGCAGATTGATGCCATCCTGCCGCAGAGCCAGTGCGGTCAGTGTGGCTATCCGGGTTGTCGTCCCTATGCGGATGCGGTCGGTAACAATGGTGAAGCGATCAATAAATGCGCGCCAGGTGGTGAGCAGACCATGCTCAAGCTGGCAGCCCTGCTTAACGTTGAACCGCAGCCGATTGATGGCGACGAAACGGCGAAAGAGCCGGTGCGCACCGTTGCGTTTATTGATGAAGCCAACTGCATTGGCTGCACCAAATGTATTCAGGCCTGTCCGGTGGATGCGATTGTCGGGGCAACCCGCGCCATGCACACCGTGCTGAGCGATGTCTGCACCGGCTGCGATCTCTGTGTCGCGCCCTGCCCGACTGACTGTATTGAAATGCGTCCGGTTGCCACCACGCCAGCTAACTGGAAGTGGGATTTAAATACCATTCCTGTACGGGTGATCCCGGTAGAAACTCATGCTTAATCTGTTTAACTTCCTGAAAAAAGAGAAGGTCTGGGATTTTCAGGGCGGTATTCATCCGCCGGAAATGAAAACCCAGTCCAACGGCACGCCGCTCAGCGAACTGCCGTTGCCGCACCGTTTTATTATCCCACTGAAACAGCATATCGGACATGAAGGTGAGATCTGCGTTGCGCCTGGCGACAAAGTGCTGCGCGGTCAGCCTCTGACATTTGGCACTGGCCGCATGCTGCCAGTCCATGCGCCCACCTCCGGCGTGATTGAAGATATCGGTCAGCATATGACCGCGCACCCTTCTGGTCTCTCTGAGCTTTGCATTTTCCTGACGCCAGATGGCGACGACCGCTGGATGCCGCTGGATCCGCTGCCTGACTACCGTCAGCATCCGCGCGCCGACATTGTGCAGCGTATTCACGACGCCGGCATCGCCGGTCTCGGCGGCGCGGGTTTTCCCACCGCCACCAAACTGAAGGGCGGCCTGCGCGGGGTTAAAACCCTGATTATTAACGCGGCGGAGTGTGAGCCTTATATCACCGCTGACGATCGTCTGATGCAGGACTACGCTGCCGAAGTCCTGGAAGGCAGCCGTATTCTCGCCTGGGTGTTACAGGCTGAACAGGTGCTGATTGGCATTGAAGATAACAAGCCTGAAGCCATTGCCGCACTGAAGCAGGCGCTGGGTAGCGAGCGCGATCTGCACATCCGGGTCATCCCGACCAAATATCCCTCCGGCGGTGCCAAGCAGCTGACCCGAATCCTGACCGGTAAGGAAGTGCCGCACGGCGGGCGTTCCTCCGATATCGGCGTGCTGATGCAGAACGTCGGCACCGCCTGGGCGGTTAAGCGGGCCATTATTAATGGTGAACCGATCACCGAACGCGTTGTGACGCTGACCGGCGAGGCGATCGCCCAGCCGCGTAACGTCTGGAGTCGTCTCGGCACCCCGATCAGCCATCTGTTACACCAGGTCGGGTTCACGCCTGCGCCGCGTCAGATGGTGATCATGGGCGGTCCGCTGATGGGCTTTACTCTGCCATCGCTGGATGTGCCGGTGGTGAAGATCACCAACTGTATTCTTGCCCCGTCTGCCAGTGAGATGGGCAACAACGACGAAGAGCAGTCCTGCATTCGCTGTTCAGCCTGTGCCGATGCCTGTCCGGCCAAACTGCTGCCGCAGCAGCTTTACTGGTACAGCCAGGGCGGCGATCACGATAAAGCGCGCGCTCACCATATTGATGACTGCATCGAATGTGGTGCCTGCGCCTATGTCTGCCCGAGCAACATTCCGCTGGTGCAATATTACCGTCAGGAAAAAGCGGAACTGCGCGCCATCGATCTGGAAGCGAAACGCACGCTGGAAGCCAAAGCACGCTTCGAAGCACGCCAGGCGCGACTGGAGCGTGAAAAGCAGGCTCGTGAAGCGCGTCATGAAGAGGCGAAGCAACGCGTTGCCCGCACCGATACCGGCGAACTGGCTGCGGCCAAAGCGCGGGTGAAAGCCCGCCAGACGGCCGAACCGGATGAGGCAACGCTTGAAGCCCAGCGTGAAGCCCGCCATGCGCAGGCGCGTCTGCGTCAGGCCGAGGCGCAGGCTGAAACCCAGCCGGTGACGCGTCAGACCGTCGATCCGCGTAAAGCGGCGGTTGAAGCGGCTATTGCCCGGGCGAAAGCGAAGAAAACAGTGCCGGTTGAGGCGGCGGATAACCAGGCTGAGGCCAGTGTCGATCCGCGTAAAGCGGCAGTCGAAGCCGCCATCGCCCGTGCCAAAGCGAAGAAAGCCGCTCAGGCTGAAGGCACCGAGGCACCGCAGGCCGCAACCGACAGCGCTGCAGACGCCGCCGCTGAAACCGATCCGCGTAAAGCCGCGGTTCAGGCCGCTATCGCCCGCGCCAAAGCGAAGAAAGCCGCACAGGCTGAAAACGCCGAGGCACAGGCTGAAAACGCCGAGGCACAGGCCGCAGGCGACAGCGCTGCAGAAGCCGTGCCAGACGCCGCCGCTGAGACCGATCCGCGTAAAGCCGCGGTTCAGGCCGCTATCGCCCGCGCCAAAGCGAAGA